>NZ_JBHTKJ010000004.1:0-995 GCF_042675965.1 Virgibacillus byunsanensis | reverse complement strand
AAATCAAAGGAATGCTTGATAGATAAGCATTATTGGGTAATCAAAGAAATTCTATGAATAATTCAGGTACTATTTTATATTAGTTAACTAAGTAATAAAGGAGTTAAGGATTTGTTACGTGATATTAGTAAATGGGATCGGATCGGTTATGGTGGTAAAAGTACATTAGAAAAGGAAGAATTACGTTCACCTGATAAAATTGATTATTTGATTAAGTATCCTAGAGATACAAAAGTAGGTGTTTCATGGGAAGATATAACCGAGTTAGTTGCTGCTGAAATTGGGTCTATACTAGGTTTTGAAACAATGGATGTAGAAATAGTAATTAGAAATGGTCGTCGAGGCTGTTTGCTTAGAAACTTTGTAAGGATACCCGAACCCGTCCCAAATGAAGAAGGAGGGGTACTACTCAGTAGTTTTGATGAATACCAAATTTTACAAGCAACTTCTTCTCTAAAAGGTAATGATCTTATTGACTATGGGTTTACTCTTATGAACAAGCTCCCATACTGGGAAAAGATAGAGAGAAAATTCCTAGAAATGCAGTTTTTTGATATAATTATTGGAAATCAGGATAGACATCCGTATAATTGGATGTTAATGTTTTATTCACCTACAGATGTAAGATTATCACCAATATATGATAATGGTGCTTCCCTAGGCTTTAGATTTGATGATGAAAAGTTAATTGAAGTGATATCCAATGAAGCAAAATTAAATAAATATACAAAGAACACCAAAGTTAAAGCTGGCTTATTTGAACGAAAAAAGGTCAAAGCAAAAGAGGTAGTCGATTATCTACTAAGAAACTATCCTATTGAGTCAAAAGAAATTATAGAAAATATAGTTCAATTTGACTTAATGAGTTATAATGCTTATATACAGGGATTACCAATATTAACTAATTCACAAAAAGAATGGTTAATGAATCACTAGCGTTGCATAAAAAAATTTAAAGATTATCAAACGTTTAATTTTGGAATTTATTCCCATTT
>NZ_JBHTKJ010000003.1:0-61681 GCF_042675965.1 Virgibacillus byunsanensis | reverse complement strand
ATTATCGGACTTCCACTAACTATGGTGGGTAGGAAAGGACCGGGCGGGGTTTGCCCGGTTTTTCTTAATATGAACTTCAGTTGTTAATTCTTGATTTAAATGACTACCATATCCCGCAAACCAAGCGCCTTCTTTGTTGGGAATAGATACAGGAATTGCATCAGCCACCTGACGTGCAAATTGACGTCTTGCTGGATTGGTAGAAACGGTGTTACGACTTGGATGAACACGGTTGGTTAATAAAATGGCGATGGTGTCATTATTTTGATTAACGACAATAGATGTTCCTGTATAACCAGTATGTCCAATGGACGACCCTTCTGATAACGCGTCCATGTACCAACCTTGTCCAAGTTCCCAACCTAATCCATGATCATTTCCAGGAAATCCGGGAATTTGATTCTGAACTAATAGCTCGATTGTTTCCGGTTGGAGTACTTGCTCACTCCCATAACGGCCTTCATTAATAAACATGTGAGCTAATTTTGCAATATCATTTGCCGTTGAGAAAATACCAGCATGGCCTGCAACACCATCAAGTGACCAAGCGTTTTCATCATGAACTTCTCCCCAAACGAGGCCTCTGTCGATTAAGGGTTGATATTCGGTTGCGGCAGTATTTTTCTTTAAATCTTCAGAAGGATTATACATGGTGTCATCCATCCCAAGTGGTTCTGTCAGATTTTCTTTTACAAATTCATCTAAACGTTTTCCGGATAAACGCTCAATAATGGCTGCTAATGTAATCATATTTAAATCACTATAGGTGTATGTAGATCCTGGTGGGTTATTTAATGGGTATTTGAAAACATGCTGTAGTCGATCTTCTCTTGTTTCGCCAACGGTATAGAGGGGAATCCAAGCTGTGAATCCTGATGTATGTGTCATTAGCTGACGTATGGTTACATCCTCTTTGCCGTTTTGTGCAAAATCTGGAATGTAATCTGCAACCGGATCATCAAGTTTAAATTGACCATCTTCATAAAGTTTCATGGCTGCAGTAGTTGTGAAAATTTTGCTAAGTGAAGCAACATCGAAAATAGTATCTTTATTCATAGCAACAGGTTCGTCCATCTCGGTGACACTATCATCTTCATAAAGCGCTGCATGCCCATATGCTTCATGCTGTACAATATGCCCACGTCTCGCTACAAATGTAACCGCACCAGGCATCGTACCATTTTCAATCATGTTGTCCATTACCGAATCAATCTCCAGTAAAGGACCTTCCATCATTCCAGCCCCTTTTACCGAGCCAGGGTGTAGCACAGGTGATGATGGTCCAGGTTCATCCCAGGAAAAAATCGGGTGAGGTTTTTCTTGCGATTTTTTAAAATCCCGATCTTCTATTGTCGGCTTTTGTCCCTCCTGCGCTTCTGTAGTTATCCCCACTGATGATGTGAAGAGTAAAGAAGTAGATAGTATTGCCGATAATGTAATATACGATGTTTTTCGACGCATATTTCCTCCTCCTTCTAAAATTAGAACATAATAAAGCGCTTACACTATTAACATAGTAGACATAAGGTAGTTTAGTAAATGAATCGTTAGTAACAAAAATGTTGGGAAATATATAAAAGGTGTGATAATTTTAATGCGCCAAAAGTAGGAATAAGCTTTTTTATTTTGGCATTTAAACCAAATATAATACTAGTGGTTAGACTATTTGAAGAGGGAACAATATACTGTTTTTGATATTTAAAAAGTATTAGTATAATAGCATTAAAACTTTGTTAAATGAGAGAGTGAATTTATGGGTAATCTCGAGCTACAACTTCAAAAAGCCTTGAAAGAGAATGAACATTTGCAAGATGAAAATAATCGATTAAAACAACTTTTGAAGCATCATAACATCATACCTACTTTGGAGAATAAACAAAATGATACTAGTAAAATCCAATCTAGGGAAAAGAAAATTAGGAGTAGAATTGAACTATTTAGGGATCTGTTCAAAGGTAGAGAAGATGTTTTTGCTGTCCGTTGGAAGTCTAAAAAAGGTAAATCTGGATATTCACCAGCCTATGAGTGTAAAAAACCTACTATTAAATGTGCGAATTGTCCAAATAAAAAATTCACTTCAATAACAGATCAAGTCATATATGATCACCTCTCTGGAAAGAAATCGATCGGTTTGTATCCTATGTTAAAAGATGGGACATGCTATTTTTTAGCAGTTGATTTTGATAAGAAAAATTGGAAAAATGACGCAACAGCTTTTATAGACGTATGTAAAGAATTAGACGTACCTGCTAGTATTGAAATATCTCGTTCAGGTGATGGATGTCATGTTTGGATCTTTTTTCAAGATGCTATTCCTGCTAAATTGGCACGAAAACTTGGTAATTTACTCTTAAAGCGAACTCTTGAGAAAAGATATCAGACAGGAATTGACTCCTATGATAGATTGTTCCCCAGTCAAGATTCATTACCTAAAGGTGGATTTGGTAATTTAATTGCTCTACCATTACAGCATGAACCAAGAAAGAATGGAAATAGTATTTTTGTTGATGAAAATTTTATTGCTTACCGTGATCAATGGCTTTATTTATCTGAAATTAAAAAGATGGATAAAGCAAATGTAGAAAAAGTTATTAAGAGTTACTATCATATGGACACTTCCCCTGATGTAATTAATGAATATATTTCCAAACAAGAAAGGATACCAACTAAACTATCAGTTATTTGCAAGGATAGTATTTATATTCCTAAAGAGGGTCTCCCATCACACTTTATAAATAAAATTATTCAATTAGCAACGTTTAATAACCCAGCATACTTTAAGGCTCAGGCTAAACGTTTACCGACATATAAGATACCAAGACTTATTGATTGTTCAGAAGATCAGCAAGAACACCTGATTTTACCACGTGGGTTGATGGAGGAACTATCTAAGCTTCTTAAAGAAAATTCAATTGAACTTAAGGTAGAAGATCAGACATTTTCAGGTACAGAAATCTCAGTAAATTTCCATGGACAATTGAGAACACAACAAGTTGACGCTACCGAAAAGCTGCTAAAATCTCCAATTGGCATACTGTCGGCAACTACAGGATTTGGAAAAACAGTTGTAGCTGCATCGCTTATATCAAAGAGAAATGTAAACACATTGGTGATAGTTCATCGTAAGCAACTAATGGATCAATGGAAAGAACGGTTAGCAGCATTTTTTAATATAGAGCCTAGTAAAATTGGCCAAGTTGGTGGAGGGAAAAACAACGCTCAAGGGAATATTGATATAGCTACAATTCAAAGTCTAAATCATAAAGGTGTAGTTAAAGAACTGATTACTAAATATGGACAAATTATAGTAGACGAGTGTCATCATATTTCAGCATACAGTTTTGAAAAAGTATTAAAAAAAGCAGAAGCAACATACGTCCATGGATTAACTGCTACACCAACAAGAAAAGATGGATTACACCCAATAATGACAATGCAATGTGGGCCTATACGTTTTAAGGTTAATGCCAAAGAACAAGCAAAAATAAGGCCATTTGATCATATTTTAATAGGTAGAAATACCACGTTTAAAAGTACGGTGAATGAGGAACAAAAAAACATTCAGAACCTGTATGCTGAACTTATTAATGATAATCAGCGTAATGATATGATCTTTAATGATGTATTAAAAGAATTAGATGAAGGGTCATTCCCTATCATACTGACAGAGCGAATTGAACACGTTAAGCTGCTTGAGGCAAAGTTTAAAGGCTTTGCTAAAAATATTATCGTACTTACCGGAGGAATGGGTAAGAAGGAAGGACAATATAAGTTAAAAAGGTTAGAAGAACTTTCAGATGATCAAGAACGCTTAATTATTGCTACTGGAAAGTATATAGGTGAAGGATTTGATAATGCACGTTTAGACACGATGTTTTTGGTAATGCCAATATCTTGGAAAGGAACGCTTCAGCAATATGTTGGCAGACTTCATCGATTACATGATAAAAAAAGGGAAGTAAAAGTATATGATTACGTAGACCATAAAGAAGCGTTGTTTCAGAGCATGTTTGAAAAAAGAAAAAAAGGTTACAAAGCATTAGGTTATATAATGGAAAAAGTTGGTTATGAGGGAAATAATCAACAAATGAAATTATTTTAATAGAAATTTGGTTGTCCTTACGATATTCACTATAAATTTTTTCCTAGAAAAAAGCAACCACCCCACTTTTAAATACAATAGATGGGGGGTTACTTCTCCTATGATAGCACCTTATTTTAGGTCAACCAAGTTAATACGAATTGTAGATGAGATATTTAAAATTTCGCACTAATTTAGCTTAAATTGATCTATTTCCTCTTTTGTTAATGTTTCGGGATTTCTTCCATTTTCCTGACACCAATTATACATGTTACGAAAGCGTAAGTTAGGAACTTTTTCATCAGGTGCTGTAAATATACCACTCGGAAATGCTTGATCCATGTCATCTATCGAATTATTGAATCGTTTCATTGTTTTAACACCTTCCCTTGTTGCACGAATTCCTTTTGCTGTAGATTCAAAGTTAAATCCCTTCAACTTTGACACCATTGAACACCTCCAGGTAAGTATCGATTATGCAGTTCAGCCGACTTATTTGTTGGAAAAAAGTAATATGGGGTGAAATTAAATCTTGACTGTATTGCCCCTAGTTTCCGATAATAATCTTCATTTTGATTTCGTTTTGCAAACAAACCAATGTATCCCTCATAATTAAGCTGGAAACTTAATTCAACAGCAAAGCACAGAAGGTTTTTTCCAATACCTGCATAGGTTTGATTTGGATTAGAAAATTTGTTTTGAGGTGCAGCTTCCATAAGTTCAATGTGTATCAATTGATTATTTTTATGTTCCTGGATTGCGATTACTCCCTGTATTACATCTTTCCCCTTAACAAACATTCCAAACAACTTATTTTCTTTTTTTGCGAATTCTTTAGTCCACTCGAACCAACCATTCTTTTTATATAGATTATACTTTTTAACATCACTTTTACCTAAGACCTTATAGCAAATATCTACCGTTTCCCCTGTGTAAATATTAATTATCATATTTTTTCGAACTCTTTCTATTTTTCTATATTATAACATATAATACATGTTTTAGATGTGAAAGAAAATAGGTTCTTGAATTATTATGTAAAGTAAGCTTTTTCACTTTGGCATTTAAACCAAATATAATACGATAAGTAAAGATGCGATTTTTAGAAAAGAGGATCGAAATATGCAAAATAGAAATAGCAGTAATTCATTAGTTACACTTCTTGAAAAGAATAGATACATAATCTGGTCCTTCATTTTAGTTATTACGATTATATGGGGTTATGCATGGGTATTAATGAAAGAATCGCTGGATTACATGGGTCCGTTCACGTTTAATGCTTTCCGGTTTGGGATTGGTTCATTAACCTTATTAGGAATAATTGGCATATTAAAACTGGAATTGCCAGCCAAGAACGAATGGAAGCATCTTATAATAGTAGGGATTTTGCAAACTTCTATCGTTTTCTTGCTCGTCATGTATGGGTTGCGGTTTATTGATGCTGGAAAATCATCCGTGTTGTTGTATTCCATGCCAATATGGAGTAGTATGTTTGCCTCGAAAATACTTGGTGAGAAACTCGCTGGTGTAAAAGTAATAGGACTCACGATTGGAATGGCAGGGTTGCTAACTATTCTTGGTTGGGATATCGTGCTTGTTCAGGACATGCAAGTGATATTTGGAGAACTATTGATAATCATAGCGGCTATTTCGTGGGGCGCATCCAATGTATATTACCGGTTGAAGCTTCAGGATATAGGAAAGCTGCAGGTCACTGCCTTTCAAATGCTGTTCGGTACGATTGGCATTATTTTAGCAGCAGTGATGATGGAGTGGGGTGAGCCAATACATTTGAATGCAAACAGCATATTTTACGTGTTGTTTACTGGTGTGCTGGCATCTGCACTTTGCTTCTCGCTCTGGTTTTTATTGCTAAGTGTGATTGATATGGTGACAGCAACATTGTCGACCTTGCTGGTACCTATTTTCGGATTGTTGCTTAGTGCGTTGATTCTAGGTGAGGAGTTGACGACTGGTATCTTGACTGGTTCCGTGCTGATAATAGCTGGGATTGGTATTGCGCAGCTTTCGAAGCGGAGGAAAGAATGAATTTTTGTTGAAAAGCCAAAGTTTTGAGTGAAGTGGCCGGAGTTTAAAGCGAAAAGGCCAAAGTTTTAGGCGAAGTGGCCAAAGTTTACTGACTAAAAGCCAAAGTTCACCATTCAAATAGGAAAAAAGAACAAAAGCGCAAGTGCCCGTTTAGCGACGTATGGGCTGCGCCCGTGCATCGCGGGTGGGTCGACGTTGCCGCGCATAGCGACGAAGTTAGTCGATCTTCCGTGGCGTACACAGTTAACAAATTACCCACAAGCTCCAAATTTGATAGTTTCCTAAACTACAAGAAAAAAGTGTCCCGCTGCTCACAGGACACTTTTCCTTTTTAAAATAATAATAGACCAATAGTTATTGGAATGAAGCTCCAGAATAGGATGATGACACAGAATCCCATAATGTCGCGGACTTTTAAGCCGGCGATTGCCAGTAGTGGTAATGCCCAGAACGGCTGAATCATGTTCGTCCAAGCATCCCCCCATGCTACTGCCATGGCTGTTTTTGCTGTGTCTGCTCCGATCTCAATTGCTGCAGGTATCATGATTGGACCTTGAATTGCCCATTGGCCACCACCAGATGGAACGAAGAAGTTAACGATACCAGCACTAATGAATGAAAATAGTGGAAGCGTAAAGTCGCTCGATAGATTAACGAACCATAGTGACATTTGTTCCGATAGACCTGAGGCAACCATCATCCCCATGATCCCAGCATAGAAAGGGAACTGTACGATGATGCCTCCAACGTTTTTCACTGCACTTGTAACACTATTCAAGAAACGTCTAGGGGTGCGGTGGAAAATGATTCCAAGAAAGAGGAATATAAAATTAACGATATTAATATTCAAATCAAGTCCATTTTGGACAAAGTGATAAATAATAAATACAAATCCCATGATCCCAATTAAGAGCGAAACAAGTTTACTGTTCTCCAACCGAACAGCAGGAGTTATGTATTCTTTGGATAATTCAGGTTCATCATCATCGTCCACCGTGTCAGATTTCCATAAGTTAGGATCGGTATTTTCTAAGTTATCACTGGATTTCATCAGGAACCGATTTAATAATGGAAGTGAAATGAGTAAAGAAATAACGATAAACAAGTTAGACGCACTTAAGAGTGTATCTGTAATTGGTACAACACCGATTGTTTCCTCTAAAAAATGGCCTGGTGTAGCAATCAATAATGGGATAGATCCTGATAACCCCCCATGCCATAGTAGAAATCCACTATACGCACTTGCCATTAGAAGGCGATAGTCCACAGTTGGAACGCGTCTGGCAACGTGAACTGCAAGCAGTGCCCCAACAACTAACCCAAAACCATAACTAATAAGACAGGCAATTGCTGCGACAAACGTAACAAGCAAGACTGCCTGCCCAGGGGTGTTCGCGAGTGTACTTATTTTTGTTAACGCGTTTTTTACAAGCGGGGTACTAGCAAGGATATACCCGGTAACTACAATTAAGGACATTTGCATGGCAAAAGCTAACAAATTCCAAAAGCCACCGCCCCAGTAGTCAATCATCTGCATTGGTGAACTGTCCGTGAAACCAATTCCTAATAGAAAAACGATTAAGGTTAAAATGATAGCAAATAAAAATGCATCGGGTAGGTATCGCTGGACCATTCGATCAAAAAACCTCGTTAAAAATTTCATTAAATTCTCCTTTCCATTTTTGCAAACGCTTTATCTACCATACTAAATTATATTCTTACTAGTCAATATATAAGTTTACGTTGAAATAATCGATAGATTGTTATACAATAGTAATGTTTTTGTTACCAAACTGTAAAAAACAACGAATTCGTCAAAGTTTGTAATATAAATAGTACTAGAATTTTTAACTTACTAGAAACGGAGGGGATATGATGATGAAGTTTTGCAAGAATTGTGGGAAGGAATTCGTTCAGGGAGCCAAGTTTTGTAAACATTGTGGTGAAGATTTAACAGCCACTACAGAATCACAAAGTCTGGGCTTGGACACTACGCAAAAGCCTTCACCTGAACCTCCAAAAGATAGTGGTTTATCCACTTCTGAAAATAGACAGACAGTAAAATCCAAGCTTTCCATAGCTATAACGGGTGTCCTGATTGTATTGTTACTTATCGGCTATCAGGTTGGCGCATCCATGACTTCACAGGAAAAAATTATTGAGAGATTTGAAACAGCGATGATTGAAAAGGATGCTGGAACAGTTGCAGATATACTAAAATCAAGCAGTAAAAATTTGACGATTAATGAAGAAGCGGTATCAGGTTTTATCAACTATTTCAGCGAAAACCCCAGTAAACGGGGTCATTTAATTAATCATTTAAAAAGACAAGGTCAAGATTATGAAAACAACTCTAATGTAGCTGATGCAGCTGACGATTCACCATTTTATTACGCTGTAAATCTAGTAAAAGACGGAAAAAAACTTATTTTTGATAATTACGAGATTAACGTTAGCCCCGTATACTTTACTGTGTATACAAATTATGAGAATACAGAAATATTGCTAGACGAAGAAGTGATCGCAATTTCAGACAAGGAGAATTTTTCAAAAGAGGTTGGACCATATTTGCCTGGAACATACCAATTTAGGGCAAACTATAAATCTGATTTTATCGAATTAACAACTGAGACGGAACGAACAAACTTCGATCCAGGTTATACAGATGAAGTAGATTTGTATGTTGAAGGAGAGCATGTTGAGTTTTATATACCATTTGACGAACAACTAACAAGTACGACTCTATCTTTAAATAGTGAAGATACCGGGATTGATGTAACAGAACAGCATACGGTTGGGCCAGTTTTAACAGATGGTTCGATGAGCGCTTCTATTGAAGGGGAGTTCCCATGGGGTTCGATAAAAACAGAAGAAGTTCCGATAGATAATAATTATATCGATGTGGAATTTTCAGCTGACGAAGCATTAAAACAAACGATCCAGGACAAGGTCATACAATTTAACCAGGAATATATCGAAGCCTATACTTCAGCAGATGCCAGTTTGCTAACAGTAGCTGGAGAGCAAATTATTGATGCTCTTATCGATGATATTGAATACGATCAGAACTACGGAAATTTTTACCAAGGAAAATTTATAGGCATTGATTTTTACTCTGATTCCTTTACGATCAACCATAATGGTGATAGCTGGTATATTGCCGTTGATACGAACACATTATATGAAGAAGGTTATTATAATGATTTTGATAATGAGGTGGAGTTAGAAGAAACGACCGAGGAACGTGGGTATGAACTAACTTATAACGAGGAAACCCAACAATGGCTGGTAACATATGTAGGTTGGGCAGGTTACATGGAAAGTAACAAAATGATGGAACATCGTGAATTGGAACCTAAAATGTTTAAGAGTTCTTGGGCGGAATAGAACGTGATGGAATAGGAAAGCTTTTATCGCTCGGGTAGGGGCTTTTTTATTTTGATTCTCGAAACTTCTTCCTACAGTTTGCTTTTTCACTGTGCTATAATTTTAAATTCAGGTAGGTGCGAGCATTGTTCATACAACGAATGAAAGAAAAAATTGGGAATATCTATTATGGCTGGGTTATCGTCTTTATTGCAGGACTAGGCGTCTTCTTTTCTGGCCCAGGTCAAACGTATTCCAACTCCATATTTATTAATGAATATATAAATGATTTTGGCTGGTCACGGTCTGAGGTTTCCAGTCTTTATTCAGTGGCAACACTCATCGCTGGTTTCGGCATGATGTTTGTTGGGCGTTATATTGATAAATTCGGACAACGTTTTATGATGGTACTGGTTGGAATATTATTCGCTGCAGCACTCTTTTTTAATAGTATAGTTTCCTCCATGTGGATGCTCGGTATCGGTTTTTTCCTTATTCGTTTATTAGGGCAAGGAAGCATGCCGCTTATTCCAAACACACTTGTAGCTCAGTGGTTTATCAAAAAACGGGGAACCGCACTTAGTATTAAAACGATGGGGAGCTTTGCGAGTGCTAGTCTATTTCCAATCATTAATATCTGGCTGATTAATACGTGGAGCTGGGAGGTTGCATGGCGATTCTGGGGTGTAATGGTTCTCGTCATTTTTGTGCCCATCGCTTACTTTGGTGTGCGTAATAAACCAGAGGATATGGGGCTGGTCCCAGATGGTAAAGAAGGTAAACGGAAAAACGATCCGGAGCCAAAGTTAGCTACAGTAATACCAGCGGCAGAAGAGGATTGGACATTAAAAGAGGCAAAGAAGACGAAAGCATTTTGGGCTATCTTGTTGTGTGTCAGTATTCCAGCAATGGTTAATACAGGGATAACCTTTCATATCGTATCAATTTTTAGTGAAAATGGGCTATCGCCTGCAACTGGCGCACTGGTTCTAAGTTTAATGGCATTCGTGGGCATCCCGATGTCATTCGTATCCGGTTATATCACGGAAAAGATCCAAACCAACTACGTGCTCATGTTTATTTTTATGGTAGAAATGGCATTACTTCTTCTATTATTAGTAGCAACGAATTTCTGGATTGCTATTTTAATTGGTGTTATCTGGGGTGTTGGTAATGGATTTGAACGGATTGGACTAAATATCATCTGGCCGAATTATTTTGGACGGAAATATATCGGTAGTATTAATGGAGTTGGTGTAACGATGGGGGTTATTGGATCAGCGTTTGGACCACTTCCATTTGGCGTAGGATTTGATCTGTTTCATAGTTATACACCAATTTTATTGTTTACGCTAATTTTCCCGGTGATTGGGTTGGTTAGTGCATGGGTTGCAAAGAAGCCGGTTAAGGCGGATGTGTTGGGTGAATAGGTTTTTGAACGGCTTCCTGCTTGGGTGGGGAGCCTTTTTTTGTTCGGGAGATAAGGTTGATGCTTATTAGTTGAAAAATGGTAGCGAACCCCAAACTCCCCAAGCACAACCCCGAAATAAATTTTGCCAATTCGCTACCCTCCATAGACATAATCAGCGAACCTAATTACAATAGAAGAAAATCGAAAAATGTAGGTGAACGAAATGACAATGCAGCCTTTTAAAAAGGTGACCGAGGCAAGTTACTTAACGGCGGAAAAGGCTTGGAGTTACCGGGCGATTTTACGCTATTTTTACATACAGCATGAGCGGATGCGCGAGTTTCTTTTTCCGGAAGAAATTTTCGCATATGTAATGGAACAACCAGGTTTTGAGGAGTATACAGAGGAACACCTGCATCAGGATTTGGATCAGCTTGTGCGCTGGAACAACCTGGTTGCACGGCAGGAAATGGGGCGTTCCCGTACCATAGAGGAGTTTAAGAAAAAGCGGTTTCGCTATCAAACGACTCCGTATACGATCGAGTTTGAACGGATGCTGCAGGATATGGAAAAGGGTGGTTCTGTCTTTGGTGGATCACTTGAGAAAAAAGAATTTGAGCGGCTTTATCAGGCTTTACTGGAAGTGGAAGTAACCCTAAAAAAAGATACACTTCCACCAGCTGATGAATGTGCGCAGTTATGGAATGATGTTTTCACGTATTTCCGTTCGATTACGCAAAACACATCTGACTATATTGCCCATATCAATAGTGAGGAAGCAGAGGAACGTATGCAGACGGAGGCGTTTCTTGTTTTTAAGGATCAATTTACGACCTATTTGCGTGATTTTATCTTAGGGTTGCAACAAACGGCATTAAAAATTCAGCAATTACTCCAAACTGTTGATATACCAACACTTCAACCAATAATACATCAGGTAATTACTCACCAGCAACAGGTTCCTCGATTTGAGGATGTTGGTTTGGATGAAAAAGAGCTTATTAGCGATCAGGAAGAAAAATGGAGGAGTTTGTCAACATGGTTTCTTGGTAATGAGCATAGTGAAAGCGAACTGGACATGCTGCAAATGCGGACAAATGAGCAAATTCGTCGGATTACTCGAGTTGTACAGCGGCTTGGGGAACGTCACCATTATTTCCGTAGTCGGAAAAAGGATTATTTGCATACGGCAAAATGGTTTGATTCTTTATCGGATATAAATGAGGCACATGAACTCTCAGCAGTTGTGTTTGGGGTTTTTCACACGCGTCATCTGTTCAGTGACCATGTGCCAACCGACGATATATATACTGATGTATGGGACGAAAAACCGATAACATATGAAACGAAACCACGTATTCGGAACTTCCGTGAAAAAACGCGTCCTGGTGCGATTGTCAGTCAACAGGAAAAGAAGGAAGAGGCACGACAGACACATTTACTGCAAAAGCAGATGGAACAAAAAACGCTGGAAAAATACATGTCTGGTAATGAAATACGACTGGATCAGTTACCTGTTGTAGAAGCATATGTCAGAAAAATGCTATTAGGTTGGATTGGTAAGGCGATGTCACGAAAGGATCATACGTTCAAAACAGAGCACGGACGTACAGTGAAGGTACATATGTCAAAGGAAAAACAAATCCAATTACATGCAGAAGACGGGATCATGGAAATGCCAGACGTAACTTTTGAATTTCTTGATGAGGTGAAGAGTTAAATGGAAGCCACTATATTTGATGAAAAAGCAGAGACCGCACTCAGAATGTTGTTGGAAAAGTTTTGGGTTCTTCGTAGTCAAGAACCACAATTATACCAAATGATTCGTGAGCGAGAAAAAATGTTGAAACGATATATAGATGATAAATATGGATTCGATTTAATTGTCCATCAGCACTTTATCAAATTGGAAAAAATCCCGGTTGAAGCGAAAAGCTGGATGGGAATACAGGAATTTCAGGAGCCGCGGGATTATGCTATGTTTTGCAGTGCTTTGGCTTTTACCGAAAATAGATCCGTGGACGAACAGTTTTTGTTATCGGATATTTGTGAGGATCTAAAAGACATGCATCCGGGGGATTTTCCGCTCGACTGGACCAATTATAATCATCGTCGTTCCCTGGTGCGTGTGATTAAACAGCTGGAAAAATTGTCAATTCTTGCACCAGTGGAAGGTGAAATTGAGCACTTTGCCATGAATGAGGAACAGGAAGTGTTATATGAAACGACTGTATATGCCCGCTATTTCATGCGTTCGTATCCAAAAGATTTGTTTGAATACAACACCGTCAGTGATATTTTAGCTGGGGAATGGGAGAGGCATGAGGAGGATGCAAGGAGAAAGCGTGTCTACCGAAAGTTGATTCTCAATCCTGTCGTGTACCGTGAAGGGGAGGATGATCCGGACTTTGCTTATATCCGTAACTATCGAAACCGCCTACGGGATGATCTGGAAGGCCACACGATTTTTCGCCTGGAAATTTTCAAAAACGCTGCAATGTTAGTAGCGGATGAAAAGAAACAAGAGCTCACAATGTTCCCAGATCAAAAGGCGGTTATGGATGTCGCGTTGCATATTTCCAATTATGTACGCACCCATCTCGAAAATTATCCTCCAGATGAATCTGGGAACATTCGGCTTACCCGTGTAACACTTGAACAAATCATTTCAGAGGTCCACACACTTTATGGGAAAGGCTGGAGCAAGCAATACCGAGAAGGCTCCATTGTGAGTACCACGAATGAGATAGTAGATTTGCTGAAAGATTGGGAAATGCTGGAGGAAGAGACGATTACGAACGCATATGTGGTAAAGCCGTTATTTGGACGTGTCTTAGGTCATTACCCAAAAGAATTCATGGACGAGGAGGGTCAGTATGAGTAAGCAGAATAAATGGAAAATGAATCGGGCTGGGCTGTTGAATTTCTGGTATTATGATGACGAAATTTTTAATTTTGCTGATGGAAAATTACTGCTCCGTGGAAGTAATGGTTCAGGAAAATCCGTAACGATGCAGAGCATTCTTCCGGTTTTATTGGATGGGAAAAAATCACCAGACCGATTGGATCCATTTGGCTCGAAAGCACGCAAAATGGAAGACTACCTACTAGGTGAAAAAGAAATTGTCAATCGTGATGAGCGAACCGGGTATTTATTTATCGAATATAAACGCGAAGATACCAATCAATACATCACAACAGGTATTGGCCTGCAGGCACGTCGGAATAAGGCGATGAATTTCTGGGGATTTGTGATCACCGATAACCGGCGAATTGGTAAAGATTTTGCGTTATATGAAACAGAGCGTAATGCTGGTGAGACGCAACAGATACCATTATCAAGAATTCAGCTGGAAAACCGGATTGCCAGTGGTGGACAGGTTGTACGTACACAAGGCGAATATATGAAACTTGTTAACAAGTATATTTTCGGTTTTGAGACAATAGAGGCATATGAAGATTTGATAAAGCTGTTAATCCAACTGAGAAGCCCGAAGCTGTCAAAGGATTTTCGCCCAACCGTTATCTATGAAATCTTAGAAGCAGCACTACCACCATTAACAGATGAAGATTTACGTCATTTATCAGATACGATTGAGCATATGGACCAGACAAAGCAGCAAATCGAGCAACTGGAACGAGAACAAACGGCCCTAAACAAGCTAATAAAAAGGTATCACACCTATAACGAATATCGACTAGCCGAAAAAGCACAGTTTTATGTAGGAGCCAAAAATCAATTTTCAAAAGAGGATCAACTGTTTCAGGAAAAAAGAGAAGGAACCGAAACACTTGCCAAGGAAATCCACATACTTGAAGAACGCACACGCGAGCTCAAACAGAACCAGGATACACTTGTGCGTAAACAGGAACGTTTGCAAAAGCATAAAGTTTGGAATTTAGAAAAAGAACGTACAGACGAAATGCAAGCTTTACAGGATTTGAAAATAGATCATACAACTAAAGAAAAGGCATTAACGGATAAACAACGTCAGGAATTGGACACGAAACAAAGACAGGAACAGCTACAAGATGAGATTGTAACGGCTAATGAAGAATTGAATGAAGCACTGGAGGATTTGCAGTTTCATGCAGAGGACGCCTCCTTTCATCAACATGCACAAAATGAAAATGATTTCCAGCGGTATAACGAAACCAACCATGATTTCTCCGTTTGGGAACAGGAAGCGGAAACGCATTACCAGGTACTGGACTCCATCGGTGAGCAATTACGTGCGTACGAACAAATGAAACAGCAACTTGCTGATTTTGATAAACAAATTGCCGGTATCCGTTTGGAGTTGGATAAGGTGAGGCAGGAAGAACAGGATTGGCTGTCTATTTTTGAAAAGGACAAACAGGAAAAACTAAATGACATACATGGATGGGCAGAGAACCATTCCTTTTTGGCAATTAATGAAGAAATGCTCCAGAAAACCTCTCGTGATATGTATCAACTTTATGATCCAACAACCTATGAGCAAGTTCGAAACCCGTTTGTCAAAGCGACCAATGATTATCAGCTAGGTATCAACAAGGAGATCGCAAGTCTCGACAGTCGACATAATGCTTTAGGAAATGAAGTTCAGGCTAAGGAAGCAGAACTTGCAGAATGGAAAGGTAAGCGTGACCCAGAACCGCCATACCAACAGGAAGAAACAAGACAGGCGCGAAAACAATTGGCACAAGATGGTCATGCGTATATTCCTTTTTATGAAGCAGTTGAATTTCAGGAACATGTTCCTGAAGCTGTTCAGAATCGAATCGAAGCTGCACTACTCGATACAGGTTTGTTGGATACATTAATTACGACAGAAAGCACGGCAATTCAACACGACCGGATTATTCAACCGAACCCGAATATGATGGCCCATACATTGGCGGATTATCTGCAGCCTGATGTCGACGGGGAAGGGGCCATTTCCTCAGCAACTATCGATGAAGTATTACGTAGTATTTTAGTGGATGGACAGTCAGATGGACAAGCCTTAACGATAAAAGAGGACGGAAGCTATCAAATCGGTCTGATTCACGGGCATGCAGTACCGATTGAGCGTGTCCGGTTCATTGGCCGCAGCGCCAGAAAACGGTACCGCATGGAAAAAATCGAACAGATAACCGGAGAAATTGGGGAGTGTAAAGCAGAACAAGTTCAATTGGATGGAAAAATAGAAGAGTTGGAAAAAGCAATACAATCCGCATTGGACGCAATGGAAACATTTCCGAATGATGACGATCTGCAGGAGAGTTTTTCCCATATAAATAAAAAACGCTTTGAACTGAACCAGCATCAAATACGGCTGAAAACCCTTGATCAAGAGATGAATGAAGTCTATCAGGCGTATCAATCGATAAAAGGAAAGCTTCATACAGACACACGCGGTCTGAATCTGGAATTTACCCATGCAGCATACCAGGAAGCTAAACGTGCTATGCGAACCTACGAGAAACAGTTGCGAAACTTAATCACTAAGCACATAACCTATCGGCACCAGCAGGAAAACCTGCACCGAACTAGTGAACGTTTGGAAGAACTCATTTTAGAGGTGGATGGGCTTAAAGGCGAGCTGAATGTTCTGATCGATAAAGAAACACGTAAACAGCAGAATATGAACGAAATCGAAAAACAGCTGGAAACACAAGGATTAGCGGATATTCGGGCACAAATTCAGGAAGTTCAATCACAGCTTCGTACAACCGATGAGGAACTGGATGAAAACAAAACCGTTCTCCCGGAGAAAGTCGTACGCAAAGAAGGTCTAGAAAACGATATGGCGGATCAGCAACAAAAGATGCGATTCTGGGAAAATATGATCGAAGCATGGGAAGAAGTCTTCTCCCAAGAAGTAAACAACGGATTTATCGAACTGCCATTGGATAATGAAACGAATGAATCCCATGCGGAATGGGTAGTGAAGCACTATAAGAGTTTCCTGAAAGAAAAGGATTCCTCCTCTATTGAAGGACAAGTAACAAGTGTTTTCTATGAGCAGCAGCCTAATCTGATGGAATATCGAATGACGGATACAAGCATTCCGGTAATAGAATATCCTTGGATGCAAGCGGATTGGACTGATGAGCAGCGATTGCAAATCACGAATTGGAAGGAAAAAGCAGGACGCAGGTTAATCCAGCTCGATTTTCAAGGGAAGCGGGTCAACCCATATTATATCCAGGAAAAGCTGGAGCATGACCGAATGCAACAGCAGACGATGCTTGACGATCAGGATCGCCAGTTATATGAGGAAATCCTGTTTGATTCAGTCGGAAAAAAACTTCGTAGCCGTATCTACCGGGCACAACAGTGGACGGAAAAAATGAACAAGCTGATGGAAAATAGTGATTCTTCATCTGGATTATCCTTTTCGATCAAGTGGAAGCCACGTACCGCTGAGACCGAAGCAGAACTCGACACGAAAGAGCTTGTTGACTTACTACGTCGTGATTCCCGATTGTTGAAGGAAGAAGATCTCAATCAAGTAATCGAGCATTTCCGCTCTAAAATTGATCGTGCCAAAGAACTAGTAGAAGTAAACGGGGAAGGGAATACCTTGTTGCAAGTATTAAAAGAAGTACTCGATTATCGTAACTGGTTCTCGTTTGTGCTGTCCTATCAGCGTGAAGGCGAATCAAAACGTGAGTTAACCAACCATGCCTTTTATAAATTCAGTGGTGGTGAGAAAGCAATGGCCATGTATATTCCATTGTTCACAGCTTGCTATTCACGTTATCAGGAAGCTGACTCAGCAGCCCCATATATCATTTCACTCGATGAAGCATTTGCGGGTGTCGATGAAAACAATATTCGTGAGATGTTTGAAATCGTTGAACAGCTCGGTTTTGATTATATGATGAACTCCCAAGTACTATGGGGCGATTACGATACCATTTCATCGCTATCTATTTATGAATTGGTTCGACCGAAGAATGCAAGTTTTGTGACAGTTATCCCGTATTACTGGGACGGAAATAGAAGGCGCCTGGTAGTGGATGAGGAAACGGATACAGAAGCGGAAATACCAACAGGCATACAATAAAAGGAGAAAGTCATGGATAAACAATTGCAACAAGCCATACACTTTTTCAAAAGTGAACAAACGTATAAAAAATTATTCCAGCTGTTTAGGAAAAAATACGAATCACTCGGAAGGATTGGTGGAACCGTATCTGTTGATGAATTTTCGGATGTGGAACTGGATGAGATCGGCAGTTTCTTTGGTGTGCCAGGTGGTAGGTTAAAAAAGAAAGGCTCGATTTCTGTTGTCGGATTTGAACAGCAGCTCCAGCATACGAGGTTCAATAGTGTCGGTTTGAAGCAATTGTTAGATGCCTATTTTGGCGAAATTATCGTTTCGAAAAAACAACAACGGGTGGAAAAGGAAGAAAAATTACGGGTAATGTTGGTGGGGTTGAAAGAGCGTTATGAGAAGGTAGCATTTTGGCTAGATTACTTGCTGGAAAAACGAGGAGAAGCGCGTTGGATGCTGGCGATAGCTGAGAAGGAACCCCAGCGATTCGAACAATTAGTTGGTAATCTGGCAAAAGCGGTAGCTTCCTTACCTGAGTCAGTTGAGCGTCTGCCAATGTTCAGCCAGCGAATTACGGCTGACCCGCACGCATTTGACTTGCATACCGATTTGGGGAAAATGTTACTGCATGTATTGGCATTGGACAGTTCAGACACTGCTAATGGAGATGCTGTCATTGTGCCCGGTAGCACGGAAGCCGTTAATGAATTGTTGCAGCGGTATAGAATCTATCGAGATGATCTGCTGAATTATGTGACATGTGCAGGGTTTTATGCAGAAACGGCTGATGGTCCGCATCCGGTTTGGGAAGCGGCCACGCGGAATAACACTGTCCAGATTGTTCCACTACGAGAGCTCGTTTTATTGAAGCGAGTCTACCCATCAAACGGAAAGGACGTCTGGGTTGTAGAAAATTCGGGTGTATGTGCCACATTGCTGGATTACCACCCAAGTGCATCCATCATATGTACAAATGGACAATTTACCTTAGCAGTGTTGATGATGCTTGATTTAGCAGTGGAAGAAGGTTGTGTACTGCATTATGCCGGAGACTTCGACCCAGAAGGACTCGGCATGGCACAACGATTGTTAGACAGGTATCCAGAGGGAAGTGTACAACTTTGGCAGATGGACAAGAATGCATATCGAAAAAGTTCTCCAGTAAAAGAGTTACCCACTGAGCGAATAGAGAAACTAAGTGGGATTGTCCATGATGAATTGGTTGAGGTTGCAAAGGAAATGCGGCAAGTAGGAAAAGCAGGGTATCAGGAAGCGTTGGTTGAAGACATGGTAGAGGATATTCAGAAAAAAACATAAATTTTGTAAAATGATTTGATTTGTTGACTGGAAAACGTAATTTTCTTCTAGGAGAAAATTACGTTTTTATGGTCGGTGGAGGTCGGAAATTCATAATATGTTCGCTTGTTCAAGTTGACGTATCATGCTAATATATTGATACAAACTTAAGAGGGGGATAAATTGTGAGCGAGCCAACGAATAATGATTTATTAATAGCTATTAAGGAATTATCTGACGAATTAAAAGATGTTAAAACAATCGTTAGTAACACAGAATCAAGAGTGTCTAATATAGAGTCAAGAGTTACCAATATTGAAACAGACATGAAAGAAATGAAACAAGACATACAAAGAATTGATCATAAAATTTCTGTTTTCGCAGATGACCTTGGAGATGCAAGAGCGAATATCTCGATTTTGCAGAAAGAGATGAACTGAGACTTCGTGCCAGAACATATTTAAATTTGAAGGAAGGAGGATGAAAATTGAGTGAAATAACATTGGAAGGAATATTTGTAGCAATTAAAGAATTGTCAGATGAAGTGAAAGACATCAATAAAAGACTTGGTAATGTAGAAACAGAAATAAAAGATATAAAGACCGAACTAAAACAGGATATTCGTAAAGTAGATCAAAAAGTTACGCATCTTTCCAGCAATATCTTAGAAGTAAAAGCAGATATTTCGATATCACAAAATGAAGTGGACTAAAGCGTGCATAGAGCAGGCTTAATTTTTTTGTCTTTAATTCCCCTCAATCTACAAAATCTTCCACAAAAAACAAAAATTTTTCTAAAAAAGATTTAAACATTATCGAACGGTGCCGATATAAGTAATACATCATCATGATGAAGAAATGTTATGGCCATAACATGACAAGGAAAGTGCGGGACATAAGGATGTGACCCGCAAAAAAATACACTTACATGGAGGTAAGGAAATTATGATTATTAATCACAATATTTCAGCAATTAACACTCATCGTCAACTAACTAGTAACAACAATGCAACACAGAATTCATTGGAGAAACTTTCTTCAGGTCTGAAAATTAACAAAGCAGGGGATGACGCTGCTGGACTAGCGATCTCTGAAAAAATGCGTGGACAGATTCAAGGATTAGAAATGGCGAGCAAAAACGCTCAGGATGGAATTTCTCTAATTCAAACTGCAGAAGGCGCAATGAATGAATCACACGCAATCCTTCAACGTATGCGTGAATTGGCTGTACAAAGTGGAAATGATACGAATACAGAGTCCGATCGTGCAGAAATGCAAAAAGAAGTAGATCAACTAGCAAATGCATTAAATGACATTTCAAATGACACTGAATTCAATACTCAAAAATTACTTGATGGTGGTTTTGAAGGAACATTTCAAGTTGGAGCGAACGAAGGACAGAATTTATCGGTTACAATTGGAGATATGAGCGCAGAAACTCTAGCTGTAAGTAAGGAATATACAACATCGGGATCTGGTTCTGCGTCGGAACTTTTATCAGGTGGTAGTGGAACTGGTGCGACATTTTATGATATAGGTGATACTTTAACTGGTGGCGAAGAAGCAACTGTTGCGGGTTATTACGATGGCACTGATGTCTTAGTTCATGTAGCAGATGATGCATATGCCTCAGGATCTGATGTGACAGCAGGTATTAATATAACTAGTCAGAGTGGTGCTGATACAGCTATTACAGATATTCAAAGTGCAATTGATGCGGTCTCTGCTGAGCGATCTAAACTTGGTGCTGTACAAAACCGTTTAGACCACACAATTAACAACTTAGGAACTTCTGCAGAAAATTTGACTGCTGCTGAATCGCGTATCCGTGACGTTGACATGGCTGCTGAAATGATGGAGTTCACAAAGAACAACATTCTCTCACAAGCTTCGCAATCTATGTTAGCTCAAGCTAACCAGCAACCTCAAGGAGTTTTACAACTTCTTCAGTAATAGTAAACAATGAAAAAGACTCTCGGCTGAGAGTCTTTTTCATGTCGTTTGAGAAAACCCTATACCAAAAGATTTTTGTGCATCTCTCTCAACAAGAATTTCCACAAAATTCTACTTTATAATCCCACCATCTCTACCGATAATATATATATACACAGACATATATAATCTGGAGGTTATTATGCAATTACTATATAATGATGAGCAATTTAATATTGATAATAACGAGTCTGCTATCACGACTATCTTAAAAAAAATTAATCAATCTATTGAGCAAAAAGACACTGTTTTCAGTCATTTAATTATCGATGGTGTGGAGGTTTACGAAAACCATGAAGAATACATGAAAGAACATTTAACTGAAATAAATAATATAGAAATAGCCACACGAAATACGAAAGAAATGATCTGGGAAACAATGGAATCAATTCAAACTTACCTTGTACGTGCAATTCCAACATTAAAAAAATTAGTGGATGATAGTTATAACAAATTTTCAGGTCAAACGTGGAAAGGTATTAATCAATTAGCAGAAGGTATGCAATGGATAGTTAAATTTAAGTCATTTACAAAATCTGCACCTCAGCAGCCTTTAAATTGGACAGACATCGAAAATAGTATTCAAGTATGTGAAGAAAGTTTTGCACAATTGATTGAAGCAGTAGAAGTGCAGGATACGGTATTGATTTCCGATATCTTATCATATGAAGTTATTCCTGCATACGAATTATTAGAAAAAAGTTTAGCAACATCTCTGAAAGATGAGGAGTTTTTGAAAAATGTTAATTGATAATACATTACTCCTAAGGGAGAAGTATCCCGCAATTCGCAAATACTTCTTAGACTATAAGGATGATATCAAATTAGACGCATTAGAAGTGTTAGAATCTAAATCAGGTGCTGAAACAATCCGTTATCAAACAGATGATAAACACCTCATGGTACATAGTATGTATGACCCTGTACGTGAAGCTGAACGAATTATTACTTCCCACAAAGAAAAAATTAATAGTGATACACATGTCTTTTTTTATGGGATTGGCATGGGATATCATATCGATAAATTTCAGGAATGGTATCCAAATAATACGTACTCTGTTTACGAGCCTAATCCTGATATCTTTTTAGCAATGACTCAACAGAAACAATTAAACCAAATCATTACAAAAAACACAAAGCATTTCTATATCGATACTCATGAAACTGAGTCCAATAGTTATTTAAAGGAGTTCAGTTCTAGTAACAAAAATACACAGATAATAATTTTGCCTAGTTATGAGAATATCGTAAAAGAAAAAGTTACTCTCTTTCATCAAAAAGTAAAGGATGTTATTCGAAATCGTCGTACGAATTTACAAACTGATTCAAAGTTTCAAAAGCTATGGGTGAAAAATAGCTTATTGAATTTTAATGAGATTTTAAACACACCAAATATGATGACAGATGTTGATCAAACTCATTTCGCTGGAAAACCCGTGATGATTATTTCAGCTGGTCCGTCACTGGCAGAAGATATGGAGCATATAAGATACATTAAAGAAAATAGCTTAGCTTATATTTTTGCTGTGGGTTCATCAATTAACAGTTTAATTGAATACGATGTATTACCAGACGTAGTATGTACATACGATCCAAGTAAAATGAATCAAGAAGTGTATAGAAGAATGATTGATAATAATATTAACCATATTCCTATGATGTTCGGATCAAGTGTTGGCTATGAAACGTTAACGAAATATAAAGGTCCAAAGGTGCATTTCGTAACAACTCAGGATAAGACATCAACATATTTTTTAGATCAGCAAATAGATTTAAAGCATGATCTTATAGCGGATTCTCCATCAATTGCGGTTATGACATTCCAAGTGTTAAATAAATTAGGAGCAAGTCCGATTATATTTGCAGGTCAAAACCTTGGTTATTTGAATGATCAACTGTATTCAAAAGGTATTGAGTATGACCATGTTAATTCATCAGTTAATAAAAAACAGTTAGAAAATGCAATTACTATAGAAGATGTTTTTGGTAATAAAATTAAAACAAATAAAGGTTTTAATAGAATGCGTGTGGGTATAGAGAGGTTAGCAAATATTTATTCAGATAAAATATTTATTAATACTACAAAGAATGGAGCAGCAATAGATGGCGTCCCATTTCAACCTATTGAAGACGTCTTGAAGAATATGCTAATTAAACCAATAGAAAAAAAAATATGGTGGAATGAAAATAATTCCTATGATCGTAGCAAACTAAAATATAAAGAAGAACAGTTAAAACAAAGTATGGTTAAATTTAAAGATTTAATTGTTCAATTTGAAAAATTATTAGATTCCATTTCAACTTATACGAAACTAAAAAATAAATTAATGCTTGAGAGTTTACTTGTTCAATTTGACAAATTATATGAACAGTTGAATCAAAACATTTATTATGCAAACTTCATATCTTTTTATATTCGTGTACATGTACAGTTTATGACGAATGAAATTAAGCAAACGAATCAGGAAAGAGATATCATTATTAAAAGTGAGAAACTTGTTCTATTATTTACTAAGTTCATAGAGCAATGTAAGGAAGGGAAATATAAAGTAGATCAAATAATAAATACTAAAATGAAATAGTAAGTTCAATAAATTTAAATATTAAATAGTATGGGCTAACATCTTCGACAAAAACAAGTGATACTTCAACACAAACGCATTAAAATAATATACTGGTAAAATTTTATAAATCGAAATTTTAATATCTATTGTTCTAATTTTCTAAATGAGAACAATGTGAGATAGAGAAACTGGTTTTTTTGTTAATTCCAGAATTTCGGTTACCATTAATGATTGTAGGCAAATGAGAAGTAGCTAAATTAAAATAAAATTAGGTGAGATAATGATAAGTAAAAGTAAAAAAATATTAGTAACAGGTGCCGATGGTTTTATAGGATCCAACTTAACTGAAGAACTAATCCATAAAGGTTATGATGTGAAAGCCTTTGTCTATTACAATTCATTTAACTCATGGGGCTGGCTGGATTCCACTCCAAAAGATGTTAAAAATGAGTTAGAAATTTTTGCAGGCGATATTCGCGATCCATATGGTGTGAAGGAAGCAATGAAAGACTGTGATACTGTTCTACACTTAGCCTCATTAATTGCAATACCATATTCATACCATTCCCCTGAGACGTATGTAGACACGAATATTAAAGGAACGTTGAATATCCTACAAGCTGCAAAAGAATTGGGTGTATCCAAGATTGTCCATACATCGACGAGCGAAGTATACGGAACAGCCCAATATGTCCCGATTGATGAAAAACATTCTTTACAAGGACAATCACCATATTCTGCTTCAAAAATTGGGGCAGATCAGATGGCATTATCTTTCTATCGTTCATTTGATACTCCTGTTTCTATTATTCGACCGTTTAATACGTATGGACCTAGACAATCGGCTCGTGCAGTAATTCCAACAATCATAACGCAGTTAGCATCTGGGAATAATACTATCAAGTTAGGGTCCATCCACCCCACACGAGATTTTAACTATGTTCAAGATACGGTAAATGGTTTTATTGCTGCTATGAGTAATGATAAATCAATCGGTGAAGTTATTAACATCGGAAGTAATTTTGAAATATCTATTGGAGAAACAGCAAAACTAATTGCAGAGGTAATGGGGGTTAATCTCGAAATAGAAACCGATGATGTTCGTTTAAGACCTGGAAAAAGTGAAGTTGAACGATTATGGGCTAATAATCAAAAAGCAAAGCAACTCATCGACTGGGAACCTGCTTATGGGGATAAGAAAGGTTTTAAAAAAGGGTTGAAAGAAACTGTAGATTGGTTCACGGATAAGCGTAATCTATCTCATTATAAGGCAGATGTATATAATATATGATGGATATTTGGGTTGATGTAGCTAATAAAATAAAAAATATACATCCTGATAAAGAATTTATACCTTTGCATGAACCAACATTAGACGGAAATGAGAAAAAGTACGTGAATGACTGTATTGAAGCGGGATGGGTGTCTTCAGTAGGTAAATATGTTGATCAATTCGAACGATCATTAGCTGAATATACTGGAGTAAAAAGAGCAGTTGCCGTCGTTAATGGGACCGCTGCACTACAAGTTGCCTTAAAAATTGTTGGTGTACAACCAGAGGATGAGGTTTTGATTCCATCATTAACATTTATTGCTACAGGAAATGCAGTTTCATATTGCGGGGCTACACCTCATTTTGTTGATGTTTCAAGGACTACGTTAGGCCTTGACCCACATAAACTAGAAAAATATTTAAAAGAAATTGCCGTTTTGAACGATAAAGTCTGTGTAAATAAATACTCTGGCAATATTATTCGAGCGGTTGTCCCAATGCATACCTTTGGACATCCAGTTGATATGGACCCATTAATAGAAGTATGTAATCTATACAATATTACCATAGTAGAAGATGCCGCAGAGTCATTAGGATCTTTTTATAAAGGAATTCATACCGGGAACTTAGGGAAGGCTTCAGCCGTGAGTTTTAATGGGAATAAAATCATTACAACTGGTGGTGGTGGAGCTATTCTTACAAATGATGAGACGCTAGCAGATTATGCGAAGCATCTAACTACAACTGCAAAAGTCCCCCACCAATGGGATTATGTGCATGATGAAGTTGGATACAATTATCGAATGCCAAATATAAATGCAGCACTAGGTTGTGCTCAGCTTGAAAAATTAGATAATTATATTGAAAAGAAACGCCATTTAGTTGAAAAATATGAACAAATTATAAGTGTCTACGATGGAATAGAACTTTTCAAAGATCAATCTTTTTCAAAAAGTAATTATTGGCTACAAACACTGGCCATAGATGAACAAAAACATAATAAAGAAAATGTACTGGAAACATTAAATCATAATGGTATAATGTCCAGACCAGTTTGGACACCATTACATAAATTAAAACCATATAAGGACTGTCCAAAATCAGACTTATCTATTACAGATGATTTGTTTTATAGAATTATAAATATACCAAGTAGTCCTTATCTAGGAGATATAAAATGAAGAAAAGGAAAATTTGCGTTGTTACAGGGACGCGTGCAGAATATGGACTTTTATATTGGTTAATGAAAGAGATACAGCAGGATCCTGATTTAGAATTACAGATTATAGCTACTGGTATGCATTTATCGCCAGAATTCGGATTGACGTATAGGCAAATTGAAGAAGATGGTTTTATGATTGATGAAAAGGTTGAAATGTTGTTGTCTGCTGATACAGCATCATCTATTGGAAAATCAATCGGATTAGGTACAATCGGATTTTCTGATTCGATTCCCAGTTTAAACCCTGATTTAATCATTATACTTGGTGACAGATTTGAAGCGTTGGCAGCTGCCCAATCAGCTTTGATATCAAATGTACCAATTGCACATATTCACGGCGGTGAAATAACATATGGCGCATATGACGATGCCATAAGACACGCAATTACAAAAATGAGTTATTTACATTTTGTTTCTACAGAAGCGTATCTAAATAGAGTTGTACAGCTAGGAGAGGCCCCAGATAGAGTGTTTAATGTTGGTGCATTAGGTGTTGAAAATATAAAAAAACTAAGATTATTATCAAAGAATGAATTGGAGAAATCATTGCATGTAAGTCTTAATAAGCTTACCTTTTTAATTACATATCATCCAACAACATTGAGCGAAAATCCTTTAAGGGGAACTGTTGAGTTATTAGATGCATTGAAAGGTTTTAAAGACATAACAATTGTATTTACTAAGGCAAATGCAGACAATCAAGGAAGAAAAATCAACCAAATGATTAATGATTTTGTTAATCTGCAACCTGCTAATCGGAAAATCTATGATTCCCTCGGAACATTACGTTATTTAAGTTTACTTAAGTATTCAAATGTCGTTATTGGAAATTCATCAAGTGGCATTTTAGAAGCACCATATGTAGATACCCCAACTGTCAACATCGGTGATAGACAAAAAGGGAGAGTTAGGTCTAATTCAGTTTTTGATTGCTCGACCGATATTGAATCAATTGTTAATGCAATTAATAAAGCACTAAATTTTGAGTTTATAGAGGGGAAGGAATATAAACTTTATGGAGATGGTAATTCTTCAGTAAGAATAATGCAGGTTTTGAAAAATTCTGTAATTAAGTCTACTATGAAAGAGTTTTATGATGGAGAGGTGACATAATGAAATCCTTTATAATTGCAGAAGTTGGAGTTAATCACAATGGTTCATTAGATCTCGCGTTCCAACTAGTTGATGAAGCAATTAAATCTGGTGCGGATGCGATTAAATTCCAAACTTATATAACGGAAAATTTAGTCATAAAATCTGCAAAACAAGCTGAATATCAAGAAAAAAACTTAGGTGAATCTTCCTCTCAATATGACATGTTAAAAAAGTTAGAATTGAGCTTTGAAAATTTTAAACTATTAAGTCACTACTGCAATAAAAATAGTATTAAATTCTTATCTACACCATTTGATTTGGAAAGTGTAGATTTTTTAATACATGAAATTGGATTACAAATGATAAAGATCCCATCAGGTGAAATTACAAATGCACCTTATCTATACAAAATCGCTTCCCGAGATGTACCAGTAATACTTTCAACTGGTATGGCAACGATAGAGGAAATTCATAACTCGTTAGCCTTTCTAGTATATGGCTATTCGGGACAAGCTAATGTTTCTTTTGAAAAAGTAAAAGCTTATTATAAAACAGAAGAAGCAAAACAACTATTGAAGGACAAGGTTACGATTCTCCATTGTACAACAGAATATCCTACACCATTTGAGGATGTTAACTTGAATGCAATGGATAATATAAAAAGGGAATTTCAACTGCCAGTAGGTCTATCAGATCATTCTGAAGGTATTCTTGTTCCAGTTGCTGCAGTTGCCAAAGGAGCCAGGGTCATTGAAAAGCATTTTACTCTTGATAAAACTATGACCGGTCCAGATCATAAAGCTTCATTAGAACCGCTAGAACTGAAAGAAATGATACAATCGATTCGTCTTATAGAAAAGTCTTTAGGGAAAAATGAAAAAGAACCGACTCAAACAGAATTGAAAAATAGAAATGTGGCAAGAAAAAGTTTAATTGCAGCTAAAGCAATACCTAAAGGCTCTTCGTTTACTTCTGAAAACCTGTGTGTAAAACGTCCAGGCACAGGTATATCTCCACACTATTTCTGGGACTATTTAGGTCAAGTTGCTAATAAATCTTATAGAGAAGACGAGGTTATTGAAGAATGAGTAAGAAACCTATTATTGTTATTGGAAATGGGGGGCATGCAAAAGTATTAGTTGATATTCTTTTGGTTCAAAATAAAAAGATAATTGGTTATACAGCTCCAACTGAAGAAGAAAATGATTATGGACTTACTTACATTGGTAAAGACGATGCAATATTGGAATATAGTCCAGAAGAAGTAGTACTAGTAAATGCCATTGGTTCTACATCAAATACCGAACATAGAAAAAAAATATATGATTACTTTAAATCTAACTTTTATTCATTCACGAATGTGATTCATCCTAAAACAATTATTGCTAAAAATACTAAACTAGGTGAAGGTGTTCAAATAATGGCAGGTACTGTTATTCAACCTTTCACCCAAATTGCCGATAATAGTATTATAAATACTTCAGTTTGTATTGATCATGATTGTATAATTGGAAAGCATAGTCACATTGCTCCAAGAACAACACTTTCTGGAAGGGTGATAGTTGGTGAATCAACACATTTAGGAGTTGGAACAACCATTATTCAAAATGTTGAAATAGGAAGTAATGTCCTAATTGGTGCTTCCTCTCTCGTGTTAAAAAATATAAAAACCGGTAGTAAAGCATATGGTATACCCGCAAAGGAAGTGGAATAGTGAAAAAGTGGAAAAAAATACATGTGCATCCATCAACATCAATAATTCAGACAATGAAAATTATTGATCAAACTAGCTTACAGTTTGCAGTAGTAGTTGATGATGATGAGAGATTACTAGGTACTGTAACTGATGGTGATATTCGTCGTGGAATATTAAAGGGATTACCAGTTGAATCTCCTATACAAGAAGTAATGAATGTTGAACCAATATATGAATACGAAGGCAAAAGTCAATTTTATTATAAAAATATACTAGAACAAAAAAAACTAAAACAATTACCAATAGTCAACAGGTATAAAAAGGTTTGCCGAATTATATTTTCTAATGAAGTTAATCAAGTATCACAAAAGGAAAACCTTGTAGTTCTTATGGTGGGAGGACTAGGAACAAGGCTCCGTCCACTAACGAATGATATTCCTAAGCCTATGCTAACGGTGGGTGATAAACCTATTCTACAAACAATAATTGAAAGCTTTAAAAGCTATGGTTTTACAAATTTTATTTTATCGGTAAATTTTAAAAAAGAGATAATAAAAGATTATTTTCAAGATGGCAGTTATCTGGGAGTAAATATTTCTTATATTGATGAAGAAAAAAGACTTGGGACAGCAGGCGCGCTTTCCTTATTAAATGAGCAACCTGACCGTCCTATTTTTGTGATGAATGGTGACCTATTGACAAAAATAAATTATGAACAACTTCTTGAATTTCACTACGAGCATGGGTCTAAGGCAACAATGTGTGTCAGGGAATATGAATATCAAATCCCATATGGTGTAATTGAGACAGAAAGTCATACTCTATTGTCTATTAAAGAAAAGCCAGTCCACCAGAGCTTTGTTAATGCTGGAATTTATGTTTTGAATCCAGAAGTATTACAATATGTTCCAGATGATACATTTTATGATATGCCTGATCTATTCAAAAAAATGATAGACATAAAACAATCAATATCAGCATTTCCACTACGAGAGTACTGGATGGATATAGGTGAAATTGATGATTATCAAAGAGCCAATGGTGATTTTAGTGAGGTGTTTTAATGATTCAGGACAAATCCGTATTAGCGATTATTCCTGCAAGAGGTGGTTCAAAAGGGGTGCCACGCAAGAATATAAAAGATTTAGCTGGTAAGCCTTTAATTGCTTGGACAATTGAGGAAGCGAAGAAATCAAAATATATCGATCGCCTTGTTCTTTCATCTGAAGATCAAGAGATTATTAGTGTAGCAGAACATTATGGCTGTGAGGTACCATTTAAAAGACCACAAGAGATGGCATTAGATGAAACACCAGGATTAGATCCGGTTCTTCATGCTATAGATAATTTACCGAATTATGATTATGTTGTGCTATTACAACCAACCTCGCCTTTAAGAAATGTTCATGATATTGACCAAGCAATTAAAAAATGTGAACTAAATAGTGGTATTGCTGTAGTTTCTGTCACAGAGTCTAGTAAGAATCCTTTTTGGACGTATAAACTTGATAGTAAGGAAATCATGATACCTTTAATGGATATTAATGGGATCCCAGCCCGTAGACAAGATGCACCAAAATCATTTGTATTAAATGGAGCAGTATATGTGACAAAAACGGATACTCTTAAAGAAGAAAATTCTTTTTTACAAAAAGAGATTATTGCTTATGTAATGCCGAGTGAAAGATCTTTAGATATTGATAGTGAGTTGGATTTTAAGATTTGTGAGATTATGATTAGAGAGGAAATGTTGTAATAATTAATCGTTTTGTCGTATAGAAGAAACCGGCTATTGTGTCGGTTTCTTTATTTTATTTTAGTATTAGTTTTTAACGTATACTTTACAATCTCCAAACATGCCATTCAGAGTCAAACTTTTAAAAAATAAAATAGCACCCTTTGACATCCCACCCAAAACTAACTATAATGAAAGCTTGCGCATCTAAGATAAAAACATGAGGTGAAGAAAAGTGAAGAAATTTTTATCAACGAAGATGGGATTCTTCGCGGTGGCTTTCGTTCTTTTTTGGATAAAAACGTATGTGATATATAAAGCTGAATTTAGCTTAGGTGTTAATAATGGGATGCAGGAGTTTCTATTGTTCGTTAATCCTATTAGTTCGGGTTTGATTTTCCTTGGACTGGCATTATTTGCTAAGGGGAAGAGAGCGGGAATATGGATTATTATAATAGATTCGATTTTAACTTTTTTGATGTATGCTAATGTTGTTTTTTACCGATTTAACAGTGACTTTATTACGATTCCGACACTGATGCAAACTAGTAATTTTGGTAGTGTTGGTGGTAGTATTGCAGATTTAACAAAAGTTCATGATCTGTTGTATACGCTTGATATACTGTTATTGCTTGTCTTATTTATTAAGCTGCGATCCAATTGGTCTATGGAAAGAATGCAATTGCGTAAACCGTTAGTTATTTTATGTACAGGTGTTATTGCATTTACGATTAATCTTGGGCTTGCTGAAGCGGATCGTCCACAGTTGTTAGAGCGTACTTTTGACCGTAATTATGTGGTGAAATATCTGGGAACTTATAACTTTATTATTTATGACGCGATTCAAAGTGCCCAGTCGTCGACACAACGTGTATTAGCAGATAGTGATGATATTACAGTAGTTGAGAACTATACGAAAAATAAATTTGCCGAGCCAAATGAAGAATATTTTGGTAAAGGAAAAGGAAAAAATGTGATTAAGATCCACCTGGAATCATTCCAGTCTTTCTTAATTGATTATGAATTACATGGAGAGGAAGTAACTCCGTTTATTAATTCGCTTGTGAATGATAAAAGTAAGGACTTTACGTATTTTGATAACTTTTTCCATCAGACAGAACAAGGGAAAACGGCTGATGCCGAGTTGACAACAGATACGTCTCTGTATGGCTTGCCTCAAGGGGCTGCATTTGTAACGAATGGAGATAATACTTTTCAGGCGTTACCTGCTATTTTGAACCAGCAGCAGGGTCATACTAGTGCTGTATTCCATGGTGATGATAAATCGTTCTGGAATCGGGATGAGGTTTATAAATATATGGGTATTGATGAGTTCTATGACTCTAGTTATTATGATATGAGCTATGGAAATGTTATCAATTATGGCTTGAAAGATAAGCCGTTTTTTGAAGAATCCATGCCAATTCTAGAAGATATGGAAGAACCATTTTACGCGCATATGATGACTTTGACACATCACCATCCTTATTTGATTGATGAAGAGGATGCGACAATAGAACCTGCCGGAACGGGTGATGGTTCTGTAGACCGTTATTTCCAAACGGCCCGTTATTTGGATGAGTCTCTGGAGCAATTCTTTAAGGACTTAAAGGAATCAGGCTTATATGAGGACTCGATCATTATGATATATGGGGACCATTATGGTATTTCGGATAACCATAACCGGGCCATGAGTGAGATTATTGGCGAGGAGATTACGCCTAAGAAAAACGCTGATTTACAGCGTGTTCCATTTATAATTCGTGTTCCTGGTATGGAAGGTCAAGGTACTAATCATGAGTATTCTAGCTTAATCGATGTCATGCCAACGATGCTGCATTTAATGGGTATTGATGCACAGGATTATATCCAGTTCGGTACAGATATGTTTTCTGAAGACCATAAAGGTTTCGTCCCTTTCCGTAGTGGTGAGTTTATGACAGAGGATTACAGTTACGTTAACGATACGTTTTATGATAGTGAAACAGATGAAGAAATAGAAGAACCAACAGAAGAGATGAAGAAACAGAAAGAACAAGTGATGCATGAGCTTGAACTTTCAGACCAAGTGTTACTTGGAGACCTTCTACGTTTCTATACACCTAATGAAGAATGGGAGCCTGTTGATCCTAAGCAATATTTCTACGGTAAAGAGAAAAACGAAAATAACTAATATCTTAAAAGTGCTGACATGAATGTGTCAGTACTTTTTTTGGTAGTAAAGAAAGTATCTACAGAAACGGCGACGTCCAGTGCAAGCACCCAGACACTCAGGACATAGCAGTTCGACTCACACTACGCGATCTGCATATGCTTGTCGTGTCTTCAAGGCATTTGCACTTTTGTTGGCAGGTAAGAAAGTATAAAACTTCCTTATCTGCATAAGTGCAACTAGGCCATTCGCTATAAAGGCTTGGCGAATGCCAAGTTTTCTAATGAGGAATTTGTACTCACTTGTTAAACTTTTTGCCCTTTCTTGTCGATATAAAGGAATGAAACTTAACTAAATAGGAAAGAAAAAGGCAAACTATTTGAAAGAATAGGACGCAAAGCTTAGGGTCTAAGGTTATATAACTATGATCGCCTAGTTACCAGTTTAAGATTTTTGTATGTGTCTTTTAATGGCAGTTCCAAAAAGGGAATTGTCTTTTTTAGTAGATTAGGAAAGTATAAAACTTTCTTATCTACATAAGTGCAACTAAGGCTTTCACCATTAAGGCTTGGTGATAAGGCAAATTTTCTAGTAAAAGGGGGCTAATAGATGGATAAAACATCGATAATTGGGGTCTTAGTAGGGTTTATTGCAATTGGTTTAGGTATGGTATTGAAAGGTGTCGGGTTTGGGGCTTTACTAAATCCTGCAGCTATTCTAATTATTTTTTTAGGAACTGCTGCATCTGTTTGTATTGCTTTTCCTATGAGCACACTTAAAAATGTACCTGCACTGTTCAAGATAATTTTTAAGGAAGATAAAAGCAATAATATTAAGGATATTATTACAATGTTTACAAAATGGGCGGACATAACTAGGAGAGAGGGGATATTGGCGCTTGAAAGTGAAATGGATGATGTAACGGATACGTATTTAACTTCAGGGGTTCAGTTGGTCGTAGATGGACAATCGTCAGATTTTATTCAAGACGTAATGCTAGAAAAAATTGATGCAATGGAAGAAAGGCACTATAAAGGCATTTCTATTTTTACGCAGGCTGGTACATATGCTCCCACGTTAGGTGTTTTAGGGGCAGTTATTGGATTAATTGCCGCACTTGGTAATATGAGTGATTTAGATAAGTTAGGAAGTGCTATATCTGCTGCTTTTATTGCGACTTTATTTGGGATTTTTACTGGTTATGTTTTATGGCATCCATTTGCAAATAAATTAAAAGAGAAATCGAAACAAGAGGTATTATTGAAACAGATTATGTTAGAAGGACTTCTTTCGATAACGAATGGTGATTCTCCACAAGTCATTAAGGATAAATTAGGTTCTTATTTACCTTCAAAAGAGTTGGAAATGATGGTTGAGGAGGAAGTTGATGAGAAAAAAGAAACAGCGTAAAGATTCTCATATTGATGAAACCTGGTTATTGCCTTATTCAGACATGCTAACCCTTTTAGTGGCATTATTCATTATTTTATTTGCAATGAGTGAGATAGACACACAAAAGTATAAAGAACTTACCAGGGTATTTAATAATGAATTTTCAGGTGGAGACGGGATCTTAGAAGAAGGCTTGAACCCTGTTGAATCACCTGATGATGTTATTGTGGAGTTAGAGGAAGGGGAAAATGAAGAAGACGAAGAAATAACTGATGGTGAAAAAGAACTTATCAAATTAGAAGATCTCCAATCACAAATAAATGATTATATTTCAGAAAATAATTTGTCCGAAGTATTAGGAACAAAATTAACGGGTGAGGGATTATTTATTACGATTATGAATGACATTTCCTTTGATTCGGGAAGTGCAATCGTTAAACAAGAAGGGATTCAGATTGCAAAAGAAATATCTAATTTTCTTTATACAGATCCTGCAAACGAAATTGTGATAAGTGGTCACACGGATGATGTTCCGATACGTAACGATGAATTTTCATCAAACTGGGAATTAAGTGTTATGCGGGCAGTTAACTTTATGAGTCTCATTCTTGACAATGACGATCTCGATCCTAGAGATTTTGGTGCTAAAGGTTTTGGAGAATATAATCCTGTTGTACCTAACAATAACGAGGAAAATAGAGCAATAAATCGACGAGTAGAAGTTCTGGTACTACCTAACTATGATATAAAACCAAGTGATGAGAATAGGGAGTAACGGATTTATAAGGAGAGTGTTTTTTATGTCTGTGACCTTACAAGAGAGAAGCAAGTACATAAAAGATATACTGAATGGTACATTTACATCTTTAAAGACGGTAGTACCAATTAATCATAATGTCTCTAAGCCAAAACTATTGGAAAACCATTTAGCTATTCCGTTTGGTGTACTTATTCGTATTACTGGTGATATAAAGGGAAAATTGATATTGGCTGGAAATTCAACTATGTTTGCCTCCATTGGGGAAACCATGTTTGGTATGACATTAAAAGGAGAGCAGTAATCATCTTTTAGTGGTGAACTAACAAACATGGTTGCAGGTGGTTTATCTATCAATGTTGCCAAAAATGATAGTAATATAGTTATTACTTCTCCAACTATCATAGAGGATAATACGATGTTATTGACGTATGAAAAAGCGCTCCATGTCGCCGTGGAATTGGAAAAAGTTGGTGAAATGGAAATTTACTTCATTTTAGCAGATAGGAAAGGATAAAACTTTCCTACTGCATAAGTGCAACTAAGGCTTTCACCACAAGGTTTTGCGATAAGCCAAGTTTTCAAATATTAACATTTAATATAACCTAATTATAAACACAATTCAGAAAAGTAGAACAAACTGTTGATAATTTTAAAAAATGTAGTATATAATTAAACTAAGCTCCTTATCACCTCTAGATATCATTATATACATACATGAAGTTAATTCCTTTTTAGATGAAAGCGCTAACAACAAGGAGCGAAAAAAGATAAAGAAAGGGGTAATATGATGAGCAGATCAAAATTAGTCGGACTTATTACGTTAATGTTAAGTATGGTACTAGTTCTTGCTGCATGTGGTGGTGGGGGAAAGAATATTGCAATTGGACCTCCTGCTAGTGAGACGAACTCGGTTTCTAAACAGATTTTGGAGGCTTATGGTTTGGGTGAAGATGATTACAGTGCATATCAGGAGGGCTTTGGAGATGCAGCTGATGGTGTACAGGATGGGAATATTGATGTTTCGATTGGTATTCTAGGTCTGCCAGCTGGTAGTATTGAAAGTTTACAAGCTTCTGCTGGTGATGTGAAGATGCTGGAGCTCTCTGATGAAGCAATTTCTTATATGGAGGAAAATTCGGGGTATCAGCGTTATACCATTACGCAGGATATGTATGATTTTCTGGATTCCGATATAGAGACCATTACTGCCTATGCAGTATTAATGGGAAATACGGATACGATAGATGAAGAACTAGGTTATGAGCTTGCTAGAATTATGGTGGAATATGCTGATGAAAATACACACGCTCAATCCATGCATATGACGTTGGAGAATGCACTTCAAGGTGCGAAAGGATTACCGATTCACCCTGGTGCAAAGCGCTATTATGAGGAACAGGGCTTAACGGTTGATAATCCGGTTGCTGAACTAACGGCTGATGAAGGTAGTCGTAAGGAAGAGTTTATTTTAGGAACAGGTAGCCAAGGAGGTACGTATTATCCACTTGGTGGGGAGATGGCGAACATCTGGAAAAACCATATTGATGGGGTAAACGTAACGAATATAGAAACGGGGGCTTCCGTTGAAAACCTAGCTAGTATTCGTGATGGTAACATGGATCTTGGTATGGCCGTTCATGTTCCATCTGTGGACGCGGTGAATGGGGAAGGTGACTTTGAAGGAGAAGAAGTACCAAATGCAGCGTTCATTGGTCATATTTACCCTGAGGTTATTCAAATAGTTACTCGTGAAAATGCCGACATTGATAGCTTAGATGACTTAAAATAAGTCTTTTAACAAGGGTGATTAATTACTAGTGCAATACCCAGTTGCAGCAAGATCATTATAGGGAGAGAGGTCTTAGGTGGACTTCTTTCCCTTCTATCTACTCTGAAGGGATTGGTTAAATGACAGAGAATAAGCAGGTAGATACAAAAGAGATCCTCGAAAAATATGATAAAGAAAGTAATGTCCGGTCCAAAATTGGAAAGTGGGCGTGGATTGTTACGTTTCTTGGTGTTGCATTAACACTTTTCCATTTATATACAGGATATTTTGGAACACTACCATCCCAACAGCAAGGTGCTATTCACCTAGGTACAGCGCTTGGAATTATATTTTTACTTTTTCCTGCAAAGAAAGGGCTTTATAAAAAGCATACAACTATACCGTGGTATGATGTGGTGTTGGCTTTCACTGCGATGTATGTAACGTATCATAAGATCATATTTTTCGAATCTATTTTGCAAAGTAGAATATCTGGTTACGGTTTGCTGGATGTTATTGTTTCTGTTTTAGGGGTACTACTTCTTTTAGAAGCAACGCGTCGAACGGTTGGATTACCAATTGTTATTGTAGCAAGCATAACCATTTTATATGCTATTTTCGGAAAATATATACCAACACAAATATTGTCTCATCCAGGGTTTTCGGTGGACCGGATTGCAACCAATTTATGGTTCCGGGAAAGTGGTGTGTTTGGAACACCTATACAAATTTCCTCGAAGTTTATTTTTCTATTTCTTTTCTTTGGTGTTATTTTAGTACATACAAAAATAGGTAAATTCTTTAATGATTTAGCGTTTGCGCTGACAGGAAGGTTCACAGGTGGCACAGCAAAAGCTGCTGTATCAGCAAGTGCACTGCAGGGTATGGTATCTGGAAGCTCTGTTGGTAATACGGTTGCTTCTGGTTCATTTACCATACCGATGATGAAAAAAGCAGGATTTAAGCCAGAGTTTGCTGCTGCAACCGAGGCTTCAGCATCTACAGGCGGACAAATCATGCCACCACTTATGGGGGCAGCAGCATTTATTATGATGGAATATCTGGGCGTATCATATGCTACGGTCATGTTGGCGGCTGTAGTACCCGCTATTTTATATTTTACGGGTATTTTTATTGGAACTCATTTTGAAGCAAAAAAATTAGGCATTGTAGGGTTGCCGAAATCAGAGCTTCCGAATTTTGGGAAACTAATGTTGCGGTATGGGTATATGCTCACTCCATTAATTGTTATTGTGACTACGATTATGGTTGGCTATACACCACAGCGTGCTGCATTAATGGGAATAGTCGCAGCCTTTATCGTTAGTATTGTTCGTAAAGAAACACGAATGAATTTTAAGAAGACAATATATGTATTGGAGCAAGGTGCACGTGTTGCACTTCCCGTAATTGCGGCTGTGGCGTCTGCTGGAATTATAGCTGGAGTTGTTAGTATCACAGGGCTGGGTGCGAAGTTTGCTTCCGGTATTATCGCACTATCTGGTGGGATTCTTCCATTTGCACTCATACTTACGATGGTGGCCTGTATTATTCTCGGAATGGGGCTACCGACAACAGCAAATTATGTTGTAACTGCAACAGTTGCAGCGCCTGCTCTTATAAATGAGTTTGGGATCGTACCAATTGCTGTTCATATGTTTGTGTTCTATTTTGGAATAGTGGCAGATATTACGCCACCTGTTTGTTTGGCAGCCTATGCTGGTGCCGGAATTGCCAGGGCAAATCCATTTAAGTCTGGTGTGAATGCGGTCAAACTAGCTATTGCGGCATTTATTATTCCGTACATTTTTATTTATAACCCGATTTTATTGTTGGTCGATGTAACACCTATTAAGTTAATTACTGCATTAACAACAGCGATACTAGGTGTAATGGCAATCAGCAGCGCGATGATCGGCTTCTTTGCTCGTAATTCATATACTTGGGAGCGGTTTGTTCTACTAGCTGCAGGTTTGATGTTAATCGTACCTCAACTACTTACAAGTTTAGGCGGAATTCTTATCATCGTTATGGTTTGGTTTATTCAAAAACAACGTAAGGATGATACTGGCCATTTAGAAGTAAGATCTACGGTTTAGTCAACGATAAATTTATATGTAATATCTATTATAGAAGAGACCAGTCATAGGCTGGTTTCTTCTATTGTTTAAGGAATTTATTAAAATAGGAGCCTATGGATAATTTATTAACTGTTTAAGCCACGTCCAACTCCGACGTACAGGATAAGGAAGACCTCGACAGCGAAGATCGCACGCAGAAAAAGCGCTTTTCTTTTTCAAGGACGTGGCTTTTCATCGGCCAGCTCCTAGACACTCGAGGACATTAAGTAGTTCGACTTTGGTAAAGGCATCCACATGACACGACAAGCTTAAGCTTGTCGTGTCTTTCAAGGCGTTTCTAGCTTTTGTTCAAGGTAAGGAAAGTATAAAATTTTGGCACTATAAAGTTTCTTGTCAGCAAGAGCCATGTCTAGCTCCAGCGCCCAGCCACTCGCGACATAAGCAATCCGTCTTGCGAAAGGAAAAACCACCTTTCTCCAGCCGTTTTGCTTATGCGGTCGTGTCTTTCAGGGCGCTTGCGCTTTTCTTAGTTGTCTAGGAAATTATAAAATTAGGAGCCTGTGGATAATTTATTTACTGCATAAGCCACGTCCAGCTCCAGCGCCCAGCGACTAGTGGGCTTCCTGATCCTCCTTACGATAAGTCAACATCGATTCGCTACCGCTCTTCGTGTTTCCTTTATCTCATGCGGATAAGTCCAGCCCATACGTCGCTAAACGGGCGCTTGCGCTTTTATTCTAGATAAGAGCAACTTAGGCTTTCACTATTAAAGCTTGGCGATAAGCCAAGTATCTTTTTAACATATAAAAGTACGATTACTTGCTTAAAATCTCTGTTCTACATTATTAATCGAACTGAAGCCCCTTTTAAGGTGCAACATTTACTAATAATTTAGAGATGCGTCATAAGGCTTAGCAAAAAAATGTATTTTGGTTTCTAAATAGGAACAAGTGTTCTGTTTTTATGTTTGTTTGTGCTATACTATTTAGCTAGAAGAGATTAAAATATGAAAATGGAAGGGGACGGTGTTTTGAGTATTCACGAAGCGTTTGTGTTGATGTTTGCATTCGGCACATTTTTGATTGCTTTGTTAACACTCATGTTAAAAATGATCGATAAAAAGTAGACCTCCCTTACAACTAAAAAAGTCGATTGGAGAGGCCTATTCCTCTGGATAGCTGCACTGAAAAGGACAGCTTTATTATTAGGCCACAGTTGCAACTGTGGTCTTATAAAAGTATATGCATATTTTTCTCTATATAGTATACCATACTTATTGTCAGGTGAATGAATTTTCAACTCCATCATTGTATTATAAAAGGAGTATTTCCTGGGTAATATCTGGGGATTGTAAAAATTTAACAACTAATGTAATACAAGTAATCATATGAAGACGATATTGAAGAAAAGAATTATAAGTAAACTACTTCATTAATTATGGAAGTAACTTTTAAGCTTTGATAGAAAGTCTATACTTGTTACGTTTTCCAGCTATTTTAAAATGCCATTTGGTTATATAAATAGGTGTAAACGGTACTATTATCCTAGTACTTAATTGACAACATTGTCAGACTATTATATATTTTATATACTCCTTTATTTAAGATATTACTCCCTCTAGTGAAGAAGAATCCGAATGCGTGAGTATTTCCACGTATTACGAAGAATGAACTAGCTATCTTTGTATATTTATTAGTTAAGGTGTTTGAAGTATTACTTTAGTTAGTGGATAGTATTATATGTTGTCTGTGAAACTTGCTTTCGATAAGTTTAAGTTAGTAAAGGTAGTGGAAAAAACATTTGTGAGTTATTTGGTGTGGGGTCATCATTAAATAGCAGTACATCAAATGCATTTGGAAAATAGCTATCAACACAGATAATAGAGAAAAGGGACATAGCTGGTATTATTCATGATGACTTTATAGGTCACCTGGGTGCATGGATAAGTTTTCAGTATTTATTTAAGAGAAATTGTTCCGTTTTCTCAGGTTAACAACTGTAATTAGTAAGGTGAGTGATATCTGGAAGATTCTATTTAGTTTTAAACAAACTGTTTATAACTACTAGAAATATGTAAAGGGTAAAAAAACAGGAGGGGACTATGATGGAAGAATTTACGATTACCGGATGGACATTGTTTTGGTTCGCTGTTCCAATGCCATTGTTAGTCATTTGGGCACTGATTACCTACTATACTGAAGGGAGGAATCAAGACTAATGGATGCAACTATGGTTACGTTTATACTATATTTAGCTGTAATGATTACAATAGGTATCATTACATATAGAATGACAAATACATTATCCGATTACGTTCTTGGTGGGCGTAAGTTAAACAGCTGGGTTACAGCGTTTTCAGCTTCTGCTAGTGATTTTAGTGGTTGGCTATTAATTGGTTTACCTGGTGCGGCATACGCGGCTGGTTTTGGAACATGGAGTCTATGGATTGCTGTTGGTCTAGCAATTGGTGCAATGATCAACTGGCAGTATGTTGCAAAACGTCTACGTGTGTACACGGAGTATGCAGACAATTCCATTACTTTACCGGAATTTTTTGAAAATCGTTTTCGTGATAAAACAAATCTATTGAGAGTTATTTCTGCAGTATTTATTTTGGTCTTTTTCCTATTTTATACAGCTTCAGGACTTGTTGCTGGTGCAAAACTATTTGAAGGAACGTTTGACACAGAATATCATACCGCATTACTACTTGGAGCCGTTATTATTGTAGGTTATACATTCTTAGGCGGATTCCTTGCAGTTAGTTATACAGACTTTATTCAAGGGTTCTTGATGTTCTTAGCATTAACGATCACATCTGTTTATGGATTAATCCAAGTTGGTGGATTTGGTGAATTGTGGAATCAGTTAGGGTCTATTAATCCTAGTCTTTTAAGTGGTTTTAGTGATACCGCTTATAATGCAGGTGAAGGTATTTACTGGGAGGCAGCAGGACCTATTGGAATGGTAGGGATTGTTTCCGCACTTGCTTGGGGACTTGGTTATTTCGGTCAACCACATATTCTTGCTCGTTTCATGGCAATTCGTTCCCATAAAGAGGTTAGAAAGGCAAGATTAATAAGTGTAGCATTAGGTCTAGTTCTTCCACTTTATGGTGCGTTAATTGTTGGTATGCTAGGTATTGTTACATTTGATCAGCCTTTAGCAGACCCAGAGCAAGTATTTATTCAACTTGTTCAAGTGGTTTATACACCATGGATTGCTGGTTTCCTATTAGCAGCAGTTTTAGCAGCGATTATGAGTACAGTCGATTCACAGTTACTTGTATCTTCTAGTGCACTATCAGAGGATGTTTATCGAAAATATATTCGTAAAAATGCTAGTGAAAAAGAACTTGTATGGGTTGGACGTTTCTGTGTGCTACTAATTGCACTTATTGCAGTTGGACTTGCATGGAACGAAAACAGTTCTGTTCTTGAACTTGTTTCATACGCATGGGCTGGTTTTGGTGCAACATTTGGTTCTGCAATATTGTTCTCGCTATTCTGGAGAAAAACTTCCAGAAATGGGGTTCTTGCAGGTCTTCTTGTAGGTGGTATAACCATATTTGCATGGCCACTAACAGGTTCAGCGTTATATGAAATGGTACCAGGGTTTATTTTCTCAAGTATTGCCATCATAGTATTTAGCTTGATTGGCGGAGGTCCTTCTAAAGAAGTTCAGGAGGAATTTGATAAAGTTGCTGGTATTAAATAAGTTTGTAACAAAATAAATATCAAAATGTCCATCAGTCTTTTGACTGGTGGATATTTCTTTTATAAGTAGGTATGTATATTATCAACGGATTCAGCAACGTCCAGCTCCAGCGCCTGTGCTGTTAGTGGGTTTCCTGATCCTCCTTACGAAAGGTCAACATCGATTCGGTTAAGCATTAGAAAGGCCGACTAAAAGCCTATGAAGGGGCATGTTTCATTTTAGATGAACTTGACTTATCGTCAATAATGGCGAAAGTCAAAGTGAATCTCATGGTATTAAGGAAGATAGACTAAAACCACCACTTTCTGCGGCAACCTCAACCCACCCGAGATGTGCGGGCGCAGTCCAAACGTCGCTAAACGGTCATTTTCGCTTTTGCCCTTGCGTAAAAATTGTAAAGTTGGGTTATTTTTGGTTCAATAGATGTAGTAAGAAATTAAAGTAGTTATAGGAGCGATTAGTATGAATAATGAAAGAATTTATGGTAATACACCATGTTATCTTGGTGGTAAAAAAGTATCTCTAAAAGATGATAGTACGAACGATAGAGATGTATTAGTTTACGGTGTTCCCTGGGAAGGCTCCGTGACTTGGGGTGATTATACTGGTGCTGAACTCGGACCGAAAGTAATTCGCTTGAACTCTGCACGTTATTCTGGTTACTTGCCTGAACTGAATCATATGGATGTGTTCAAGCATTATACAATCGGTGATTTAGGTGATGTAGATGTTATGCCATCAGATACACCAGAAACCATGCGCCGTATTGAGGAGTTCGCTAGTAAGGTGTGGAAAACAGACAAATTTCCTGTCGCGTTTGGCGGGGATCATGGGATTACATATCCGATTGTTAAAGCGCTTAGTGAAGAAATAGAAGGTAAGGTTGGCATCATTCACTTAGATGCCCATTATGATAATCACCCAGACTACGAGGGAGATTTGTATGCACGCAGTACACCATTCCATCGGATCTATGAGAGTGAAAGTGTACGTAATGAAAGTATCGTGCACATGGGGATTCATGGCCCACGCAATAAGCCTGAGACAGGACAATATGCAGAAGAGGTTGGTGCGACAACTATTTCTTCACGTGAAATTAGGCAATCAAAGGACCTAGTTGAGTTAGCGCGTCGGGCATATGATATTGCAAGTGAAGGTACCGAAGCGGTTTATCTGAGCATCTGTAGTGATGTATTGGATTTCGCATTTAACCCAGGTGGACCGGTTGATGGAAATGGCTTAACATCATACGAACTAGTCGAACTTGTCCATGAGTTCAGTAAACTTGGTATTCGTGGAATGGATTATGTCGAAATTTATCCACAACAAGACACTAATGACAACTCATCACACTTTGTTTCCACAGTTGTACTCTATGCATTAGCTGGGAACATCTTACGTGAGCAAAATAAATAAGTGAGTAGAAAGGACAGCCGCATTTAACTGGCTGTCCTTTTATTCGTTTAATGCAAATTCTACTGCTTTGGTAACGTGTATATCCATCGTGTTAAAGATAGGTAAATTACTATTCTCCTGTTTAATAAGGAGTGGAATTTCTGTGCAGCCTAGGACAATCCCTTCGGCTCCTTGTTGTTTTAATTGATCGATCATCATACTAACTTTTTTTCTTGATTCATCGAGCATTTTTCCCATACATAATTCTTCGAAAATAATCCGGTTTACCTCTATACGATCATCTTGATCAGGGATGATAACAGAGATATCGTTGTCGTTAAGACGAGCCTGGTAGAAGTCTTCTTCCATTGTATACTTGGTTCCAAGCAAACCAACCTTACGTATATTTTTTTCTGCAATAGCATGAGCAGTGGCATCTCCGATATGGAGTAGGGGAATCGAGATGGCTGCTTGCACATCTTCAGCAACTTTGTGCATGGTATTTGTTGCAATAACCACACAGTCTGCTCCAGCGCTTTCAAGTGTGGATGCAATATCAGAAAGAACTCTAGCAGATTCATCCCATTCACCACGCCGTTGATACGTCTCAATCTCGTCAAAATCAACACTGTACATAAGACATCTTGCAGAATGTAGGCCACCTAACTTTTCACTGACCTGCTTATTTAATTGGCGATAATATTCAAGGGATGACTCCCAGCTCATACCACCAATCAGTCCAACAGTTTTCATTGGAAAACCTCCCATATTTGTCTGTATTTTTAGTTTAACGGAGAAAGAGTGTTGCGTCTAGAACGGACACAGGAGAGAAATCCTCCAACTCGGGAGAGGAACACATCGACTTGGGAGAGAAGCACTACAGCTCGGGAGAGGAACACATCGACTTGGGAGAGAAGCACTATAGCTCGGGAGAGGAACACACCAACTCGAGAGAGAGCGTTCTAAAACACTAAATAACTTAATAAGGTAGCCATGCGGCATCAGACCGCATGGCTACCTTATTAAGTTTATTCTTCAATCCGAAATTTATCTACTTGTTCTTGCATCTCGACTGAGTACGTTTCTAATTTTTCTGCTAAGTGGTTAAGCTGTTCCATGGAAGCGGTTTGTTGTTCGACCGATGCTGAAACTTCTTCTGTTCCTGCTGCTGTTTCTTCACTAATGGAAGTAATGTTTTGGGTATTACCAGATATGATTTTTTCCTGACTAATAATGGTTTCCATGACATCCATTACTTTTTTAGTAAGTTGGTTGTTTGTCAGGATGTTTTCTTTAATGGCTGTGAATGCATGCTCTGTTTCATTTACAGATTGTGATTGCATTTGTATAACGTTATTTGTTTTACCGATCAAGGCTGCTGTGTTTTTGGTTTCGGTCTGCATTTCTTCAATTAAGGAGGAAATGTCTCCTAGTGCGTTCTCAGACTGTTCGGCTAGTTTTCGTACTTCATTGGCAACTACCGCAAATCCCTTACCATGTTCACCAGCTCTTGCTGCTTCAATTGCAGCGTTTAATGCGAGTAAATTTGTTTGATTTGCGATTTCGGTGATTTTTGTAACGATTGTATGGACGTTGGTAGATTTATCGTCTAATGTGTTAATTGCTTGTACGACTTCATCCGTCATTTCACCAGTTTCTTGTGATTGTTTTCGAAGCTTGGTAACCGTTTCTGATCCTTTTTCGGATGCTTCACTCATTAGTTTTGCTTCGTTATAAACATTTTGGTTATATTCCTCAATTTGTTGGATGAGGTTGGATAGCTTTTCTGTAGCTACTGCATTTTCTTCCATCATTTCAGATTGTTCTCCTGCACCGGTAGCTATTTGCCCCATCGTTTCAGCAACTTCGTTGGAGGAAGCAGTGTTTTCTTCTGCGCTTGCTACCAGTGTTTGTGATGCATCAGACACGTTGTTTGATAGTTCTTTTATTTTTACCATCATTAGCCTCATCTGTTGAAGCATGTTTTCAAAGCTAAGTGATAGCTGGCCAATTTCATTTGTCGATTTTATGTTTGCTCTGGCTAAGAGGTTCCCATTTTCAACTTCCTTCATGGTGCTTTCTAGTGTTTTAATAGGTTTTGTTATTCGTTTACTCGTCACATATGACACGATAACCGCGAATAGAATGACAATCACCAACGTTATGACAATAGGCGGTATGATTTTATTAGCCTCTTCCTGGAAATCTTTTACAGGAACGGTTTCGCCGATTATCCAACCAGTTCTGGTGTTTGTTGTGTAGCCAAGAATATTCGTTTCATTATCTTCTGAGTATTCAATAACGCCACTCGAACCTTCTTGACGAAGACTATTGTAAAAGGCTTGGTCGTCTGCACCAGTTCCGATTAATGTTCCATCAGGGTGTGCGACAAAGCTCCCACTTTGATCAATGATCATTGCGTATCCGGATTTCCCAACTTTAATATTGGTAGTCATTTCAATTAGCGTTTCTGCAAATATATCTGCAGCGACAACTCCTACAAATTGGTCGTTTTCGTAAAAGGCTTTAGCTGCTGTTATTATTTTCTCCTTCGTTACACTATCAATATAAGGTTCTGTCCAAACAATTTCGCCTTTCGCTTCTTTTGCATTTTTAAACCAGATATTGGATCGTGGATCAACGTTTGCATCAGTTTCTGAGTCGGGGATGATCATATCAGCACTTTTGTCGATACCTGCATATACATTGGAAATGAAATCATTTGCCTCTCTTGTTTCTCTTAAGTAGTTATGTATGAGATCACGAGACTCGGGGTCATATGACGTGAATAAGTCATTCTCAGAAAATCGGTGCACTACATTCTCTGTGTTGGTAAAAAGCATGTTGAATGTATCGTTTAACTTACAAATGCGTGGTCTAACTCCACCGTCTTTAGACGGTATCAGCTTTTAGCCTTGCCTTTAAGTGTCCATACTTAAGTGTGAGGTGAAAGTATGGAAGGTTATCGAAAAAATAGTCATGCGGTTTATGATATCAAGTATCATGTCATATGGGTAACAAAGTACAGATACAAGGTATTAAAAGGGCATATAGCAGTAAGAACGAGAGAATTGATCCGACAAGGTTGTGAAGCAAGAGGTATAACAATTTTGCAAGGAAGCGTCGGTAAAGACCATATTCACTTACTGTTATCCTGCCCACCAAGTATTGCTCCAAGTAAAATTTTGCAGTATCTAAAAGGAAGGTCATCGAGGTTATTGCAGGATGAATTTCCGGAACTCAAGAAGCGCTATTGGGGGCAGCATTTGTGGGCAAGAGGATACTTTTGCGCCACAGTTGGCACCGTGACAGATGAAATAATAAGAAATTATATAGCTAATCAATTCAATGAAGGTAAGGACGACATTTTTAGAATCGAGGAATGAGTTAAGTCACACTTCGAGTTTGCTTCAGCTAAGGACTTTGAGCAGGACTTTAGCCTGAGGAACGACTTTAGTCGTCGACATTCATGTCCAAATCCACCTGCTTTAGCAGGTGGTCGTTTAAGTTCTCTGTTTGACTTACCACACTATCTGAGTTTTGATCAATCATAGCATTCATGCTTAATTGGTAGCTGGTATAGGCAACAGCACCTCCAGCAAGAATGATGAGTAATAAAAATGGTAATAATATTTGCCGTTGTAGCGATCTTCTTTTCATTTTTTTGTTAATCGTTTTTTTTATCTTTGTTTTCTTGAATAGTTTCATTTGTGACACCTTTCTGCATGACTCTATGCATGTATAGAAATAATAGTTCTTTATTTATATCGGAAATATACATCGATAGTTGTAGTCTAAATAACGTTTTCAATGATTAGGCATATAGTGATATGGAGAAAAAATGAAGAGGTGGTATTGAAATGTACTATTACACGTATCCATACCCATATGCATTTCAAGCATATAATCCAGGTCAAAACGTACATCAAACACATGATGATCAGGAATTTAGAGCGAAAAAAGGCCAAAATGAACAAGTGTTACAGGCTTTAGTTGATGGGATGGAGGGGGAAAGTGAAGCAATTGATTTTTACACCAGACTAGCAAAAATGGCTCCAACTAACATGGCGCGTGATGCGGTTGAGCATGCGCTAGAGGATGAAAAAATTCATTTGCAACTGTTTATCGATCTGTATAAAAATTTGACAGGTAAAAGTCCGAATTATAAGAAACGTAAGAAGCAATTTGCAAATTTTAAAGAAGGAATCATGTTAGCATATAAGGATGAATTGGAAGCTTATGAGCAGTACCGTGACGATTATCTGTTAACGTCTGATCAGGAAATAAGAGATACGTTCTTCCTTGCAATGAGTGACGAAATCGAGCATGCAACCAGGTTTGGATTTGTATATCATACCGTATAATAGTGGTTCCCCTGTAGAATAACAGGGGAACCTCATTTTTTTCGTAAAAGAATGGAATGTGCTATATTATAGGATAGTGTTTAAGTGAAGGGGGCCGTTCTAGAATGGATGCAGATAACAAAGCAACAGATAATCAAACAGTGCGGCTGTACCGGATTCTGCTTATAGTAGGAATTATATTTGTAGCTTTTAATTTACGTCCAGCACTTACATCGGTTGGTCCATTAATTGGAACCATTCGTGATGATGTTGGACTCTCTAATTGGAGTGTTGGTATTTTGACAAGCTTGCCGCTGGTCGCATTTGCGGTTATGTCACCAATTGCTCCGATACTTGGTAAACGATTTACGAATGAACGTACCTTATTGATTGGACTTATACTTCTTTTAATAGGCATGGTCGCACGTTCTGTTTCATTTGTTGTGTTCCTTTTTGCAGGGACTTTATTCATCGGCTTAGGTATTGCGATTTGTAATGTGTTGTTACCTGGTGTGGTAAAGGGGAAATTTCCGGCAAAAGTTGCAATCATGACAAGTGTTTATTCAACATCGATGGGGATTTTTGCTGCAGTTGCTTCTGGTTTAAGTATACCAATTGCCAGTGGTATGGGATTAGGATGGCAGATCGGATTAGCAGTATGGATTATTCCTGTAATAATAGGGATTAGTATTTGGATCTATTTGATTAAAAAAGGAAAGTCCGATAATACGGTAGAGATGCGCTATGTACGTACAAGCGATAGCGGTATGTTGCAATCATGGCTTGCTTGGCAGGTCGCTATTTTTATGGGGTTACAGTCCTTTTTATTTTATGTAACGATTTCATGGCTGCCTGAAATAGTACACGATTATGGTGTTAGTATGGCAACAGCCGGTTGGATGTTATCATTCACACTATTTGTTGGAGTACCTGCTAGTTTTTTTGTGCCGGTAATAGCTGGAAGGTTAAGATCTCAACGAATGATTGTACTTGTCTTGGGATGCTTAGCTATAACTGGATATGGCGGTCTATTAGTGGGAGATTCCTATATCGTAATGGTTATGAGCACGGTGTTGATCGGGATTGCACTAAGTGGATGCTTTGCATTGTCCCTAGCGTTTTTAGGTATGAGAGCTCGTGATGCACGACAAGCTGCTGAACTTTCAGGAATGGCACAAGCGCTGGGTTATTTGCTAGCTGCTGTTGGACCAATGATTATTGGTTATTTGTATGATGTAACTCAGGTGTGGACTGTTCCCTTATTGACACTAATTGGTGTATCCATTTTGGTTGTGGTTTTTGGTATGGGGGCAGGACGAGATAGATATGTATTAGATTGATTAGGAGGTGTGATTTTGCGAAAAGCAATACTAATAGAAGTACTTGGTTGGATTTTGACAGGTTTTGGTGCGTATTTTGTTTTCGAAGACAATACATCAATTTTACATTATATCCTCCTAGCAGTAGGTATTATCCTTATCTTATTTTCTATTCCATTTAGTTTAAGGAGATGGAAAAAATAGAGCAACTATTCGAATTTATTAACGTAGGTATGCTATTATTTTAATTAGTAGATAAGAAAAGCATAAAATTTTCTTATCTACATAAGTGCAACTTAGGCCTTCACCATAAGGCTTGGCGAACGCCAAGTTTTCTAATAGTATTCTTATCGGGGGCGTGTTAAAGATGGATTTTTCTATACAAGCTGTGGGTGATTCAGCATTAAGGGTACAGTTTTTAGAAAACGTTTCTCCTGAATTGAATAGAACCATTACTGATTTCTGTAAAAAACTAGAAACGTTTTCTGATAGAGGCGGCATAGTTGAATGGGTACCCGCGTTTGACTCGGTAACCATTTACTATCGCCCACATGTGCTACTATACAGAGAAATGTATGAAAAAGTCCTTGATTTGATCGCAGCATCAGGTAAAGAGACGGCCACTAAATCCCGTGTTGTTCATGTTCCGGTAGTCTATGGTGGTAATTATGGCCCTGACTTACAGCAGGTGGCAGATTACCATCAGTTAACGATTGAAGAGGTGATTGCCATCCATCAACAACCGGAATATCTTATATATATGATCGGATTCTTGCCTGGTTTTCCTTATTTAGGTGGTTTGGATAAAAAAATTGCTACACCTCGTTTAGAAAACCCACGTCCATCTATCTTTGCAGGAGCAGTAGGGATTGCGGCGGAACAAACAGGGATTTATCCAGTAGAATCGCCTGGCGGGTGGAATATAATTGGCAAAACTCCATTGAAATTGTTTGATGTGGAACGAGAAGAAGAGCCATTTTTATTTCAATCTGGTAATTATGTGAAATTTTATGAAGTGTCTGAGCATGAATTTACGGAAATAGAAAAGCAAGTTGAATCACAGTCCTATTCCATACAGATTTCAACTGAATAACGAATTGGAAAGGGAGAGGTGACATGAAAAAACGAATCGATTTAAATTGTGATATGGGTGAAAGCTTTGGAGCTTATACGTTTGGAGCAGATGAAGAATTAATGAAATATATTACATCAGCGAATGTAGCATGCGGTTATCATGCGGGTGATCCAAATGTGATGAACCGAACTGTTCAGCTGGCAAAAGATCATGGAGTATCCGCTGGTGCACATCCTGGTTTTCCTGATATTGCTGGTTTTGGACGTCGATTGATAGAATTTTCACCAGAAGAAATCTACCGGTTGATCGCTTATCAAGTTGGGGCTCTCCAGGCATTTTGCAAGATTCACCATGTGAACATGAACCACGTGAAGCCACATGGGGCCCTTTACAATTATGCTACAAGGGACCGCGCGGCAGCTGATGCTATCGCAGATGCGGTATATGATATTGACCCGAATCTAGTATTATTCGGTTTGGCAGGAAGTACACTGATCGAGGCTGGACGGGAGAAAGGGTTAAAAGTTGCGTCAGAAGTTTTTGCAGACCGAACGTATCAAACAGATGGAAGCCTGACGAGTAGAAATGAAACCGGTGCTTTGATCGATGATGTTGATACGGCTGTAAAACAAGTTGAGCGAATGGTTTCTGATGGAGTTGTTCAAGCAGTTAACGGTGATTTAGTAAATATAGAAGCTGATACCGTATGTGTTCATGGTGATGGCCCCCAAGCCGTAAATTTTGTGAGGAAATTACGTAAGGCTCTTGATAAAGCGGGCGTACAGGTCGGAAAAGTATAGATGTGAGACCTAACGCAATCTCGGGCAGCATCACAAATCGGGCCACAAGCACATCCAAGATTTCTACCAAGAGAATCTATCAGAAAAAAACTCCCATATAAGAGGTGTTGCTATGCAAAGCGAAGAAATTTTTCGGACAATAAAGCCAGGGGTGTTAACAACATTTCAAGATATGGGTAGAACGGGATATCAACGCTTTGGTGTACCTGTTTCTGGCGCCATGGATCCTTTTAGTATGCAAGTAGGTAATATTTTAGTTGGAAATCCCCGCAATACTGTTAGTCTTGAGGTAACATTAATTGGCCCTAAGCTTGAGGTGTGTGCACCAACGCTATTAACGATCGCAATCACTGGTGCAGATTTAGAGCCAAGAATCAATGATAGATCAGTAGCAATGTGGAAGTCGATTACATTGAAAAAAGGAGATCAACTATCATTTGGTAAGCATCAATCAGGGGTTCGCGCATATATTGCAGTGGCTGGTGGGTTTGATGCCCCAGTCATTTTTGGTAGTAGCTCGACAGATGGAAATACTGGCTTTGGTTCTTCTTTAGAAGATGTGAAAAAGATTAAAGGATTTTCGCATGAGGCGCAGCAAGGAATAGGTCTCGTTCCAAAAGATATACCAACATATGAAAAGTCGATCAAAGTGGCCATTATAGAAGGCCCGCATACAGATTGTTTCACAAAAGAAGGCCGAGAGAAATTCTTTCGCTGCATTCATCAAGTAGAAGCAAACTCTAACCGGATGGGCTACCGGCTGAAATCAGAAGAAATCAAGTTAAACAAGGACATTGCTATCTGGTCTGATGCCATACCATTTGGTGGAATTCAAGTACCCCCTAATGGACAAGCGATTATTCTGATGGCGGACCGGCAGACAACTGGTGGGTATCCGCGAATAGGTACGGTTCTTTCAAGTGACATGCCTAAAATAGCACAACTCGTGCCACAGGGAGAAATTCAATTTTATCCAGTAACCGTAGAAGAAGCACAAGCGCGTGCGATAAAAATGGAAGAATTCCTTTATAAATTAGAACTATTTTACAAGGGGATATAACCCAGGTCCTTTGGTCTACTTGATAACAATATATACATAAATGAGAAGAGGTATTTTACGATGAAAAAATTACTTTTAACAGGCTTTGAACCATTTCTTGAATTCCCAATAAATCCAACTGCTGAAATAGCAGAAGCACTGAATGGAGAAGAAATAGGCGATTTTCAAATTATAGGTGAAGTGTTAACCGTAGATTTTCAAAAGACAGGCAAACAATTAGTGGAGTTGATCGAAAAGCATCATCCAGATGCAGTTATTTCACTCGGGCTTGCAGCTGGTCGGAACAGTGTAACACCAGAGCGAATTGCCATTAATTGTAATGATGGTCCAGTTGACAATAACGGACATAAGCCAGAAGGGGAAAAAATATTCCTTGAGGGGCCAGATGGATATTTTTCAACACTCCCCATAAATGAGATTGTTAAAAGCCTACAGGAAAGAAAGCTACCTGCAAAAATTTCAAATACAGCTGGTGCTTATTTATGTAATCATGTGATGTACCATGGATTGCACCACTTTAAAGAAACTAACGCTAAGCGACAATCAGGCTTCATCCATATTCCAGCATCTCATGAACTAGCTGTAGAGAAACCGATGCCAAGCTGGTCGCAGGAGGACTTGTTAGAGGCTGTAAAAGTTTCCATTTCCTGCCTGTAAACAGAAAGTCGCTCACCAGAGCTGGAAAGTCGCGCATCAAAGCCGGAAAGTCGCGCACCAGAGCCGGAAAGCCGCGCACCAGAGCCGGAAAGCCGCGCACCAGAGCCGGAAAGTCGCGCACCAGAGCTGGAAAGTCGCGCACCAGAGCCGGAAAGTCGCGCACCAAAGTCGAAAAGTCGCGCACCAGAGCTGAAAAGCCGCGCACCAGAGCCGGGAGGTCGCGCATCAAAGCCGGAAAGCCGCGCATCAAAGTCGAAAAGTCGCGCACCAGAGCTGAAAAGCCGCGCACCAGAGCCGGAAAGTCGCGCACCAGAGCTGGAAAGTCGCGCACCAGAGCCGGAAAGCCGCGCATCAAAGTCGAAAAGTCGCGCACCAGAGCCGGAAAGTCGCGCACCAGAGCCGGAAAGCCGCGCATCAAAGTCGAAAAGTCGTGCATCTGAGCTGGAAAGTCGCGCACCAGAGCTAGAAAGTCGCGCACCAAAGCTGAAAACTAACGCCATCGCATCACTTAAAAAATCAGTAAAATATCTTCATAAATCCCTATTGATTAGCAACTCGAAATAGATTAGAATGGTCTGATGATAGCTACGAAAAGCGAGTGATAGGGATGCCAAAGTATATTTGGTTATTAGTGATTGTGACGACAATTAATGTTACGGGTGCTTCTTTTATATGGCCTTTAAATACCATTTTTATGCATAATGAGCTTGGAAAAAGTTTAGCCTTTGCAGGGCTTATTTTAATGTTAAACCAAGGAGCATCGATTGTTGGTAACTTAATAGGTGGCATATTATTTGATAAAATTAGTGCATACAAAACAATATTAGTAGGAACTGGAATTGCTTTATCCGCTGCCATTACACTTTCCTTCTTTCACAGTATTGTACCGTATTCCATATTGCTTGTATTAATTGGATTTGGAGCAGGGATGACAAGACCAGTATTGTTTGCGATGGCAGGTTCTGTTTGGCCTGAAGGTGGCCGTCGCGCGTTTAATGCCATCTACGTTGCCCAAAATTTAGGTGTGGCAATTGGGGCGACAGCAGGTGGATACATAGCAAGTATTTCATTTGATTATATATTTGTTGCAAACGCATGTTTATTTGGTGTATTTTTTATCATTGTAATGGTTACGTTTAAAGAGATGGATAAGGAACGAGATCGCCAAATGAGTACTTCTGTTTGGGAACAGAGCAAGAAGATTCAAAATAAAGCTTCCTTTGTGGCACTGATGATTTTATGCGGGGGATTTTTAATTTCCTGGATGGCATATAGTCAATGGCAATCAACTATCTCATCACATACACAGGATATTGGAATTCCGCTGGATCTATACAGTGCGTTATGGGCCATAAACGGATTATTAATTGTTATTGGACAGCCAATGATTAAGTGGATAACAAGTATAATAACTTCTGAAAAAATGCACATATATATTGGGAATACTATCTTTATTTTTTCATTCGTACTTGTGGCGTTCGCAGAAAATTTCACCATGTTTGCTGTTGCCATGGTTATTTTGACAATTGGTGAAATGCTCGTCTGGCCGGCGATACCAACGCTTGCAAACGAACTAGCACCTAAGGGTCGAGCTGGTTTTTATCAAGGATTGGTGAACAGTGTTGCTGCAGGTGGACGCATGATAGGACCGTTCATTGGAGGAGTACTGGTAGATATGTATCATATACAGTTGCTATTCTTTGTTTTACTAGGATTGCTAGTTATACCTTATGTAACTACACGTCTATATGACCGTGGCATAAGTTCGAATAATGAATCTGCAAAAGCCTGATAATATAATAGAAGATAGAGGAGCGTTATAATGGATGAAATTAAGTTAATCGCATTAGATATGGATGGCACGTTATTAACTAGTGATGAGGAGGTTTCTGAATACACCCAAGAAGTGATTAAAAAGGCGTTAGCAAAAGATGTTCACGTTGTATTGAGCACAGGACGCTGGCTTGATTCTTGTTATCCGTATGCTGAATTGTTGAAGCTGCAATCTTATTTGGTTACGAGTAATGGTGGAGAAATTTGGACCGTTAATAAGGAATTAATTGAACGTCACTTACTGGATCCTAAAATAGTGGAAATTATGTGGGATTTAGCACAGAACATTGAATTGAATACGTGGATGGTATCGACAGAAGGTGTTTATCGTGGGACGCGTCCAGATGATTTTTATGAACACGAATGGCTGAAGTTTGGCTGTGACTCTTTGGATAAGGATAAGCTGGATCAGATCGTAAAAGAATTTTCCTACTATGACGAACTCGAATTGACGAATTCTCTTCCAACGAACGTTGAAGTAAATCCAATCGGAGTAAATAAGGCTACTGCACTTAAGAAAGTGTGTGATGAAATCGGCATATCAATGAATAATGTCATGTCTGTTGGTGATAGTCTGAATGATATTAAAATGATTCAACAAGCTGGCCTGGGTGTTGCTGTTGGTAATGCGCAGGAAGCAATTAAGAAGGTTGCAGATTACGTAACAGACAAGAATAATGATAACGGTGTAGCTAAAGCAATTGAGAAATTTGTATTATAGTTGTAAATTGGAAAAATCTCCACATTGATGTGGAGGTTTTTTTAAGCAGGTAAGAAAGTATAAAACTTCCTTATCTGCATAAGTGCAACTAGGCCATTCGCTATAAAGGCTTGGCGAATGCCAAGTTTTCTAATCTTTGGCTGTTTTCGCACGCATCTGTTGCATTTTCAAGGAGTCCCCATTTCTCTTTATTATGTATAGCTTAAATTTAATATTTTGGGGATCCTGTCATGTCGAGATTTATTAAATAACATGAAAGGGGTTTATTTTTGTGGAAACTTGTCAATACTTTCATATAATATGTTTTAATGGTTATTAATTGGTATACGTCCCTTCCTTTGTTTGCTAAAAAGGAGTATAATGGAAGTAGTATCATGAAAGGGGTTGCTGTTTATGTCTTTTTCTAGAGGGCCTAAAGAACCGGTTCCAGAAGTAGAAACAAATGTATGGTCTTGTACAAGTGAGGATTGCCAAGGTTGGATGAGAGAATCATACAGTTTTGAGGAAACTCCAGAGTGTCCTCTTTGTAAATCATCAATGGAACAGGAAGTTCGAGTGATTCCAGAGTTGAAATAAAGAAAATCAGTACCATAATAGTAGCTGAAGTTATATAATGAAATTATTAATCCATAATTAATATATCCAAGTGAGATGTCATCGCGACATCTCTTTTATAATAGATACTTACGGCGTTGGGAAACCAGCGTTATTATTATATACTTCAGCTTTCCTGAAAATCAAACCTTAAACGGGTTTGATTTTTTTCTTTTAGTAGATAAACTACATAATTGCAACTAAGGCTTAGCAATAAGCCAAGTTTTCTGATATTCGATTCAAGTACTAAGCCTTTACTGACATAAGCCGTTCATTAGTCATTGATATTACATAAATCTACTTGTTTTTACCTGTTTTATAGGATCTTATACTTCCCTCGTTTTTCTAAAAGTCCAATAGTTGTAATAATTCAGAACATGTTGGTATAATCTGTAGTAGAGACTTCAGCTGGCGTCTTCACTAAAACAAATGTAAACGGTTACAAAAAAGGAGGAATATTTTACGATGAGGTATGCGAATCCAAATACGGAAGGTGCTGTAGTATCTTTCAAGAAGCAGTATGACAATTTTATAGGTGGAGAATATCGAGCTCCTGCGAATGGCAGATACTTTGAAAATGTGAGTCCTGTTACTGGTGAAGTATTTTGTGAAATGGCCAGGTCCACAAAAGAGGATGTCGAGGCTGCCATTGATGCAGCACATGCTGCCAAGGATGGGTGGGGCAAAACGTCTGTAGCAGAACGCGCGAAAATCTTAAACAAAATTGCTGATCGAATTGAGGATAACCTGGAAATGTTGGCTGTTGCTGAAACATGGGACAATGGTAAAGCTGTCCGGGAAACGTTAGCTGCTGATTTACCACTTGCTGCCGATCATTATCGTTATTTTGCTGGAGCAATACGCGCTCAAGAAGGCGGATTAAGTCAGATAGATGACGATACGGTTGCCTATCATTTTCATGAGCCATTAGGTGTTGTTGGCCAAATCATTCCGTGGAACTTCCCGATTTTAATGGCAACATGGAAACTGGCACCAGCCCTTGCTGCTGGTAACTGTGTTGTTCTTAAACCCGCTGAACAAACACCGGCATCTATACATGTGCTACTTGATTTAATTAAAGACCTTCTGCCGGCTGGGGTATTAAATGTTGTTAATGGATTTGGTCTAGAAGCAGGAAAACCACTTGCCTCCAACAGTCGTATCTCTAAAATCGCATTTACTGGTGAAACGACTACAGGGCGTTTAATCATGCAATATGCTTCTGAAAATATAATACCTGTTACATTGGAACTTGGAGGAAAATCACCTAATATTTTCTTTGAAGATGTGATGGATGAAGATGACGGATTCTTAGATAAAGCAATTGAAGGAATGGTTATGTTTGCGCTTAACCAAGGAGAAGTGTGTACATGTCCATCACGTGCTTTAGTTCATGAATCGATTTATGGTCAATTTATAGAACGGGTAATTGAGCGGGTCAAAAAAATCAAGATCGGCCATCCGCTTGATACCGAAACCATGATGGGGGCTCAAGCATCCCAAGAACAAATGGAAAAAATCATTTCCTACTTAGATATTGGAAAACAAGAAGGTGCAGAAGTGCTTGTTGGAGGAGATGTGAATAAACTTGAAGATGAACTAGAAGGTGGCTATTACGTAGAACCAACTATCTTCAAGGGCGAAAACAACATGCGTATTTTCCAGGAAGAAATTTTCGGACCGGTACTTTCGGTGACAACATTTAAAGATAAAGAAGAAGCACTGAGTATCGCCAATGACACATTATACGGACTTGGTGCTGGTGTCTGGACACGTAATATAAATACCGCATACCGATTTGGCCGTGGAATTGAGGCTGGTCGTGTGTGGACTAATTGTTATCACCAATATCCTGCACATGCTGCGTTTGGCGGCTATAAAAAATCCGGTATCGGGCGAGAAAATCATCTTATGATGCTAGACCACTATCAACAAACGAAAAACTTGCTTATAAGCTACAGTGAAGGTGCGGCTGGATTCTTTTAAGGTTATACAGGTCATTACTGGATGTTTTTGTAAAATAAGAACGGGAAAAGTAGGTGATAGCTTTTTTCTGCAATTACCGGCTACTACAAAGCATTGGAAGGGTGTGATATAAATGGTTGATCGTGTAACGGTTACAGAGGAAGCGTTGCAATTAATGAATACATTAAAAGAAATACATGGTTCGTTGATGTTTCACCAATCAGGGGGGTGTTGTGATGGCAGCTCACCTATGTGCTATCCAAATGGTGAGTTCCGGATAGGGGAGTCGGACGTTTTATTAGGAGAAATTGGTGACACACCTTTCTATATGTCAAAAGATCAATACGAATATTGGAAACATACCCAGCTGATTATTGATGCAGTGGACGGACGTGGAGGAATGTTTTCATTAGAAGGACCTGAAGGAAAGCGGTTTTTAACTAGATCAAGAGTGTTTACAGGGGAAGAACGATCGGAATTGGCTAAAGAAAGTTGATACAAAGATATAATAAAAGGAGCAAACAATATGACACAAATGCTGAAATATTTTCCAATTAATGATGTTCGCAATCAATTTCCAGCCTTAAATAGGAAATTCCATGATAGAGAAGTTGCCTACCTAGACGGCCCTGGAGGATCTCAAGTAGTGAAATCATCTATAGAGGCTGTTAGAAATTATATGGAAAGTGGAGGTGCTAATCTTCATGGTTCCTTTCCTAGTAGTAGAGAAACAGAAGAAATGATAGAAGAAACTAAAAAAATAGTTGGAGACTTTCTGGACGTCAAAGCCAAAGAGGTAGCTTTTGGTGCAAATATGACTACTCTTACATTAGCTATTTCCAGAGCATTAGGAAAGCAGTGGGGAGTTGGTGATGAGATTGTCGTTTCTGAAATTGATCATCGTGCAAACGTAGATCCATGGCTTCAGATGGCAGAGGACCTGGGAATGACTGTACGTTGGCTTCCTGTTGATCAACAAAAATTAACGCTTCGTTTAAACGAATTAGACACTGTGATCAATAGCCATACCAAATTAGTAGCTGTAGGTCTTGCATCAAATGCAGTTGGGACGATAAATGATGTGGCAACTATTGCAAAGAAAGCTAAAGAAGTAGGTGCAATCGTCGCTGTCGATGCAGTTCATGCTGTACCACATATTCCTGTGCAACGTGATCAAATTGGAGCTGATATTCTGTTATGCTCTGCCTACAAATTTTTTGGCCCACATGTTGGTATTGCTGCTATTAGAGAGCAAATTTTTGAAAGACTAGAACCTTACAAACTATCACCTGCCCCAGATTATATACCGGATAAATTAGAGACCGGAACACAGAACCATGAGGGAATAGCAGGAATTAAGCCGGCTATTGAGTTCTTTGAAAATCTCGGTACTGGGGTAACAAGAAAAGAGAGAATCCTATCTGGTATTAAACATATCGAGGATTATGAAAATAAACTAGCAATTAAAATGGGTGATGGATTGCGAAATCTTGCGAAAGTAACGTTATATGAACCCGATTCTGTAGCAAGGAAAACACCGACATTCGCCTTTACAGTAGAGGGATACACCAATCAAGAAGTGTGCGAACGGATGTCCTCAGAACATGGTATTTTTGTTGCTGATGGGGATTTTTATGCGACTACTCTGGCTAGTAAACTCGGGGTTAATAAAACCGGCGGCTGGATTCGTGCGGGTTTAGCACCATATAATACAGAGGAAGAAGTAGAACGTTTCCTCTATGCCTTACGTCAATTATAGATATAAAAAAATAATTTAGATTTATAAGTCGTCTAATCTATTAACGATAGGTTGGACGGCTTTTTATTTGATCTGGGATACACTAAGTCTCAAGACCGAGTGTAAGACTTTCAATAGACGGATGTATTATTCTGATAAATTAGTATAATCAAATTAACAAGAGTTGTAAAAGGAGGGGCATGGAACGTATTATTACGGTTGATGGAATTCACAAAGTGTACACAAAACGGAAGTCTAAAGAGGAATTTATTGCTGTAAAAGGTGTTTCATTTAACGTATCAATAGGAGAAATTGTTGAACTTTTAGGTCCTAATGGAGCCGGTAAAACAACAACAATCAAAACAATTTGCGGTCTGCTCGTTCCTGATATTGGGTCTGTGACGATAAACGGGTTTGATAGTGTCAAAAATCGCTATAAAGCCTTACATCATATTAGTGCGGTTCAAGAAGGGAATCGTAACTTCTCGGACATTACTAATTAAAAATCGGTGGCCATACTATTATGCTATCGATTTTTTTGATGATAGTATATACGTAAGGAAAATGAACATGGAGGTGCTTTTTTGAAGCGGAAAATTGCAATGATTCAATTTGATATTATATATGGTGACCCAAAAGAAAATGAGAAGCGAGCGGAAGAATGGATCACTAAAGCAGTTCAAACGGGTGCAGAAATTATTGTACTGCCAGAGCTGTGGACAACTGGATATGATTTAACCCGATTGGATGAAATAGCTGACCAGGATGCAAATCATGCAATCAGATTCTTAAGTTATATAGCAAAAAAATGGAATGTTCATGTGATTGGTGGTTCCATTGCTGAACAATATGAAGACGGAGTACGTAATACGATGCTTGTAATGAATCAACAGGGTGAGCTTATTCATAAATATAGTAAGCTGCATTTATTTCAACTTATGGATGAACATTTATATTTAAAAGAAGGGCAGGACAAAGCTGAATTTACGATGGATGAAGTGAATTGTGCTGGGTTTATATGCTACGACATTCGTTTTCCAGAATGGATTCGTAAATCAGCAGTAAGTGGTGCAAAAGTTATGTATGTTGTAGCGGAATGGCCAGCACCAAGAATAGATCATTGGCGTATTCTTCTGCAAGCACGTGCAATTGAAAATCAATGTTATGTGGTTGCATGTAATCGAGTTGGTGCTGATCCCAAAAATACATTTGGTGGCATGTCACTAGTTATTGATCCTTGGGGAGAAATTGTCGCTGAAGGTGGTAGTGGAGAGGAAATAGTAACGGCTACAATTGATGACGACTTAGTCAATGAAGTGAGGAAGCGGATACCGGTTTTTGTGGATAGAAGGATGGAAAGATATTAAGAGACTTCGAGGGTGTACACTTATGTGTAGACCCTTTTTGATAAGATGATTTTTATATATTAAATAATACTAACTCAACTTTCGCAGCTAGAAAAAAGTGTTCCATTTAACCAGCTGTAAAGCGTGTCACTGTTCAA
>NZ_JBHTKJ010000002.1:0-2004 GCF_042675965.1 Virgibacillus byunsanensis | reverse complement strand
ACACAATCCTTGAGGAAAGGTCCCCTCCTACTTGACCCATTAAGGCTTGCACTCCAGAGCATAAGGGACTCTAAGAAAGCAAAGTACGCTTACTAAGAATCCCTTTAACGATAAGCAAAGTTTTCTAATGATTTCTTAAAGTATTGCTTGTAAAATCAGTTGTGAAGCTTAATTTTACATTACAGATATATTTCATACTTATGGTAACTTAGTAATTGTAAGCAAAGTCTCATTTAACGCATTTACTTATGTAGTTAGTAAAGGAGAGGTGCACTAAATACCTCTCCAATGTTTTTTTATTTTACCTACAAACCCTTACCATAAGTAAACAAGCTTTTTAGTCCCAAGTTGCTACAATCATGCGCACATTAAAATTTTTCGATAAAATATGACAAAATTTGGTAAGTGACAGTTAGTCCAAATTCTCTTTAGGTTTTTCTTTATGCTTTCTATTTTTAACCTCAGTAAATATGTTATCTGACACACTTGTTGTAGTTGTTGATGTTTCATTTGGAGGATTAGATTGATTTGATTCAATCAGCGATTTCAGCATCTGAATATCCTCTTTAGTAGCGTATTGTTTATCAGACTTTAACATATATCCTAACTGACCGTTCGCTTCTATTGTAGCCCATTGTAAATCAGTAAAATGCTGAATGTTTTGTTGTCTCATTCGTACTTCAAGCATATCAACCGTTAACCGCAGCTTCTTTAAATTGTTTTCATTAATTTGGCCATTTTCAACTACTACAAGTCCTTTCCCATAAATTAAGGTTTCAAGAGCATTCGATTTCAAAACAATATACTCAATAAAAAGAAGTGTAGCTACCATTAAAAATGTAATTAACATTGTAATCCAAATGTTCCTATCGCCAACAGGTTGAATAATTAATGACCCAACAGCTATCATCATGACAGTCTGAGCAACAGTAAGCTGCGAGATTGATTTTCTTCCAGCTAACCGTAAGATCAGGACTCCTCCTATCACGACGACAATAGCTTTCCATATGAAGTGTAAATCCAAAAACAACTCCTCTTTTCAAATGTTGCTAAATTATATTTACAGTTGAATCTTTCTGGGTTTAATATCTATTGTTTATTGTGGATGATATCCTTTACTTTATTCTTTAGTCTAATGCAGCGAGAAATGACATGGGTAAATCAATGAATGTGTGTAAGGTATTGCCTAATGTTGCTCCAATGAAAAATAAAGGTATGGCTTCACCGCCAACAAAGCCGGTACCAAGAGTTGCTGCTGTAAATATTAGCTTGGCCAGTAAAGCAAAGGGTGGAACGTCTTCTATAAAAGATTGTTCTAACATCTGTAATCCTCGGCCATTGTGATCCTGTGAACTAACGATCAAAGTTAATACTACAATGACAATACCTTCAAAAAAAGCTCTTTTCATATGGTTTTTTTTGAAGGTTTCTCAGATAATTTTTCTATCCCATGCCTCAACGGACAGTATAAAACACTAATTAGGCTAAAAATGACTGATAGAAGAATAACTATTATAAATGTACTAATAGATATTTCCGGTACAGTTTGTATTATAAATTTTTCGTGTTTATGTCCCCAACCTGCTGTAGTTACATAGTGACCAACAAAGCTTGCCGTAAGACAAGGAACAAGTGCTTCAAATTTCAGCATTCCTAAAGCAGTCATCTCCATCCAAAACCAGCACTTATACCGCTCATCATAAAAATTTTCTTGTCGAATATGTTTATCTTAAAAAATAAGACAGGGTAATTAGTCACCCCACTTTCAATAATAAGACGAATTCAAAGTTTAGCTAGTTAGGTTAGTTTGTTTAATATGGGTAATGGGTAAAATCACCAGAACTGCTAAGTGCCGTAATGACAGCAACCTTATTACGATATTTCCATCAAAAAAGAGGAAAATGGAAATTAATGTCGAATTAACAAGTTAATCTTATTAACTCAACTTTCGCAGCTAGAAAAAAGTGTTCCATTTAACCAGCTGTAAAGCGTGTCACTGTTCAA
>NZ_JBHTKJ010000001.1:0-243874 GCF_042675965.1 Virgibacillus byunsanensis | reverse complement strand
CTAATTCGATTAAATTCCCGGTTTGGTGTATTAATTCGTATAATTTTGATATAATATATTCCATGAAGAGGCCTCTTTCTAAATGTATTTTGCCTGTCACAGCATACATTTTATGATAGAGTGCCTTTTCTTTTTTGGCTAGGAATTAATATCAAATTCCCCCGAGAACTATTTTACACATACGGTAGGAAGGGCATTTGGTGCTATTAAAATGGATGAAAATGCAGCGCGCGCGATGGGAATCAATATCACGTACTATAAAGTGTTAGCTTTTACTCAAGGGGCATTCGTCGCCGGATCTGCAGGAGCTCTTTATGCACATATTACTGCATACATTAGTCCATCTGATTTTGACTATCACCGTGCCATCGAAGGTTTAATTTTCGCTGTTTTTGGTGGAAGTGAAATTATTTGGGGGCCTATTTTTGGAGCAACCATCCTAACGGCTTTGCCAGAGTTATTGCGGGGAGTAGCAGAATACCGATATATGTTTTATGGAGTTATCCTAGTTGCAATGATGGCCTTTAGACCCCAAGGGCTAATTGACTATCAAGTCGTAAATAAACTGAGTAAATTACGAAAAAAGAAAATAAATGTAGAAAAGGAGGAGGACACTCATGGTACTGGAAATTAACACCATTTCCAAACGGTTTGGTGGAGTCCAAGCTTTGATGGATGTCTCCTTCCAGGTCAAGAAAGGTGAAGTTTTGGGTTTAATTGGTCCAAATGGGGCTGGTAAAACAACAATGTTTAATATCATCACATCCATGTTTCCACCAACATCTGGAGAGGTAGTTTTTCATAATCAAGATATAACAAATATGAAATCTCATGCTATAACAAAAGTAGGAATTTGCCGTACATTCCAAAATATACGATTATTCCCAGAAATGACAGTTTTGGAAAATGTAACAGTAGGGCAACATTGTCGCTCACGTTCAGGTGTATGGTCCGGCTTTTTTAAAACAAAATCGCAAAAAACAGAAGAGGAACAAATTCGTTCAAAAGCTCTAGGATTGTTAGAGTTAGTTGGCCTTGAAGAACACAAAGATACATTCGGGGAAAATTTAGCATATGGTCAACAACGTCGTCTTGAAATCGCCCGTGCGCTCGCTAGTGAACCGAGTCTATTATTACTAGATGAGCCAGCAGCAGGGATGAATGAAAAAGAAACAAATGATTTATTTGATCTTATCCAAAAGATTAAACAATTAGGAGTTACCATATTATTAATAGAACATGACATGCCACTAGTAATGCGAACTTGCGACCGAATCGTAGTACTCAATTTTGGCAAGAAAATTGCTGAAGGTATTCCAGATGACATTAAAAATAATCCTGAAGTAGTGGAAGCTTACCTCGGAAAAGAGGAGGAAGATGAATTTGCTTAGTATTAAAAATGTTAATACGTATTACGGTAATATCCAAGCATTAAAGGATGTTAGTATTAAGGTACCTGAAGGGGAGATTGTCAGTATATTAGGCTCAAATGGCGCAGGTAAAACGACGACAATGAAAACAATTACAGGGATGCTAAAACCAAAATCAGGAAATGTAACTTTTTTAGATGAGGATGTTACTTTTTTAGAGCCTCATCAGCTTGTTGAAAAAGGGATTGCTCTAGTTCCTGAAGGGCGAGAAATATTAGGTGGCATGAGTGTGTTGGAAAATTTAGAAATGGGGGCATTTCATCGAAAAGATAAAGAAGTTAAAAACGATATAGAAAAAGTAATGGATCGCTTCCCTATTTTAAGAGAACGTAAAAACCAATTAGGAGGAACGCTCTCTGGTGGACAACAACAGATGCTTGCAATAGCTCGAGCACTTATGTCAAAACCAAAGCTTCTTTTATTAGATGAACCGTCCATGGGTTTAGCTCCTTTAGTGGTTCAAGATATTTTCCGAATCATCCGAGAAATTAACAAAGAAGGAACAACCGTGTTATTAGTAGAGCAAAATGCAAGACAGGCATTAAAGGTAGCTCATACTGCCTATGTACTTGAAACAGGTAAAGTTGTAAAAAGTGGCCTGACTAGTGAAATGATCAATGATTCAAGTATTAAAGAAGCCTATTTAGGGCATTAAATCGTAATTTAACTTTGGAGACTGTACTTTATTTTTGTAAATATGGTAACTCCGCCGTTCGTCTTAAGACGTTCAAAGAATCAGCAATATGGACTGGTTTAAAAAGGAGGGAGAAATTATCAGAGTCTCGTTATTTATTACTTGTTTAGTAGATTTGTTTTCATCAGATGTGGGCAAGGATACAGTGGAATTATTAGAGAGATTAGGTTGTGAGATTGACTTCCCTGAGACACAAACATGCTGTGGCCAACCAGCCTATAACAGTGGTTATGTGCAAAAGTCAATGGACACGATGAAACACATGATTACGACCTTCGAACATGCTGAATATGTAGTGGCTCCTTCAGGTTCATGTGTTAGTATGCTGAAGGAATATCCAACTTTATTTAAAAACGATCCCGTATGGGGTCCAAAAGCAGAGAAGCTTGCAAATAAATCGTATGAATTAACACAGTTTATTGTCGATGTTCTAGGTATAGTTGATGTTGGTGCAGAGTTTAATGCAGTTGCCACTTATCATACCTCTTGCCATATGAGTAGACTTTTAGGTGTGAAGGAAGCTCCTATGAAACTGTTACAACAAGTAAAAGGGTTAGAATTAAGGCCCTTAGCCCATTGTGAGGATTGTTGTGGTTTCGGTGGGACCTTTTCTGTGAAAATGGCTGCTATATCGGAACAGATGGTAAATGAAAAAGTCATGCACATCGAAAATACTGGAGCGGAATTGTTAATTGGCGCTGATGGTGGTTGTTTAATGAACATTGGTGGAAGAATAGACCGGCTTGGAAAAGAAATTAAAGTTAATCATATTGCACATGTGCTTAATCAGTCAAAACAGAGGTGATCAAGAAGATGAGTATGAAAATCGGGACAGATTCTTTTACTAATAGAGTTTCGGAAAGTCTTGAAGATACATTTATGCGTGAAGCTGTTTCTTCTGCTCAAAGTCGTCTCACTGGCGTTCGGGAACAAATGATAGAAGAACTTGGTGATTGGGAAGAATGGAGGAACTTGTCTGCGGCCATTCGGGAGCATACAATTGAAAACTTAGATTATTACCTTTATGAACTAAGTGAAAATGTTAGCAAACAAGGTGGGCACGTTTTTTTTGCACAAACTAAAGAGGAAGCAAATGATTATATTATGTCCGTCGTTGAAAAAAAAGAAGCAAAAAAAATAGTTAAATCAAAATCAATGGTGACAGAAGAAATTGGAATTAATCAAACGCTTGAAGCATCGGGTCGTGACGTAGTAGAGACAGATTTAGGGGAATACATTATTCAGTTAGCTGAAGATCCCCCTTCACATTTTTTAGCCCCAGCACTTCATAAAAACAAGGAGCAAGTTCGTGATGTGTTTAAAGAAGAAAGAAACTATGAAAACACATCAAATCCTGAGGAATTAACATTATTTGCAAGAGAACAGTTACGTCAAGAATTTTTATCAGCTGATATTGGAATAACAGGTTGTAACTACGCCATTTCAGACACGGGTACAGTTTCTCTAGTTACCAATGAGGGGAATGCCGAAATGGTAACGACTTATCCAAAAACACAAATTTCAGTGATGGGAATGGAAAGAATTGTCCCCACATGGAAAGAGTTTGATATCCTAGTAAGCATGCTAGCTAGAAGTGCTGTTGGTCAAAAACTATCCACTTACGTCACAACATTAACAGGTGCAAAGCGTGAAGATGAAGTAGATGGTCCCGAAGAATTTCATCTAGTGATTTTAGATAATGGACGGTCTAAGATGCTCGGATCAGAATTTCAGTCCGCCTTACACTGTATTCGTTGCTCAGCCTGTTTAAATGTTTGTCCAGTTTATCGACACATTGGCGGTCATGCGTATGGTTCTATTTATTCCGGCCCAATCGGTGCAGTGATTTCTCCTATTTTAGGTGGATACGAGGAAAATAAGGAATTACCGTTTGCTTCGACATTGTGTTCTGCGTGCACGGATGCCTGTCCAGTGAAAATTCCACTTCATGAATTACTGTTAAAGCATCGCCAAAATATTGTCGAAGAAGAAAATAAGAGTCCAGTTTCTGAAAAATGGGCCATGCAAGCATTTAAAATGGTCACAAAAAATAGTTCCTTGTACAACTTTAGTACAAAATCAGCATCCATCTTGTCCAAACCATTTTCAAAAGATGACAATATTTCAAACGGTCCTTTTTTACTTAAAGAATGGACAAAATCGAGAGAATTCCCCGCACCTTCAAATGAAAGATTTAGAGATTGGTATAAATCACGTGTGAAAGGAAAGGGGTAGAATGATGAGACAGACTGGTGAAGTGACAAATCGTGATTCTTTCCTACGTCATTTGTCAAATAAATTAGGAAGAAATGAAAAGAAGAAAAATGTTACATTACCGAGATGGGAAGAAAATCCTCAGTATGACGTATTAGAAGGCGCTTCCCAAAATGAGCTCGTTGAAGTATTTAAGCAAGCTGCAGAAAAAGTGGACGTAAATGTTTTTGAAACTACTATCAAGGATAGCGGAAAAACGTTACGAAAAGTGCTTCAAGACTATGGAGAGAGTGTAAGTATCAGAACAGACGATGAACGTTTTGAGAGATGTGGACTAACTCCAATTTTAGAGGAATACGGTACGCATGTATGGAAACCAAATGAAGAAAGTATCAAAATTGCGGAACAATCAGGTGTCGGTATAACGTTTAGTGATTATACGTTAGCTGAATCGGCAACTGTTGCGTTAACTACTTCTAGAGGTAAAGGACGTTCCGTAAGCTTGTTGCCTAAAACATATATTGCACTCATTCCTAAAAGCACTATTGTTCCGCGGTTGACCCAAGTTACAGATTTTATCCATACGGAATATCAAGAAACAAATGATATTTCGTCTTGTATTAAGTTTATCTCAGGACCGAGTAACAGTGCTGATATTGAATTAAGTTTTGTCGTTGGTGTACATGGTCCAATAAAAGTAACGTATATTGTTATTGAAGATTATTAGATTGATTATAGGGTAAGTTGGTTCCCTTTTTGGTAGATAGGAAAGTATAAAATTTTCTTATCTACATAAGTGCAACTAAGGCTTTCGCCATTAAGGCTTGGCGATAAGCCAAGTTTTCTAAGATTTTGGGGGTGAAGTAGACCTATGGATAAAAATATTCTTTGACGTCTTTTTTTGATCAACATAATAACTGGAGCAAATTCGTTTCCTTCGGCCAATCGTTTTGAAAGAGTCGTGAATGTGGTAATCCACAGAATGGATTTAAGCTTTTTGTTTGTGAAGGCTGTCATGATGTAAAACGAGTTCCATACCGTTGTAAGGGGAGATTTTGTACTACATGTAGTTGTGGTGAAACTGAGGAAGGGGGAAGACTCCTACAAGAGGAAGTACTTCAAGTGAATCATCGTCATGTTACTTTCACCATAGACTTAGGGACTCCGTGTTATCTTTTTGAAGCACCGTGAACTATTGAAAGATCTAATGGATGAAGCAGTAGGCATCATTTTGAATTGGTATAAGAAGAAATTTATAGTAACACCAAGTGTTATTGCTGGAATGCATACATTTGGTTCGCAAATGAACTTTAATCCACATGTTCATATGCTGGTTACTATGGGAGGAATGAAGAAGAACGGTCAGTGGAAGACGTAAGATTATATCCCCTTTACCATGTTAAGAAAACAATGGTAGATGGTGGTTCTCAAATTTATTCGTCCTCGGTTAACGGGAAATGATAAAAAGCAAATTCAACCATTAATACAAAAAGCCTATTCAAAAAATGAGAAGGCTTCTATGTGTATGCTTCAAAACAGAAAGGGAATGTAAAGAGGAGCAGTTAAAATATATTAGTCGTTATATTCGTCGACCTGCCATAGCTTTAGGGCGGATCGAGGAATATGATGGTGAATATGTGACATTCAAATATATGGACAAAATGGACGGGAAAGAAAAACGGGAAACAATTCCTGTAGAGGAGTTTATCGGACGTCTTATTCGCCATATACCAGATGAGAAATTCAAAAAATACGTTATTAGAAGAGAATTACGTTGAAAGTAAATATAGAAAAATAAGAGTGTATGTTCGCTTTCAGTTAGAGTGTGGTATACTACTTATAGATAATGTTCTTTTAGGGACGGGTCGGCTAACCCTTTTGTACAAAGGGGGTGATGCCTTTGAGCATGTATGAAGTATTCATGGTGCTGGGAAGTCTTGGTACCATGTTAATTGCATTGCTCGCCTTGATCATAACGTTGATCAATAGAAAATAGACCTTCCCTATTAGCCATAGTAAGTTTTTAGGGAGAGGTCTATTCGTTTAGAGTAGCCGATCCCTCTAGGGGAACCGCTTATCTTAGAGCCCAGTAACAGCTGGGCTCTTCTTAATGTATTTCTTATCTACATAAAGTATACCACAAGGATTGTTTTTATAAAACAGTTGAGTCGTAGCTCAGGCTTGTACCAATAAAAGTAGGAGGTTACAAAAGTGAAAAACAAACGAATTTCAAAATATATTATCGTATTGGTACTAGCTATTATAGTCCGGTTATTATTTGCAGTAGTTGCTCCAGCAGAAACCCAGCAATACATAAGCTTAGTTATAATAGTGCTAGCTATTGTTGCGTTCTTCACCTGGGATTATGTTGATGGGAAAAGAAGGCAAAAAAACGAAGATTAGCATGATAGATTTGAAGGAGGAGATTTGTTTATGTTTAATCATAAAAAGTTAGTAGGGTTTGTTGTACTTATAATTGGAGGGTTAGCTGGTTATATCCATATTCTGCACTTAGTATGAATAAATCGTTTTAGTAGTAGATCAGTACTTGGATGACTTGAACTATTTAATGAATGTTATGATAAACAGTCAAAAGAAAATAACCGCACAACACAGAGGATGGAATATATGCTTGATATGTACGAACAACCTTGGTTAAGGGAGAAAGAAACAGTTACTTTGAGCTATGAAGAACTCGATATCATTTTGTTTGATTTAAAAGCAGTACGAAAATCCTTATTAGATTTGGCTTTTGAAGAAGATTATGGGGAGCGAGCACAGGAATTTTTAAACATAACACTTGAGAGTATATTATCAATCGAAGACTCTATTTACACCATTAAGGAATCTGACTTACACTCAAGTAAAGCGCTTCAACGTCAATATGGTAATCTTCAGGGAAGTTTTATAGCCAATTTCATGTATTTTGATACATGTTATCAAGAATATATCAATGATGAACAATAAAGCTGTTCATCAACTAAAGCATAAAAATGACAATGATCAACAATCCACCCGTTACGTACAAGGAACGATGTAATGCATGCTTTTTCAGTTTACTATTTTTTAATATAACGGATACGACAAAAAGATAAAACAAGAAAATAAAGTAGACCATAAATACATACATAAGCCATCTTGCGTTTTCTGTCCATTCTAGAAGCGGACCGAATGTTCCTAGTGTAAGGAAAGCAACAATGGAAAGAAATCCAATAATAAATAATAGAGCAGGCATTTTACTCCATACAGCATGGTTCAGTAATGCTGGCTTTTTTTTAGATTGAAGATAAACCATAACATAAACCCAGCCAACTATTGCAGCGATAAACCCAGCAGTTAATAAAGATGTACCATTAACCGTTTCAGTTCCACTTGAGATAGCAAGTTCTCCACTTAATTGATCTGTGAAAAAAAGTAAAAGGCCTAAAAAAATAATAGCGGTGAATTGATAATAAGTCCATTTTGAAAGCATTGTAAGTACCACCTTTAGTTTTGTTATTCTGTTATAAGTGGATCATGAATGGGTGTTTTTTACAAGAATAGTACTTCTATCCGCTAAAAAGTTATTCGAATAATGATAGTCATTTGGGGGTAATGAAATGAACGAGCAATTAAATAAACCAAAAGGATTTGGCGAAATCCTTGATCAAATCTTTAGCATATCTAAAAATCACTTTCGGAACTTTTTCTGAATTATGTTTAAGTTGCCAAAGAAATCACTTGGGCCGTTCAGTACTGGTCCGATAAAACTAACCGGTATAGAAGTTTCGTTATCTTGTTCAATGCACCGTACATCTTCTAGTATATGAAGATTTTTTGCCTCTTCTTGAACACCTTTATTAGTCCATTCACAAATAAGCCATATCTTTGTTACTAAATTGTGAAATACTGAACAATATTATTTTCAAAAAGAAAAAACATGTTATTATATAACTGTAAGAGAGATACTTAATCAAATAACTTGAGGAGTTGGGTATCATGTTTGTAAAATTTCTTCGCAATAATAAGGTGATGGCTGGTGTTTTAGCATTTTTAAGAGTTTATATTGGGTATCAATGGTTGACTGCAGGATATGGTAAAATTACTGGTGGATTTGATGCAAGTGGTTATTTACAAGGTGCTGTAGCAAGTGCAGGTGGCGATCATCCAGCAGTACAAGGCTGGTGGGCTACATTCTTAGAAGCTGTAGCATTACCGAACGCAGAAATGTTTACATTCCTTGTTATGTGGGGCGAGTTCTTAGTAGGTATAGCACTTATTCTTGGTATCTTTACTAGTTTTGCAGCATTAATGGCAGTAACAATGAACTTCGCCTTCTTGTTCAGTGGTACCGTAAGTACAAATGCTCAGATGGTATTAATAACAGTGTTCCTTTTGGTAGCTGGATATAATGCAGGTAGATATGGATTAGATAGAAGGGTTATTCCTTTCTTAAAAGCTCACAATCCCCGTCAAAAAAACAGTAAAAAAGTTGCTGTAGCATAGATAAATAAAGAGCTGACTCCATATGGAATCAGCTCTTTATTTTTGCCTGTTTTCGTACGCATTGTTGCTTTTTCATGAAACTACAACGCAACAGCAATGTCGTGATTTTTGCACTGGGCAGTCGCTTTCCATGGACGGTAGTAGAGCACTCGTGTTTTCAAGTACGTCGCAATTTATATCTATTTTTCATAAGCAACAAACTTTACGAAAACAACCTTATTTTTATACTAACATGTAACACAGCAGCATGGTTCGGTTGGTTGTGTATTTCTTTTTGAGAACTTCTGTTTTAGTGATTTAACTTTTTTTAGAAATAAGCTTTCATGTTTGATTGAAGAAAACTTCCAGGCCTCTCGTGCTGCCTTTTCCAGTTCTTGTCTTTTCATCTTTGCCAGTAACTCGTATTCATAGTGAAACATAAAACCATCTCCTAATATCAATTTTTTTTGATTAACAAATGAAAATTTTTAGCAACTCGGTCTAAACAAACAGCACAGTTCCTCTGATAACAGATGATTGATTTCAATTTGATTTAACTTGTAGTAACTCCAAGTTCCTCTAGTGTCTTTGGTGATGATATTTGCATCTAATAATAATTTCAGGTGGTAGGACAATTTTGATTGAGTCATTTCTACTAACGGAGCTAGATCACAAACACACATTTCTCCCTTTTGAGTAAGTATATTCATAATTTGCAACCGTTTTTTATCTGCAATAGCTTTGAATTTTGCTTCATATTTTTCAAAGGTCTTTTCTGTTTCTATATCTTCGACTGTATTATTTAGTGTCATCTTGGCACCTTCTTCCTAAATCAATTTTATTTGATATATTTATTCTATATCTAAATTTTGTATAAGTCAATACTTTTTATCAAAAATAATTGATTAAATGTAGCCTATTTTTAAAAAGGGACATAAAAGGAGCGATTTAAGAGTCGCTCCGTCTTAAAGCAGGGTTTATCCACATACATATTCTGCTAATACGCTTTGGACTTTATAAATGTTTAGTTGCTTGTTGAATGTTTTCTGGATTGGATTGGCATTGCCTGATACCCAGATGTTAAGTTCTGCTTCTAAATCGAACGTTCCGGCGGTTTCGACTGAAAAATGTGTAATATTCTTGTAAGGGATCGAGTGATACTCCACCTTTTTACCTGTAACTCCTTGTTTATCGACTAATATAAGTCGTTTATTCGTAAAAACCATCAGATCTCTAATTAGCTTATAAGCGTGTTCTACTTGTTCCGTTGAGGCAAGTAGATCTGTGAGTTCCTTTTCAGCTTTTCCAGCATCTATTTCAGATGCATTGCCCATCATTCCGTCAAACAGTCCCATATAATTAACCTCCTATTTATCATTTTTCCCATTATAACAAAACATATGAATGTTTAATCGTACTTTGTTTGGAGCACAATAGTTTTGACATTATAAACCAAACGGAAAGGAAGATAGAAGATGAAGAGATGGCACGTCTTTTTATTCATGATAGCGTTTATTATAGTATTAAGCGCATGTGCTGGCATGGATAATGGTCAAGATAATCAAGAACATGGCGAGGAGCCTGGAATAGAGACAATAGGTAATTTAAGTGAAGAAAATGAAGAGGTTCAAGTAACACTAGTTGACAATACCGAGGAAGAAATTGGAATGGCAACACTAACACAAAAACCTAATGGCGTTAACATAAGGCTTGAAGCATCTAACTTGCCACCAGGAATACATGGTTTTCATATTCATGAAAAAGGAATTTGTGAGGCACCTAGTTTTGAATCTGCTGGTGAACATTTCAATCCAACTAATGCTAAACATGGCTTTGATCATCCTGAAGGACCACATGCTGGTGATCTTCCCAATATTGATGTAGCTGAAGATGGAACGGTTATGGTTGAAGTATTAGCGGATATGGTAACACTTGAGGAGGGTAAGGATAATTCTCTTCTTAAAGAAGATGGTACTGCACTTATGATTCATGCAAAGGCAGATGATTATAAATCACAACCATCAGGAGATGCGGGAGATCGTATAGCTTGTGGTGTGATTAGTGGATAGAACGTATCAACCCAACCCGAGTGAATGCTCGGGTTTTTTGATGGCTTAGGAAATTATAAAATTAGGAGCCTGTGGATAATTTATTAACTGCTTAAGCCACGTCCAGCTCCGACGTACAGGACGTACTAGTGCCGATGACGCCACAGGATAAGTAAAGCTCCCCTGAAAAGCATCGCACGCAGAAAAAGCGCTTTTCTTTTTCAAGGACGTGGCGTTTTCATCGGCCAGCGCCCAACGACTAGTGGGCTTCCTTATCCTCCTTACGATAAGACAACATCGAATCGCTTACGCTCTTCGTGTTTCCTTTAAGGAAGATCGACTAACTTCGCCGCTTTGCGCTGCAACGTCGACCCACCCGCGATGCGCGGGCGCAGCCCATACGTCGCTAAACGGGCGCTTACGCTTTTGTACTTCCAAATTTGAAATAAAAGTATAATTGCTTCATATGAATTCTGTTAAACTTAAGGCAGATCATGTTTAGTAGGTGTTTAAGTGGATACGATTATTTTATTTTCAATTATTATACTGGTTGCAAGCGTCTTACAAGCGAGTACAGGATTTGGTTTCTCCATTATGGCAACCCCTTTTTTATTACTAATCTACGAACCACGAGAAGCAATTCAACTGAACTTGATTTTGTCGCTTGTGATATCGTTTGTGCTTATTATGAAAATAAGAAAAGATGTGGATATAGCTATAATGAAACGGTTTATTTTAGGAAGCGTTCCAGGGTTACCGATTGGTATATCCATTTTCTTATGGTTAGAAATGACAATACTAAAATTGGCTGTTAGTGTTTTGGTCCTTGTGTTGACTGTTCTTTTAATTTTGCAATATCGATTAAAACAAACGACAATACGTGACTTTGTGGTAGGTGGACTCTCAGGTGGATTTACGACAAGTATCGGTATGCCTGGTCCACCGCTTTTGTTGTACTTCTCAGGAACTAATACAACAAAAGAAAAATTACGCGGGACAACACTTGCGTTTTATCTATGGATCTATTTGGTAAGCCTGGTTATTCAAGTTGTGATAGCAGGGACATCTGAGGAAATCTGGATATCTAGCTTGAAGGGGCTACCGCTTGTTATAGTTGGGTTAATAGTAGGGCAGCTTCTGTTTAAGAGGATTAATCAGAAGTTATTTCGTGTGCTCACTTATGTATTATTGTTTTTCACAGGATTGTACTTGCTCATCCAACAGTTTTAATGGGAAATTACCAAAGGAAATGATGAGGCGCTGAAGTTTTTAACGAAGTCGCTAGAGTTAAAGGTAAAGCTGCTGAAGTTCACAATTCACAGTTTACTAGTAACCTAACTCTTAAAATTAAAGATAATATCAAATACTCATTTCAAAACAAGGAACACTCATGTATAATATATTTCGAGTATCGAAGAAAAGGAGATCGACATGAGCGTTCAAACGAATACACAACCTTCATCTATACCAGGTAAAATTTGGACACGTGACTTCGTGTTGGTTTGTCTGGCTAACTTTTTTATATTCCTTGGGTTCCAAATGACCCTGCCAACCCTACCTCTTTTTGTAAAAGAATTAGGTGGCAGTGATCAGTTAATCGGAATTATCGTTGGTATTTTTACATTTTCAGCTTTACTTCTTAGACCATATGCAGGTCATGCGTTAGAGTCAAAGGGTAGAGGTTTTGTATATATGCTAGGATTATCTATCTTTGTTATCTCTGTTGGTTCCTATGCATTTGTCTCGACGATAGCCTTTTTGCTTATCATGCGTGTTTTGCAAGGTGTTGGCTGGGGATTATCTACAACAGCAACAGGTACTATTGCAACGGATTTAATTCCGCCCAAGCGCCGTGGTGAAGGGATGGGTTATTTTGGTCTGTCAGGAAATATCGCGCTGGCATTTGGCCCAACGCTTGGACTAACATTACTAGGTTATATTTCATTTTCACAATTATTTTTAATCTGTGGTTCATTTGGGTTTGTCGCTTTTTTATTATCAACTAGAATTCACTATAAAAAAGTAGAAAAGCTTGAACATAAAACGACAACGGTTAAGTTTGATATTTTTGAAAAAACAGCATTACAGCCGTCTATATTGCTATTCTTTGTAACGGTTACATTTGGTGGAATAGCTTCATTTCTACCGTTGTATGCAGCAGAAGAAAATATTTCAGGGATTGAATCATACTTTTTGGTATTTGCGATTTTTCTAATGATTTCACGGACGTTTGCTGGAAAAATTTACGATACTAAAGGACATTTATATGTTTTTTTACCAGGAACGATTCTTATATTCGGTTCCATGCTATTATTATCCTGGTTACCTAGCACAATGGTGATGTTAATTGCAGCTGGCATGTATGGACTTGGATTTGGGAGTGTTCAGCCAGCATTACAGGCTTGGTCAGTTGATCAAGCACCTGCTAATCGTAAAGGAATGGCGAACGCAACATTCTTTTCCTTTTTTGATTTAGGTGTGGGGATTGGTGCCATAACTTTCGGGCAGCTTGCGTATATGTTTAACTACAGTGTAATCTATTTAACTGCAGCTGGTTCCGTCATGCTTTCTATTTTGTTGTATATATACCTTTATGTGAAAGCAAGAAAAGCTGCACTATAATATTGGAGGTGTTAACGATTCTACTCGTTATGAAAAATGGTAAATCTATAATGAATGAGTGGGTTTTGATCGATAATTGAAGCTGTCGATTGAATATCTGAGCTGTTGATCGAAAACAGCACTCACTTGATCGATTTCATATCATGCTTGATTGATTTTCATCTCTGTTGATCGATTTCCACTTCTCTTGATCAAATACAGCACTCTGCTGATCAATTATCCACTATCCTTGATCAAAGTTCAACCCCGTTGATCAATTCTTAATGGTATGAAAGCTTAACAGATGAATAAAGTGAGTGTACAGCTGTCACGTATTGTGGCAGTTTTCTTTCATTTCAGGCGTATATAATATGCTTGCATTTCCTATCCTAGTAGAAGTAACTATGGTTTAAAAACATGTGATTCTCGTATACAATAAAAGAAAATAGAGTTGATAGAAAGTAGGTTAATAGCGTTTTGAATAGCATTCGTAATATAAACTTACAAAAGTTATTTCCGTCCGTCGTTTATCGGCGTGGCTTAGAATATTATAATAATGGCCGAGTTAGTGATTTACTATATGATATTAATTATCAGGTTTGGACCGCAACTGTTCATGGATCTGAGGATTATTTCGTGGAAATTAATACAAGTGACATAGAAAAGGGGTCGATTGACACCTATTGTGACTGTCCAGCATTTGATACATACCAAACATGTAAACATATTGTTGCTGTACTTATTGCTGTTTCCAAAAAAGAAGGAAACAATTCGCCTGTGAAGTCTATATATGACTATCGAACCACAGAGCAGTTGATTGATTCGATTACATCAATTCAGCAACGTGCGACTACCTCAGAACTTGTATCGCAAAAAGTGCCATTGCATATAGAGTATTACTGTAAATGGTCATATGATTATAACTTGCAAATTGAATTAAAAGCAGGTGTTGCTCGCCGCTTTGTTGTGAAAAACGTTTATGAATTTTTGGAAAGTGCAATCCATGGAAGAGAACATTATTTCACGAAAACATTTACTTACCATCCTGAGAGTCATTATGTATTACAACAGGATATGGAAATTTTTGAAATGTTATATGCTGTATTACGCAATGAACAAATATACATTGATCGCACATTCCACCACTATAGAGACACATCAGAACGCTCGGTTGTTATTCCACCTATCCTTGTTAAGACACTGCTTGAAAAGCTAATGGAACGGGATTTTACAGTGGAAGCAAGAGATAAAAGCTTCAAGCAAATTAAAGTGATGGAGGATGATCTCCCATTTGAATTTGCACTATCAAAAAATAAACAAGGTGAACTCGTTTTAGCGATGGATGTTTTGGAGTCTGTCACGTATTTTAATCTCTATCAGATGTTGTTTTCAGATGGGACGTTTTATTTCCCAGCAAAAGAACAGATTCCTATTTTAGAGCAGATTGATCGCTTAGGGATAGAAAATCAACGTTTGCCAATTACTAAAAAACAGGCAGATGTGTTTATATCCGAAGTGCTTCCATCCTTGAAAAGAGTTGGAGATGTGCAAATTGCAGAAGATGTAGCATCGGAAATAATTCAAGTACCATTGCGTGCTAAGTTATTTTTAGGTGTGCAAGCTGATTGGATTACAGGGAAATTGGAGTATCATTATGGCGAGCACCAGATTGACCCGTTTAATGGACGTGAACAAGATGATGTCATCATCATTCGTGATGTGGAAAAAGAACAGCAAATAATGAGTTTAATTGAACATGCAAACTTCCATTACAATGGGAGAGAGCTGTATATAGAAGCTGATGAAGATGAATTGTATGATTTCCTGTATGAGGTTTTACCGATACTTGATAAGCATGTTGAATTATTTCTTACTTCAGAAATACGAAATTTTATGGTGGAAAATGAGCCAACCCCGAGTACAAGTGTCCGACTGGAGTCGTCTTCAAATCTATTGGAAATAGGCTTTAACATAGATGGTGTTGATGATTCGGAAATAAACAACATATTGAACGCTGTTATTGAAAGAAAACGGTATTACCGGTTGCAAAGCGGTGCCATTCTTTCATTAGAGGGAGAAGAATTTTCTTCGATGAAGCAATTTTTCGAAGACCTAGATGTTGAAAAAGGTGATGTTGAAAATGGTAATGTACAAATGCCGGTTTATCGTGGTGCTCAAATTGACCATTTAATTGGTACAAAAAAGGATTACGATCCATCGTTCCGCAGTCTACTACACCAATTGGAATCACCAGAAGAACAGGTTTATCCATTGCCGGAAAACCTCCAGGCAACCTTACGAAACTATCAGCATACTGGATATCAATGGCTTAAAGGGTTAAGTGCTTATCATCTAGGTGGAATTTTGGCAGATGATATGGGTTTAGGAAAAACGTTACAGAGTATTGCCTATATCTTATCTGAACAAAACGATAGTCCACACCTGATTGTATGCCCGTCATCAGTGGTCTACAATTGGAAAAATGAATGTGAAAAATTCGCACCAGATCTAAAAGTGGCCATCATGACAGGAACACCTACAGAACGATTGCAAAAGATAAAAGAGTTTACGTATATGGACGTTTGGATCACATCATATGCCACGTTGAGACAGGATATTGAAATGTACAGTGAGCTGACATTTCAAACATTAATCTTGGATGAGGCACAATATATTAAAAATTACGCAACGAAAACATCGAGGGCGATACGTGAGGTTAAAGCAAGCAGGCGTTTTGCTTTAAGTGGTACGCCGATTGAAAATTCAATTGAAGAGTTATGGGCTATATTTCAAGTGATTTTACCAGGATTAATGCCTGATCAAAAAACGTTTAAACAGTTATCAAATGAAAAAATAGCTGCGATTACAAAGCCGTTTATTTTAAGGCGTTTGAAAAAGGACGTTTTGAAAGAGCTACCTGATAAAATTGAATCTGTACATGTTTCTGAATTAACCAAAGATCAAAAAGATCTATATGTTGGATACCTACGGCAAGTACAGCAAGAAGCTGCTGAATCTATGAAAGGAAGTGGCTTTAATCAAAACCGCATGAAAATACTGGCAGGGTTAACACGATTACGACAGATTTGTTGTCATCCTTCGTTGTTTATTGAAAATTACCTAGGGAAATCTGGAAAACTAGAGCAACTAATGGATACGCTAAGAAACGCAATAGAAAATGGGAAGCGTATGCTTATTTTCTCGCAATTTACAAGCATGCATGAAATTATAATAGAAAAGCTGAATCAAGAAGGAATTGACTATTTCTACTTACATGGTAAAACCGCATCACAAGATCGGATCCACATGAGTGAACAGTTTAACAATGGTGAAAAAAATGTCTTTCTCATTTCATTGAAAGCTGGAGGTACCGGATTGAATTTGACTGGTGCAGATACTGTTATTTTATACGATCTTTGGTGGAACCCAGCTGTGGAAGATCAGGCAACAGGTCGTGCACACCGCTTTGGCCAAAAGAATGTGGTTCAAGTTATACGTTTAATAACAGAAGGGACAATTGAGGAGAAAATCTTTGATTTACAGCAGAAAAAACGAGAGTTAATTGATCAAGTCATACAGCCAGGTGAAACCATGCTCTCAAGTCTTAGTGAAGATGACGTCCGTCAGCTACTGAGCATATAACTCATTTACAAGCGTAAAACAGTATAAATAAAAACAAAGCCAGGCGAATCGTAACGGGTTCACTTCAGAGGTGCAAACATTAAAAACACATCATAAAACACACGGATTTTCACAAGGGTAATCTCGTGTGTTTTCTTATTGCTATAACAAGGTTTGAAAGAGTTTTTAATGTCTATTCACAGAATGATTCACAACTTAATTCGCAAGAGTGAAATATTTATTGTAGTGTATGTGGGTACTAACTTTAATTTTCTGGGGATATAAAACTCCTTTTAGAAATTAAGAGATTTAATCTATGAAGCCCCACTAGAGCTACTAGCTATATACTCCACGATATTCCCTAATTTTATAGGAATGATATTACGCTTGCCAACTTTGATTGCACAAGAAGAGCAGTCGCTTCTTGTGTAAACGAGGTAGATAATAGACGAACGAACTTTAAGCGGACCCCAGTGCCCTTATTTGTGTCAAAATCAATGATTTTTAAGGTTAAGCGGACTCAGGGGATCTTATTGCATAAAAAAACAGTCTATAACTCTGGAACTGTTACAAATAAGGTTCACTGAGTCCGCCACCACGATAATTATGCATAATGAAAGGAAATAAGGTTCAATAAGTCCGCAAAAAAGATAGGCTGTCTTATGTTCAAGCAGTATAATTTCTATTTAAGTAAAGCTTTAGTTTAACAACAGATATTTAGAAAGAAAAATGGCTTGGATATTTTTCCAAGCCATTTTTTACTGTGGATTTTACTGTGAATTTAATAGTGAAAGTTATGTGATTATACGTGAGATTTAACTTGTGATTCACAGTTTTGCACCTCACAAGTGAACCTGTTAGGCGAATCGTCTGGCTTTTTTTAAATTAAGGCTGTTTTCCGTAAAGACTGTTTTAGAGAGAACAGATATAAACTACGACGCAACAGCTAGGTTGATTTCCGCTGCGAGCAGTCGCTTTCCTCGGACGCGGCTTCAGCTCTCCTCGCGGAAAACCACCGTTGCGGGGTCTTCAGCACGTGGTGGCTCACAAGCCGCCCGCGAAGTGTGTTTCCAGAGCGGTAAGTTCCATCGCATTTATTGTCACGGACGTTTGCGGTTCTTGTTTCTACTGGTTTAAATTAAACAGCTTTCTTGGACGGCCTTTTAAGTATGGTTTTTCTTCTCCTACTACTTTAATTACTTCACCTGACAGGAGTTTATTAATGGTTCGTTCGGCACTACGTTTTGTCACCCTGTAATAGGAAGCAACGTCATTAGAAGAAAATGGCTCCTTGTTACGGATTGCGATGAAATCAATAAAATTATACGAAAGTTCATTGTTAAGTTTAGCTTTATGGATGAGCGCATGATAAAGCTGTGAAGTATTAAAATCTTTTTTAACACCTAATGGTCCAATTGTATCTTGTCGCTCATTAACAATATAACAGTTACTATCATTATCAAGACTACAAGCCTCCAAAGCAAGTTTGGCATTATTTTCAGCCTGTTTAGCGGTTAAGCCTAAACCAAAACCGATATCCACTTTAGCGTTTATTGCTTGCTCTAGTTCTTTTAAAAGTGGGAAATCACGATAATGGTTTGTAATATGATCTAATATTCCCTTCGTGCCAAATACAGCAAATTGATTATCGTTGTTATATAAGACAGATGCGTATGTTTTGTGTCCAAACTTTAACAAAATTTGATGTAGTTTTAAGAGAAGCTGTTTGGATGCCAATTCTCCCTTTTCTTTTATAATCAAGTCTAGGTTTTTAAGCCGAACGTAACCAGCGACTATTTGCGAACTCTTACTTTGATTTAGGGAAACAATAGATTTTGCTTTTTCAATTGTGTGTACAATATTAATCTGCGGGATTTTCATACAGATGGTGGGTATACCAGCTTCTTTAAGCATCTGTTCTACTTCTTCAATGGAAGTTAGTGCAAACTCGGTTTTCCCCTCATACCATAACTGTTTGTGATAGTTGAAAATGTTATCCAAATCGGTCTTCTCGTCCACGCCAAAGCTATACGTATATATTTCCCCACCACCAATTTGCAATTCATTTAAAACTTCATCTACATGACGGCTATCTAAAGCATCAATTGAAATCCGGGATAATTGTTGGTTGTGTTCATTTTTAACTCGGTAAAAAGAGGATAAGATCATATATTCATCAAAAGGTACTTGAATAGCTGGTAAGCGCTTTTTCTCAATTACTTCCTTTGCGTAAAGATAAGAAAGTGAGCTAGCAAACACATAAATATCGCACATAAAAGCTTTTTTAACCAACTCAACTGTTTCATTTGTTTTTGTATAAACAAATGGAATAATTTCTACATCTTGGTCATACTCGATGTAGTCATGAATACGCTCCATTACATGATTTCTAGCAAACACTGCCATTTTAATTTTAGTCATGTTCTCTCCCCCTACTAATTGTTTCATATTGATCATCTTCAATATAGTTTGCTAATTGTTTTCCGATTTCTGCAATGTAATTCCTGTTGTCGCTGTTGTTTAATGAGTCCTCTGAAAGAATAGCTGCAATAATAGTTCTATCTTTATATGTCATAATAGCAGCATCGTGTTCAACACCTGGCAATTCGCCTGTTTTGTGATAAATTTGAATTTTTGAGTCGTTTTTCCAATATCCAGGAAGTTTATGATTAAATTGCTGGTTAGAAAGTATTTTCAGGATTTCATTTCTACTATTCTCGTTAATGACACTATTTGATTTGGTAATAATCGATAAGAAACGAACCATATCATGTGCAGTCGTATAATTTTCATAACCGTTTTTTTGAGATTGCTGATCCATAAAAAAGCGTTCCATTTTTGTATGCGTACATGCAAGCGATTTAGCACGTTTGTTGATGGAATTCATACCAATCTTATCAAGCATTATATTGGCGGCAGTATTATCAGAAAACGTGATCATGAGTTCCAATAAATTCTGATAGCTGTATATATTGGATTGAGTTAAATAATAGATCACCCCTGCTCCACTAACCTTCATATCATCTTCAATGTAAACTAATGTGTTGGGTTGTAATCTGTGGTTTTCAATTTGGTGAAAGGACTCAATGAGGATCGGGATCTTTATTAGGCTGGCAGCTTTTCTTGGCTCATTTGCGTTAATGGCTATATCCCCTTCTTCGGTATGTATAAAAATAGAGAAATATGCGGATCTTTTATCTAGTAATTGAAGAATATTGGATTTTAAATTGGTTAGGTTCATAAAACACCAGCCTTTGCACACAGTTAAAAAAATATAATTAACACCAATAAACGACATATTCGTTAACAAAAACTATAATACGGAATTTTCACAATATTGTCAAGAAGGAAAGTTAGGAAAGTTTATCGTTTTTAATGTTAGAATTTGCTGTTTTTAACCATTTAAATATGTAAATGTGCTAGAAATGTAATATTCTCATAATTTTCAAATGCTTGACATATTAGCTGAAACGGTTAAAATTTAACTACAAATAAAATGGATAAAAGGGGGTAATTTTAGTGAAAAATCTAAAATTGACTGGATTATTATTAATTGTTCTATTGTTAGCGTTAGCAGGCTGTGGTAGTGCACAGGATGACGGTGGCGATTCAGATGGAGAAGGCGGCGATGGTGGAGACGTACGCGTGACGATCGGAACAGGTGGAACTAGTGGTACATATTACCCGCTTGGAGTAGCAATGGCTCAACAAATTTTTGGTGATGTTGAAGGAGTATCTAGTGCAAACGCAGTATCAACTGGTGCTTCTGTTGCAAACTCCCAGGAAATGGCTGAAGGAAAGTACCAACTAGCGCTTGTACAAAATGATATTGCTTATTATGCAGTAAACGGTGAAGTGTTAAGTGATTTTGAAGGGAACACAGTAGATAATATGGCAGGTTTCACGTCACTTTATCCAGAGGATATTCAAATAGTGACGACTCAAGACAGTGGAATTACTTCACTGGATGACCTTGAAGGAAAGAATGTTGCTGTAGGGGACCAAGGTAGTGGTGCTGAAGCAAACGCGCGTCAAGTACTTGATGCTGCTGGGCTTACGTATGATGACATTACTGCTGAATACCTAGGTTTTGGTGATGCTTCACAAGGCTTGCAAAACGGCACAATTGATGCTGCATTTATAACAGCTGGTGCACCTACAAGTGCTATTCAGGAATTAGGAGCTAATAAAGATGTTCACGTATTGTCTATCCCGGACGATGTTATCTCAACGTTGACTTCTGAGTATTCCTATTATACAGAAAGAAATATTCCAGCAGATACGTACGGAGATTATGGTCAATCAGAGGATATTACAACTGTAGCAGTTATGGCTATTATGGTTATTGACAGTGAGCTTTCAGAAGATACAGTATACAACATGACAAAAGCATTGTTTGAAAATCAAGCAGAGTTAGAATCTGCACACGCTCGTGGAGCAGATATTACGTTAGAAACAGCATTAGATGGGATGTCAATTGACTTACATCCAGGTGCAGCCAAATATTATGAAGAAGAGGGCGTTTCTGTAGATTAATGCGTACCTCTAAAACTACCCACAGCCTGCTTAAAAGCAGGCTTGTGTGGTCATTTTACTTCATTGCTATCGGCATTTACTTGTTTCTTTCAAATGTTCATGTCATGTATGCTATTGACGAAGAAGAGAACATTTTGATTATGGAACAGGTGAATGCCGATACAACTTTCTCCTCAGAATATATTCATTCTGTTGCTAAGTGTCTGATTATTGAAAAGTTCGAAGTAAACGATAATCACGAAATGGTTTTAATGGAAAGCTGGAACTGTAGCTTTGGAGCAGGCATTGAAACAAAGCCTCCACCAGGTGCTACGGATCGATTGGAAGACGGATTTTATGTGATTGATGATATTAATCAGGTTTTTACCGACATATCATTACATGCTGTACCCATGAACGAGCAGATCATTAAGATAGATGGCAAGCAGTGGAATGTATCTGAAGCTCCGTTTGTTGGCAAAAACTTTACCATTTCTATAGAAAAAGAAAACGTACTAACGTATTGGATTAAAAAACTATCTAGCAGTATATGAGTGAAGGGGGCGAGCCTTTATGGCTAACTCAAATATAGATCAAGATCTTGATGTCAAAGAATTAAATAAGAAAGTTGATGAGTTAGAGGGTAGTGATCGTACGTTGTTCGGTTGGATGGCGATAATCACATTAATTATTTCTGTTAGTATGTCCTTGTTTCACTTATATACTGCAGGGATAGACATGTTACCTCGTATGCAACAAAATGCACTTCATCTCGGATTTGCATTAACCCTCATATTTTTAATATTTCCGTATAAGAAAAACCTCGGTCAAAAGAATATCCCATGGTATGATCTTGCATTAGCGGGAGTTGGGGCATTTACAGGTATATATATCGTGATGATATCTGATGACATATTAGGAAAAGTTGGGAACCCTACGGTGATGGACACAACAATGTCGGTCATTGCCCTTTTACTAGTTTTAGAGGGTACCAGACGTGTAGTTGGTAAACCATTGGTTATTCTAGCAGTTATCTTTATGTCTTATGCATTGCTTGGTGACCTTTACTTACCTGAATTTATGGGGTCTTATGCGATTCTACCAGATATAATAAATCACCTGGGTTTCACGTGGAATGAACTTGCTGAATTTATGTATTTATCGAACGAGGGTATATTTGGTACTCCGATTACAGTTTCAGCACAATATGTTTTTATTTTTATTTTATTTGGAGCCTTTTTGGAAGTAACAGGTGCTGGGCGCATGTTCATCGACCTAGCGGTTTCAGCAGTTGGTTCCTTTAAAGGTGGTCCAGCAAAAGCTGCGGTAGTTTCTTCAGGCTTGATGGGTTCTATATCGGGTAGTTCTGTTGCAAATGCAGTTACAACTGGTACTTTTACGATTCCGTTAATGAAGAAAACCGGCTTTCGGCCACATGTAGCAGGTGGAGTTGAGGTTGCAGCTTCCTCCAGTGGACAATTGCTGCCACCTGTTATGGGTGCAGCAGCATTTATCATGGCTGATTTTACTGGAATTCCGTATCTGGAAATTGCAGCTGCTGCGGCAATTCCTGCTATCCTTAGTTATACTGCCATTCTATTTATGGTCCATTTGGAAGCGAGTAAATTTAATTTAAAAGGTATTCCTAGAAAAGAATTAGTAGCGCCTTGGAAAATTCTAGGTGGAAGGGGTTATTTACTTCTTCCGGTTATAGCACTTATAACACTTCTAGTACTAAGACTAACGCCAATATTAGCATCATTTATGGCAATTGTAGGTGCATTAACCATTGCTTTATTTTCACATCGTTTGCAAAAGAGTTTTGGATCAGGATTCCTGGTTTCGTTACTCTTCATTGGAGCGGCGTATGCTGGACATCTCTTATTTGGATTAAACGAATATGTGACGCTGGTATCAGCGGGGAGCTTATTATTTGCCCTTATATGGTATGCAGTAGGTAAGAAGATAAAAGGGGAAGAACCAAATCGGTTTGGTTTTAGGGAATTCTTTATGGCACTAGAAATTGGTGCGAAAAACTCCTTAAGTGTCGTGGCAGCTTGTGCGTCTGCTGGTATTTTAACAGGTGTTGTTACGATGACTGGTCTAGGGCCGATTCTTTCAAGTTTGATTCTTGATTTGGCGAATAACCAATTAATACTTGTTCTATTATTTACCATGTTTGCATGTATTATTATGGGGATGGGCTTACCGACAACTGCAACATATATTGTATTAGCAGCGGTTATGGCACCGGCATTAATTCAAATAGGTATTCCTGTATTGGCTGCACATTTATTCGTATTCTATTATGGTATTTTAGCAGATGATACACCACCTATTAATTTACCCGCATATGCAACTTCTGGTATTGCAAAAGCAGACCCAGTACAGACGGGTATTCAAGGGTTCAAATTTGATATGGGTGCATTATTGCTTCCGTTTGCATTCACGATGAATCCGATATTGATATTACAAGATGAAACTGCAACATGGGTTGCTGTTGTATGGAGTATTACAACTGCTTTCATAGGCATTATTGCCTGGTCAACATTCATTCAAAGCTATCTGTTTGCTAAATTTGGCTGGATTGAACGAATTCTTGCAGTAGGTGCTGCGGTTGTATTAATCAACCATGATATATGGACAGATATACTGGGGATAGCAATCTTTGGACTTATTGTTCTAATACAATGGTTTAAACACAACAAAAATAAACAACAAGATGAGGCTGTCCCTGAGGGCAATGCCTAAACAAAAAGCTGCTTTATGGCGATAATGCTATAAAGCAGCTTTTATATAGATACCTAGTAGTTGTGTAATGTTTAAAACGGATAAAATGGAATCGGAGGGATTACACTTGAGACATTTTTTGGATAAAACCAGAATGAAAGTTCCTATTATTCAAGCTGGGATGGCAGGTGGAATAACCACACCTGAACTTGTTGCTGCTGTTGCCAATAAAGGGGCGCTTGGAACAATTGGTGCAGGTTATATGAGTGCGAGTGTATTACAAAAGGAGATTCAACAGGTAAAAAACTTAACCGATAAGCCATTTGCAGTAAATTTGTTTGCAACTAATCTAGAAGCTTTTTCTACAGACACTAGAGAAATGCAAATGGTATTAAATCAATTTAGAGATGAACTGGATATAGATAGAGGTAGTGATTCTGTTAAGGTATATGATTATTTAGAGGAAAAGATATATATTATTTTACAGGAAAATATACCAATCGTAAGTACGGCGTTCGGAGCTTTGTCCTCGGTATTAATAGATCGGTTAAAAGAAAAAGATGTGACGTTAATTGGCATGGCTACAAACATAAGTGAAGCAAAAATGCTAGCTGAATCGGGCTATGATGTAATCGTTGCACAGGGGTTCGAAGCGGGAGGTCATCGTGGTACATTTGATATTAGAAAACATCCTGATGGTTGTAATATTGGTCTTCATGTATTACTTCAGGAAATGGTGGATGAAATCTCATTACCGGTCATAGCAGCAGGCGGCATACATACTAAAGAACAAATTCATGCATTATTATCCATGGGGGCTGCAGGAGTTCAGTTGGGTACACGTTTCTTAATAGCGAAAGAAGCTGGAACAAATACAGCATACCGCCGAGCACTTATGAAAGCCGAAACAGAGGGTACGGTAATCACTAAAGTATTTTCAGGTAGGCCTGCACGTGCTATACAAAATTGCTTTGTCAAAGAAGTTGAGAAAAGTAACTGTCCCGTCTTACCTTTTCCCGTCCAAAACGAGTTAACGAAGGATATTCGTGCAGCTGGTAAAGACTTTGCTATTTCGGACATGCAGTCCTTATGGGCTGGTCAAGGCGTTGGGGCGATATGTGAAGAAGAGTCATTGGAAAAAATTATGAACTCACTGACCAAGGGTTTTTCTGAAAAGGTGCCACTTACAGATGAATAATCAGGAGTAAGAAACGAAAGAGGAAATTGACAAACACTAGTCGATTTCCTCTAATTTCTTAGTTTTGTATATTATAATGTTCCTTTACCTGTACACGTAATTGCCGTTTTAAAAATTTACCTACGGACGTTTTCGGTATTTCATCTAGGAACAACACATCGTCTGGAATCCAGAATGTTGCAAATTGAGGACGGAGGAAATCGAGTAACTCTTCCTTTCCGACCTTATTAGAAAAGCCTTCATGCAATACCACACAAGCTATTGGGCGTTCTTGCCATTCCGCATCTGGAATAGCGATAACACTTGCTTCAAAAACCGATTCGTGTGCCATGAGAGCATTTTCTAAATCAACCGAAGAAATCCATTCGCCACCACTTTTAATTAGATCCTTTGTACGGTCAACGATTTTGATGGCGCCCTCTTCATCAACTGTAACGACATCACCGGTGTGGAACCAGCCTTCGCTAAAGGCACTTTCACTACGATCATCATTGTAATATTCACTGGCAATCCAAGGGCCACGAAGAAGTAGTTCCCCCATTTCTTTTCCATTCCAAGCTACTTCACCATCATTTCCTAACACCTTCATTTCAACTCCAGGCACTAGAGCACCTTGCTTGGCGCGTTGAGCTAATTTCTCTTCATCACTTAAACCTTCTTGGTAGCTCTTTAACCGGGAAATAGTCACTAATGGTGTGGTTTCAGTTGCGCCATAAGCATGTACAAATGGAATATTATATTTCTGTTCAAATGCTTGAATAAGTCCCTTTGGTGCAGCTGATCCACCACAAAGCACAGCCCTTAAGCTAGAGGTATCGTAATCCCCTTGATCTAATTCACGTAATAACCCAAGCCAAATGGTAGGTACACCTGCAGTAATGGTAACGTTGAATTTTTCAATAAATTCGGCAAGGCGCTTTGGTGTAAAACGAGGTCCAGGCATTACTTGTGTGGAACCGAACCATGTGCATGCAAAAGGTGTCCCCCAAGCGTTTACATGGAATTGTGGAACAACTGCCATCGATACGTCTGATTCGGAAATTGCAGCGGAGTCTTTTAAACCTAACGCAAAACTGTGAAGTACAATACCTCGATGCGAGTATACGACGCCTTTTGGTTTTCCAGTTGTTGCAGAAGTGTAACACATTCCTGCTGGCTGATTTTCATCTATGTCACTTGCAAATGAGTATGTTGGATCTCCAGTGTGAAGTAATTCTTCATATGAAAATAGAGGTTTAAGCTTTGACTCTGGGAGTTCGGATTTATCAGTCATGATAATAAAGGTTTTGACAGTTGTTAACTTGTCTTGAACGGCTTCTATTAGAGGTAGGACATCTTCATCGATGAATAAAACTTTATCTTCTGCGTGGTTAATAATGTAAATGATGTGTTCGGGTGATAACCGGATGTTGATGGTATGTAATACAGCTCCCATACCAGGTGCGGCAAAGTAAATTTCCAGATGCCGGTGATGATTCCAGGCGAGGGTACCAACCCGGTCCCCTTTTTGAATACCGATTTCTTCTAGTACACTCATTAGACGGCGTGTACGCTGGCCAATTTCAGCGTAGGTGAACGTTTGTAATTTGTCATGTGTTTGTGAGATGACTTGTTTTTTTGAAAAAAACTTTTCTGCATGTTCAAGCATCGATCCTACTGTTAATGGAACTTGCATCATACGAAACATCTCCTTTATAAAATTGTACGTGTACATTTTTATAATATCACACAATTAAGACTATTGAAAAATATTATTAGGGCGTAAAAATTTCCCGAGCATGCTAAAATAATAACTAGAGGTTTTGATGAAAGGATTGGCTATGTATGAAGAAGCAGCATGACTTTACCCAAGGAAATCTAATGAAGCAACTTATATTTTTCTCTGGCCCCATTATGCTCACCAACTTATTACAAACTTCCTATCAGTTTGCAGATAGCTTGTGGGTAGGTAATTTACTTGGTGCGAATGCCCTTGGTTCAGTCGCTGTTTCAAGTACCATCATTTTTACAGTGTTATCATTCGTAATTGGTTTGAATAATGCTGCATTAACGATTCTTTCCCAACAAAAGGGTAAAGATAATGAGCAAGGATTAAAACGTTACTTAAATGCGTTTGTTGTTATATTAACGGGATTGTCAGTTATATTAGGATTGGTTGGCTATTTCTTTTCTGAATCCCTTTTAACCTTATTAGGCACACCTCAAAGCATGATGGAGGCAGCAAATACGTACTTACAGCTAAACTTTTTGGGAATTTTATTTCTATTTGGCTACAATTTTATTAGTACCGTACTCCGCTCGTTGGGTGATAGTAAAACACCATTAAGGTTTGTTATGACGGCGGTTGCACTAAATGTTGTTCTCGATCCACTTTTTATTGCAGGTTTTAACTTAGGGATTGATGGTGCAGCATATGCGACAATTGCAGCCCAAGGGAGTGCATTTGTTTACGGTATGTTCTATGTACTGCGTCATAAACTTGCGCCATTTAGTATGCCATTTTTCCCTGCCAAACAGGAAGTTGGGTTAATTTTAAATCTGGGCATTCCTTCAGGGCTGCAAATGGGTGTCATCTCTGCTGGAGTGGCGGCCATTATGAGTGTGGTTACGGGTTTTGGTGATGATGTTGTTGCGGGGTTTAGTGCCGCACAACGGTTAGACAGTATTCTGATGCTCCCGGCTCATGCATTAGGGACGGCAGTTAGTAGTATGGCTGGTCAGAATATTGGAGTTGGTAACTGGTCACGAGTTAAAGGTGTCGCAAAATATGGCGTGCTGTATAATTTTTCTGTTATGATATTTGTAGGCATTTTAGTAGTATTATTTGCTGAATATGGAGTCCGATTATTTATACAGGAAGAAGAAGCTGTTCAATTTGGAACGAAGTATTTACAAATTATTGCACTATGTTATCCGTTTTTAGGAATTAATTTCATATTGAATGGAATCGTTCGAGCTTCTGGAGCTATGTACCAAGTACTAGTGTTGAACATAATTTCATTTTGGGTATTGCGCTATCCAATGACCTGGCTGTCTTCAACGTGGTTTGGTGATATTGGTATTGCGATTGGAATGGGAAGCAGTTTTGTGTTCAGCAGTTTCTTTGCGTACTTGTATTATCGATTTGGAAGATGGCGGGAAAAGGAATTATTTAATAAGAAAAAATAAGAAGCTGGAGAATAATCTATGAAACTACAATATCGATTGTTAATTGTGGGTATAGTTGCAGGATTGATACTGGGTGGATTTTTAAAGGTAATAGAACGTTTAACAGGCGAAAAAGTATATATTCTTTTACTGAATGTTGATTATATTCCAGTGCTTAAAAATTGGGAAATGCAGGAATCAATTGAATTCCTTTTGCACATAGTTGTTTCTAGCATACTGGTTTTTGTGCTTTATTATGCATTGGATTCCATCAAAGTTACGCACAAAACGAGTTTGTATATTTTTCTCAACACTGTTATTGGAATGGCCTTATTTTTACCGACTTCTTTATCAGTAAAAACCCCTAGTGTCACCGATATGGAAGCTTTTCTTTATTGGACTTCTGGCCATGTCTTGTACGGTCTTGTGGTTGGAATATTAATAACATCTAAGAATAATAGAGGGATTACATGAAACCGAAAACGAAAAAGGCGATCAAGCAATCACTATTCATTGGGGTTATGCTCTGTGCAGTATTTGTTGCCGTGTCGCTACTATCAGCTACGAAAACAGATCAAACATTTCAAGTATCACACACCTCTATTAGTGATGAAGTGATAGGGTACGAATTGCTTGTTGAAAAATATGCAAAAAAATATAATGTAACAGCACATACGGATGTTCTCCTAGCGATGATGATGCAGGAATCAGGCGGGCGTGGGAATGACCCGATGCAGTCATCGGAAAGCTATTGCGGAGAAAGAGGCTGTATCAATGACCCTGAACATTCAATCAGACAGGGAGTCTATTATTTTTCAGAAACCTTAGATGCTGCGGGTGGAGATCTGGAATTAGCAATTCAATCTTATAATTTTGGTAAAGGGTTTATTGATTACGTTAAGGAACAGTCTGGTTCCTATTCCCAGGAGGTTGCAATTGATTTTTCACAAAAGATGTATCAAAACGCTTCTAACCAATCAGATTACCGGTGCTTACGGGAAGAGGCAAAACAGTATAATGCATGCTACGGGGATATCTATTATGTCCGAGATGTGATGGAATATCGGAATGTTTTAGCTATGGAATAGAGGGGTGTCTTTATGAAGATTGTTATTGCACCTGATTCGTATAAAGGAAGCCTTTCACAGGTTGAGGCAGCGAATGTTATGAAAGCTGCAATACGTGAAGTGGAACCTATGTCTGAAATTATATTAAAACCAATGGCTGACGGAGGAGAAGGCACACTTGATGCGTTAATGACTGCTGCTCCATTAAGTGAAGAAATTCCCGTCTCGGTTGTTGGTCCTCTAGGGGGAAAAATTGCTTCAGCTATTGGAATTGTTAATAAAGATACAGCTATCATAGAAATAGCATCCATTGCGGGTCTGCCATTAACTCCTGAAACATCTCGGGATCCATACCAGACAACAACTTACGGAATTGGAGAAGCAATTCGTATTGCTCTAGACTATGGTATACGTAAATTCGTAGTTGGTTTGGGTGGAAGTGCGACAAATGACGGCGGTTTTGGAATGCTTTGTGCTTTAGGTGCAGAAATGAAAAATGCTAGTGGTACATCTGTTTCTATTTATGGTAAGGATCTCATGAATATTACACATGTTGAACTGGGCACACTAGACCCACGAATTGCTCACTGTGAAATATACGTAGCAAGCGATGTGGACAATCCGCTTGTTGGTAAACGTGGTGCAAGTTACATATTTGGTCCACAAAAAGGTGCAACCCCCGTTCAGATAGATGAATTAGATCAAGCAATGAAAAATTACAGTAAGTTGTGTATAGAAGCTAATTCACTATCAGCATCGCTTGCAGTTTATCCTGGAGCAGGCGCTGCTGGTGGATTAGGGTTTGCGTTTTTAACCCTAGGTGCAACGCTTGATTCTGGTGCAAAGCTGGTAGCAGATACAACTAGCTTGGAGGATTCGCTTAAGAGCGTTGATCTTGTGTTAACAGGTGAGGGTAAAAGTGATATGCAGACTATAGATGGGAAAGCACCAGGTTATGTGGCTGGATTAGCTAAAAAGTATAATATTCCTGTTATTCTCATTGCAGGAACGATTGTGGATCATGATCAGCTTTTGCAAAAAAAGTTCACCGAAGTTCATGCGATTACTAGCTCTGATATAAACGTGAAACAAGCAATGAGGGAAGCAAAAATGTTATTATTTAATAAAACAAAGCAAGTTTTTAAGGATTGGGTGAAACTTACCACTTAAAGGAGGAAATTAGTATGGTTAAAGCAATACATACAGAAAACGCACCGGCGGCTATTGGCCCGTATTCACAGGCGATTCAAGCTGGAGATTTCGTTTATGTTTCAGGACAAATTGGGTTGAATCCTAGCACGAGTGAGGTAGTTGAGGGGATTGACAACCAAACCAAGCAAGTATTACAAAATTTACAAGCTATTTTAACAGAAGCGGACACTGACTTTTCTCAAGTTGTGAAATTCACCATTTATCTAAGTTCGATGGATGACTTTGCAACTGTAAATAAGATTTATGGAGATTATTTATCCGAGCCATATCCAGCAAGGGCAACGGTGGAAGTTAGCCGGCTGCCTAAAGATGTATTAGTTGAAATGGATGTAGTTGTATACAAAAAATAGTTTCTGGAGGCAGTAACATGGAAAATTTTACGTATTATAATCCAACTAAGTTAATTTTTGGAAAAGGACAACTTGATGCATTGCCTAAAGAGGTACAACAGTACGGAAAGAAAGTACTGCTTGTATATGGTGGTGGAAGTATTAAGCGTAATGGTATATATGATGATGTAATCGGAAAATTAAACGAAATTGGTGCAGATGTTTTCGAATTATCAGGGGTTGAACCAAATCCACGTATTTCTACCGTGCGTAAAGGTGTGGGAATTTGTAAACAAGAAGGTGTGGAGTTCTTACTGGCTGTTGGAGGAGGAAGCACGATAGACTGCACAAAAGCAATTGCAACAGGAGCAAAAACGGACATAGATATGTGGGAAATCGTTACCAAAAAAGAAAAAGTAACGGATGCCTTACCTTTTGGAACGGTACTAACACTTGCAGCAACTGGTTCAGAAATGAATGCAGGGTCTGTCATTACAAACTGGGAAACGAACGAAAAACATGGTTGGGGAACACCAAATACGTTTCCGAAGTTTTCCATTCTTGATCCTGCAAATACATTCTCCGTTCCACGTGATCAAACAATATATGGGATCGTTGATATGATGTCACATGTTCTCGAACATTATTTTCATCACACAGCAAATACTCCTATTCAGGATCAATTTTGTGAATCTATTTTACGAACAGTAATAGAAACGGCACCAATGCTTCTTGATGACCTTGAAAACTACGAATATCGTGAAACAATCATGTTAAGTGGAACTTTGGCGCTAAATGGCATGTTGAATATGGGTTATCGTGGAGATTGGGCAAGTCATAATTTGGAGCATGCTGTATCAGCAGTTCATGACATTCCACATGGAGGGGGATTAGCTATTTTATTCCCACATTGGATGGAACACGTAATGGATGAAAATGTTAACCGATTTAAACAGCTTGCTATTCGGGTGTTTGACGTGGAGGTTGCAGGAAAGTCCGATCGCGAAGTAGCGCTTGAGGGAATTAAAGAGTTACGTGAATTTTGGAATCGAATTGGGGCACCATCTAGCCTAGTTGATTATTCAATAGACGAGAGTACGGTTGAATTAATGGCTGAGAAGACTGTTGGAGCGCGTCCGGAGTTTGGAAACTTTAAAAAGTTAACCAAGCAAGATTCTATTGAGATCTTCAAGGCGAGTCTGTAATATACAACTTTCGACAATATATTTCCTGGGAAATGATTATATTCTAGGAATCGACAAAAAAGCTTTTAGTAAAAATGGCTTATCGCCAAGCCTTTATAGCAAAAGCCTAGTCGTACTTATGCAGTAGGAAAATGTTATATTTTCCTATTTAAAAGAAAGGCTGTTTTCGCATCCATTGTTGCTTTTTCATTTTCATAGTTGATATAAAATGCGACGTAACTTGATGTGACGGTTAACCTACCGCTACGGAAATACACTTCGCTTTCACCCATCCGGGTACAAGTGCGACATCTGCTTCGTTGCACTGCGCAGTGTCTTCTACCCGTGGGCGGCTGATGAGCCTCCTCGAGCTAACGCTCTCTGGGGTCTCAGGCTAAGGAAAGCTACATAGCTAGACATCGCACGCAGAAAATCGGTTTGTATTTTCAAGGGATCTACGTGTATTTCCTCCACTGGTTATTTCCTTCACTGTCGTGGGACTGTATCTGTATTGATAAAACACCTTACCAGTTCGGGTGAGCGGAGGGCGGTGACTCCTGCGGGAATAGCACGTGTCTGAAGACCCCGCAGCGGTGGTTTTCCGCTTCGGAGGCTGAAGCCGTGCCCGCGGAAAGCGACTGCCCGCAACGGAAATCAACCCTAGCAGTTACGTCGCAGTTTACATTTATTCTCTCAAAAGCAACTAACTTTACGAAAATAGCCCAAAAAAAACTAGCTGTTATTGATATACAGCTAGTTCTTCTTTTATGGCCTGTCTTATTTTATCTAAACATTCTTCAGGTGTGTTACCGAAAACGCGTTTATTGTTTACTAGTGCATATGGCTTTACCCGACAAAGACCGCAAAACGACAAACATTCGTTCATCAATACGGCTACTTCAGGAAATTCTGCTTCAATTATTGCTTCTATATCTAAAGTAGTGATTGCATTTCCGTCACAAACCTCAACGACGACTATACCCATAGCTATCACTTTCTTTCTAATTAAGGATCATCAAAATTCTTTTGACTCTGTTAGTTTTAGCATATCCAACGATATAAATCAATGTTTGTGTATGAATTTTACATTGGTAAAACTACACATCTGTTTAAAATATACTACAGAAATATTCAGAACCTTATATTTTAGCCTTTAGTTGATGATAGTGTGCGTGATGTTCGTCCTTCATATTCATGTTTATACCATGTACCGAGTAAGATTACTCCGCAAATTATTAATAATACACTCGTAACCATAAATACCGCAGAGAATCCAAAGAAACCGGCCAACATTCCACCTAGTGCTGGACCAATAATGTTGCCTAAAAACCGGAGGCTAGTATTGTAGCCAAGCACTTCTCCTTGCATGGATAATGGTGCTTCCTGCCGTATATACGCGACACGTACAGGGATTATGCCTCCTATTGACATACCCAGTAAAAAGCGCAGTATCAGTAACTGCCAGATATTTGTTACAAAACCGCCTGGGAAATAGACAATACCAGCCATAAACAGAAGGAATATTAAAATCTTTATATATCCGAACTTATCACCCAATTGTCCCCATTTACGAGCCATCATCAGATTTCCGAGCCCTGCTGCAGAAAAGGCCATTCCCGAAAACAAGGCAATACTAGCAGGGCCATGTATTTCAGCGACAAATAACGATAATATGGGCTGAATACTAAAATGTGCCACTTGAACGAGCATAGATATTAACATAACCATTAATAGAACAGGGTTTTTAACGATGTGTAGTATTACTTCTTTACTTGAGTATTCCTGGTGATCTTTATCATCCGAAAATTTCATCAGCACTTCTTTTATGCCAAATATTACGATAAGTGCAGAAAGAAATATGGTAATGGACACCCACTTAAATGTAGTGGCATACCCAAACACATCAGCTAATGCTCCACCAAGTAATGGCCCCATTAATGTGCCCGTAACACTACCGGTTTGTAGTGTGCCTAGTACTTTTCCAGCAATCTTTCTTGGGGTCTGTGTTGAAATTAAAGCTTGCGACATGGGAATAAAGCCTGTAAAAATCCCCATCAACAAACGCAATAAAAAGAGCTGCCATACCGAAGTGGCAAATCCCATAAGGAAAACAGATAAGCCTAAACCAAATGCAGATATAATTAAGATTTTTTTCCTTCCATATTTATCACCAATACGCCCCCATAAAGGTGAAAATAAAAAAGCGGTAACAAATGTAATCCCAAATATCCATCCAGACCAACTTTGAACATAAGAATCTGAAAAGTTACCAAATGTTTCGATATATAATGAGATAAATGGGAGTACCATGGTAATACTTCCAGCAATAAAAAAGTTAGCAAACCACATGATTGCTAAGTTTCGTTTAACTATAGGTTCTTGATCTATGATGACAAAGACCTTCTTTCTTGCAATTATTTCGTTACCCTAAATATATAGGAAATGAGATGAAAATGAAAGTGTTATGCACTGTTTTTTTCTTCCAATAATAGAAGAAAAAATACAAATTATGTTCATTTGGATAAATAAACGTTATAATGATTTTGAATGAAAATTCTTCTTATTTAATTGGACGAGCATACAATTATGTATAATATTTTTCCAAAGGAGAAGATACGATATGAGACAGTATCTGAAAATAGTAGCTTTATTTACCTTTATTCTTGGATTAGTTTTTGGACTTACTATTCCAATTCAAGCAGACGAAAGCACAGATGACTCGGACAGTATAAATGAAAAACTCGGTGTGCCTATTATTGTTTACGGTGATACTCTGACAGATCAGCAAAAAAGCGAGACACAAGAGTTATTAGAAGTGACTGACCCAGAAGCGGTTAAAGAGTATTCTGTTACAGGTCAGGATATTGCAAATTATATTGGTGGAGACCCAAATTCAAGGATGTTTTCTTCAGCAAAAATAGTGCGTGAAGAAGAGGGAACAGGTTTAACGATCAACATTGTTACTCCTGATAACATTACCGAAGTATCAAGCGAGATGTATGCGAATGCACTGCTGACAGCAGGTGTAGAAAATGCAACAGTAGATGTTGCTTCACCCGTAAAGGTAAGTGGACACTCTGCATTAACAGGGATTTATAAAGCGTATGACGTTGAAGGAGAACAACTGGACAAAGAACGTATGGAACTTGCAAATGAAGAGCTTGGTGTAGCAACCGACCTTGCTAATGCAGATGGATTAAGCAAGGAAAAGGTTAGTGAACTGATCACAGAAATAAAACAAGCAATTGCTGATCAAAATCCTGCAACAAAGGAAGAAGTCGAACAAATTGTTACAGAACAATTAAATAAGCTTGAGATTTCGCTTAGTGAAGAAGATCGTCAAATGCTAATTAATCTATTTGAAAAAATGCGGGATTTGAACATTGATTTCGACCAAGTAAAAAATCAATTAACCGATATTGCGTCTAAAGTTCAAAATCAACTTGGGGATCTTATAGACGATGAAGGATTTTGGAATAAAGTACAAAGCTTTTTTGATGACTTTTTCCAATTAATCAGTAACTTCTTTGATGGAATATTTAATTAACCAAACATAATATATATAGATAAGTTTAAAGTGAAACTACTAAAAGAGAGTTCTATTGAATAGAACTCTCTTTTTTGAACTATTATAATGCATCCAATTAATTAACATAACTGAGTTAATTCTAGTTAGTAGTTACTAGAAATTTTTAGACTATATATTTAATGAAAAAATGAGAACTATTTGTCAAAACAACTGTAGTATCAAGGTTTACCGTTATTTCAATTTACGAAATATTCCTTGTTCGAAATAAATTTTAAGACAATTTTTATGAAAAAATGATGAAATAATTTTGAAATAATAGTATAATAAAGTCACAGATAATTTATAAAAGAATTAAAATTGTCTGTTAAATTTAACAGGGAATTAATAGGGAGGTCAAAGTATGAATTGGAAAAAATGGTCTTTACTTCTTACGCTAGTTCTTGCTATGAGTGTTTTCTTAGCAGCTTGTGGTGGAGATGATAACGAAGGCGGAGAAGAAACAGAAGCTGATCCAGATACAGAAGAAACGGAAGGAACAGATGATGGCGAAACGGAAGAAGCTGGTGACAGTGAACTTGCTGAGGAACAAGTACTTAATGTAAACATTAAGTCTGAGCCACCATCACTACACCCAGGTAAAGCATCTGATACAACATCAAGTGCTGTGCTTGACCAGGTGTTTGAAGGGTTAACTCGTATTAACCAAGATGGCGAAGTAGAACCGGCTATGGCTGAGGAATGGGAAATGTCTGAAGACCAAGCTACTTATACTTTCACAATTCGTGAAGGTGCTACATGGACAAATGGTGACCCTGTAACTGCACAAGATTTCGAATATGCATGGAAATGGGTATTAGACCCTGCAAGTCCTGACACTGACTATGCATATCAGCTATATTCTATTAAAGGCGCGGAAGCAGCTAAAAATGAAGAAGGTTCTTTAGATGATGTAGGAGTTACAGCTGAAGACGATAAAACGTTAGTAGTTGAGCTTGAACAACCTACACCATATTTCTTAGATTTAGTAGCATTCCACACGTATTATCCTGTTAACCAAAGTGTGGTTGAAGGAAACGATGATTGGGCACAAGAAGTAACAGAAAATTATGTTACAAATGGTCCCTTCACACTAGAATCATGGTCTCATAAAGATCAAATCGTACTACAGAAAAATGCTGACTACTGGGATGCAGAAACTGTACAACTTGAAACAATTAACATGTTTATGATTGATGATGAAAATACTGCATTAACTATGTATGACAATGGCGAATTGGATTGGGCTGGATCTCCAACTGATTCACTTCCATTATCAGCTATTCCGTCAAGAAAAGCTGACGGAACATTGAACATTTCATCATTAGCTGGTGTATACTACTATGCTTATAACGTAGAGGAAGCGCCATTTGATAATCCAAACATTCGTAAAGCGTTTGCAATGGCGATAAATCGTCAAGGTATTGTAGACAACATCACCCAAGGTGAGCAACAGCCAGCAATGGCACTAGTTCCACCGTCAATTTTTGAAGAAAATAACGAAGGTTACTTCGGAGATAATGACGTTGAAACTGCGAAAGAATTACTAGCACAAGGTCTAGAAGAAGAAGGTTTGGATGAATTGCCAACAGTAAACCTTTCTTATAACACAAGTGAAGCACATGCTGCGATTGCTCAAGCAGTTCAGGATATGTGGAAACAAAACCTTGATGTAGACGTTGAACTTAACAATGAAGAGTGGAACGTTTACTTGGATACAATGGGTGAAGGTAACTTCCAAGTTGGTCGTATGGGTTGGTTAGCTGACTTTAACGATGCAATTAACTTCCTAGAAATTTTCAACACAGTTGGTGGGAACAACTACACTAATTGGGAAGATGAAGGATACCAAGCACTATTAAAAGAATCTAGAACTGAAACTGATGCAGACGCACGCGAAGAAATCCTTCGTGAAGCGGAAGCGATTTTCATGGATGCAATGCCAATTGCACCAATCTACTTCTACACAAACGTGTGGTTAAGTGATGAGAAAGTTAAAAATGTTGAAGTTTCACCAATGGGTGGAATTCAATACAAATGGGGCTACATTGCAGCTGAATAATAGTTTTAAGTAACAGAGATTTACCATCAAAAGAAAAGCTAATATAGGGTATATAGTCGTTTCTATATACCCTATCTTGGTTATTTAGCTACTCAAATCTAACATCAGATTACTACAACATGAATCAAACTCCTTTGATAACAATCATTTAAACAACAAAGCAAAACTATTATAGGTAAAGGTACTTTACTTATAAACAGTTCACTATATCTATCAAACTAGTCAAACGATCTTGATAGAGGTAATGAAGTGTAAAGGAGTGATTGATTTCACTCCTGTTTTTTTGTGTAAAAAAGTGAAAATTCAAATGATTGATTCGATTAAAAGAATGAAAAACAGTTAATTATACGATAATCTAATTGGTAATCTATTCTGTTTTTCAATCATTAGAAGGAATATGGAGGTGTAAGCGTATGGCCAAATACCTGTTGAAACGAATAGGTTATATTATTGTATCCCTACTTTTCATAGTAACAATTACCTTCTTTTTAATGCAGGCAGCACCAGGTGGTCCATTTGCATCAGAAAGAAAGTTACCACCGAAAATTGAAGAACAAATGAATGAAACGTATGGGTTAAATGATCCCATGTACCAGCAGTATTTTGACTATCTAGTAGGAATTGCACAGTGGGATTTCGGTCCATCATTTAAATATACTGGACAAGAAGTAACAGATATTATTAACAGAAGTTTCCCTTACTCGCTTATATTGGGGGCAGAAGCAATACTTATAGCTTTATCAATAGGGGTATTGTTAGGTGTAATTGCCGCCATTAAGCATAATAAATTCGGTGATTATACTGCAATGGTAATAGCCGTAATGGGAATTTCAGTACCAAGTTTTATCATGGCAACAGTTTTGCAGTATATATTTTCTATTAAATTGCAAGCTTTGCCAGTTGCTAGATTCGAGTCATTTGCGCATACGATACTTCCGGCAGTTGCATTAGCTACAACGCCTATGGCATTTATTGCGCGTTTAATGCGTTCCAGTATGCTTGAAGTATTGAGTTCAGATTATATCAAGACGGCAAAATCAAAAGGTTTAAGTGATCGTGTTGTCACATACAAACATGGACTTAGAAATGCGATTATGCCAGTTGTATCATATTTAGGCCCGTTAGTAGTTGCCATTTTGACGGGGAGCTTTGTAATTGAGAAGATATTTGGTATTCCAGGATTAGGAAAAGAATTTGTTGAAAGTGTTACAAACCGAGATTATACAATTATTATGGGAACAACAGTGTTCTTTAGTATCCTTCTATTAGTATCTATATTAATAGTAGACCTTATTTATGGGTTGATCGACCCTCGGATTAAAGTAGCCGGTAAAGGGGGTAAAAAATAATGTCACAGTTAAAATTACAAGAGAAAGATTTTAAACCTATTCACTATAGTGAAGCTGAAGCTGAAAAAATAGCTGGTGAGAGTACTTCCTATTGGAAGGATGCTTGGCGCCGCTTTAAGAAAAATAAATTAGCATTATTTGGTGTTGTTATGATTGCTTTCTTAGCAGTTATGTCTTTTATCGGAGGCCCGATTTCCGGTGAAAACTATTATACGAATGATTTAATGAAAGCAAACCAATCTCCTTCTGCTGAGCACTGGTTTGGAACAGACAATTTGGGGAGAGATTTGTTTGCTAGAACTTGGTATGGTGCTAAAATATCATTATTCATCGGTCTAGCAGCAGCCTTTATCGACTTAATAATTGGAGTTATCTGGGGTTCTGTTTCAGGTTTCTTTGGTGGTAAAGTCGACGAATATATGATGCGTATCGCTGATATTTTATATGGTGTACCATATCTACTTGTTGTTATTTTATTAATGGTTGTTATGCCGCAAGGGTTATGGACCCTAATATTAGCTATGACAATTACGGGGTGGATTAACATGGCCAGAATTGTACGTGGTCAGGTTATGCAACTTCGATCAGAAGAATATGTCATGGCCGCACAATCATTAGGTGCTAGTAACTTACGAATAATGGGAAGACATCTAGTACCTAACACGTTTGGCCCGATTCTTGTTACACTTACGCTAACAATTCCAAGTGCCATATTTACGGAAGCATTTTTAAGCTATCTTGGCCTTGGTGTTCCGGCGCCACTAGCTAGTTGGGGGACTATGTCATCAGACGCCTTACCAGCCCTTCAATATTATCCATTCCAATTATTCTTTCCAGCGTTCTTTATTTGTTTAACAATGCTGGCATTTAATGTTATTGGTGATGGTATGAGAGATGCGTTGGATCCAAAAGAACGCTAGTAATGGGAGGAAACGATAATGAAGAAAATATTAGAAGTAAACGATCTTTCTGTATCGTTTAGCACATATGGTGATGACGTTAAAGCCGTACGTGGTGTTTCTTTTGAAGTAAATGAAAAAGAAACATTAGCAATTGTGGGTGAGTCGGGGTCAGGGAAAAGTGTTACCGCACAGTCACTCATGCGTCTGATTCCGATGCCTCCCGGTAAATTTGACGGAGGATCCATCATGTTTAACGGAGAAGATATAACACAAAAATCTGATAAGCAAATGGAAGACATTCGAGGAAAAGATATTAGTATGATTTTCCAAGACCCAATGACTTCATTAAACCCTACAATGACTGTGGGTAAACAAATTGCTGAAGGTTTAATTAAGCATCAGAATATGACAAAAAAAGAGGCGCATATGCGTGGTGTGGAATTATTAACGCTTGTTGGCATTCCAAATCCTGATGCTCGTATTAATCAGTACCCACATGAGTACTCTGGTGGAATGCGTCAACGTGCGATGATTGCTATTGCTTTAGCGTGTAACCCGAAGATGCTGATTGCAGATGAACCAACAACAGCACTTGATGTTACTATACAAGCACAGATACTTGATTTAATGCGTGATTTACAAGAGCAAACAGGTACTGCGATTATCTTAATTACACATGATTTAGGTGTTGTAGCAAATGCTGCACACCGTGTAGCAGTTATGTATGGTGGGAAAATTGTCGAAACAGGAAATGTAGATGAAATCTTCTATAACCCTAAACACCCATATACATGGGGGTTATTAGGTTCAATGCCTAAGATTGATGGCGGAGATGATGAACTACAAGCAATTCCAGGTTCACCACCAGATCTAGCAGACCCACCAAAGGGATGTCCTTTTGCGGCACGTTGTCCGTATGCAATGGAAGTATGTAAAAATCACATGCCAGAATATACGGAGCTATCTGATACACAAAAAACAGCTTGCTGGTTATTAGATGAACGTGCACCAAAAGTAGAACCTCCTGAGTCTGCAAAAGTAGGAGGTCTGAAAGTAAATGGTTAACAAATCAGAAAAGTTGCTTGAGATAAAAGATTTAAAAAAACATTTTAAAATGGATAGAAATAATTATTTGAAGGCTGTTGATGGGATATCCTTTGATATATATAAGGGAGAAACATTTGGGCTAGTTGGAGAATCAGGTTGTGGAAAATCAACTGCCGGAAGAACAATCCTACGATTATATGAAGCAACAGAAGGAAGCGTGGATTTCGGCGGAGTGAATATTCATGCCAAAAAATCCAGAAAAGACCTTAAAACGTTTAATCGCAATATGCAAATGATCTTTCAGGATCCTTATGCATCCTTAAATCCTAGAATGACAGTTAAGGATATTATTGCAGAAGGCATCGATATCCATGGACTAGTTAAAACGAAAAAAGAACGTACTGATCGAGTAAACGAACTATTAGAAACAGTTGGACTTAATAAAGACCATGGAAATCGCTATCCTCACGAATTTAGTGGCGGACAACGTCAACGTATTGGAATTGCCCGGGCTTTAGCAGTTGATCCGCAATTTATTGTAGCTGATGAGCCAATTTCTGCACTTGATGTATCTATTCAAGCACAGGTTGTAAACTTATTGAAAAAATTGCAGGACGAACGTGGATTGACGTATCTATTTATCGCTCATGACCTTTCCATGGTTAAGCATATTAGTGACCGTGTAGGCGTTATGTATTTGGGTAATATGGCTGAGGTTGCTACTAGTGATGATTTATATGCAGAGCCACTACACCCGTATACACAAGCATTGTTAAGCGCTATTCCAATTTCAGATCCTGAAGTGGAACGATCAAGAGAAAGAATTATCGTTGAAGGTGATGTTCCAAGTCCAATAAATCCACCAAGTGGTTGCCGTTTTAGAACTAGATGTCCACATGCAATGGATATTTGTTCTAAAGTAGAGCCTGAGTGGCAGGAATATAAACAAGAACACTGGGTAGCATGTCATTTGTATAATGATAAATACAACGATGAATATAAAGCAAGAGAAAAATAAGGGCAAATATATGTACTCACTACTGATGAAGTAGTGGGTATATTTTTTAGTAGATAAGAAAGTATAAAATTTTCTTATTTACATAAGTGTAACTAAGGCTTCCGCCATTAAGGCTTGCACTCCAGAGCATAAGGGCTTCTAAGAAAGCAAAGTACGCTTACTAAGAATTCCTTTAACGATAAGCCAAGTTTTCTAATGAATACTAATTAATATTCAATAAACTACATAATTATGAATAGTTTGTTAAATATGCATAATTATGTAAAAAAAAGGGTCTAAAAGCCTTGTTAAAAGTCTGAAAATATTATATAATTTAAAAAATAGTACATCTATTACAAAATGATTACAAACAGGTAAAATTTAATAAAAAATGAGTAAAATAGCAAGTTAAATTATTTGAATATTAAAGAAATTCTAAATAAAATGAGAGGGCTACATAGTGATGGAAATTAAAAAAATTCCTTATTCAAGCGAGAAAAACTTCTGTGTGTGTGAGCAGATATACTTAAATTTGAATAGTAAAAACAAAAGGAAACGCTCCTATAACACTAATTAGTTTGATTAAAGAATTTCTAACGATAAAACAAAAAGAAAACAAACTAAAAAAATGGGTGTTTCTTCAATTTTGTAGGTTGATAGGTATTTAATAGTGGTGGATAAATAATTGTCACTATCTGAAATAGATAAACTAAAACTAATAGGGTGATTAATTTGGATGAAAAGTTACTAGAAATAAAGAATCTGAAAACATCATTTCGGATTAAAGACAACTATTACGCTGCAGTGGATGATGTATCACTAACAGTTAACAAAAATGAAACTTTAGCAATTGTTGGTGAATCAGGTTGTGGAAAGAGCGCCCTTGCTTTTTCAATAATGGGATTACATAATCGAGCAAAAATGGAAGGAAGTATTTCATACAAAGATCAGGAAATTGCCAACACTTCCGATGTTAAATTGAATAAATTGCGCGGCAAAAATATTAGTATGATTTTTCAGGATCCTCTCACATCATTAAATCCTTTAATGATCATTGGTGATCAAATTGGAGAAGTTTTATATCTTCATAATAAAACCCAATCAAAATCTAAAAGAAAAGAAAAAGTAATTCATTTGCTAGATAAAGTGGGAATTCCAAACCCAAAACATACGTATAATCAGTTTCCGCATGAATTATCGGGTGGAATGCGCCAACGGGTTATCATTGCAACCGCTATTGCTAATGATCCAGAATTACTTATTGCTGATGAACCAACAACGGCACTTGATGCAACAATCCAATCACAAATCCTCGATTTAATAAATGATCTAAAAGAAGACATGCAAGCTGGAATTGTTCTTATAACGCATGATTTAGGGGTAGTTGCTGAAACAGCCGATCGTGTTGCTGTTATGTACGCTGGACAAATTGTTGAAGTTGCAGATGTTTATACATTATTTGGTCAGCCATTACATCCCTATACCAAGTCATTGTTAAGTTCTATTCCGAATGCCTCTAACCTGAAAACGAAGCTACATGTAATACAGGGAATTGTACCTTCATTGCAACATTTACCACGTGAAGGCTGTCGCTTCGGATCAAGAATTCCTTGGATGGACGAATCAGTTCATGAGGAATACCCTGAACTTCATGAGGTAGCACCAGGACATTTTGTACGGTGTACCTGTTACAAACATTTTTACTTCCCAGACGAAAGCAAGGAGGACCACCACCATGGCGTTTCTTGAAGTAGAAGATCTAAAAGTGCACTTTCCTATTAAAGGTGGAATATTCGGTAGAAAAGTAGGAGATGTAAAGGCAGTTGACGGCGTTTCACTTTCCATTGAAAAAGGAATGACATATGGGCTTGTTGGTGAATCAGGTTCTGGTAAAACAACTACGGGACGAGCAATTATAGGTTTGAATGATATCACTTCTGGTAAGGTCTTGTATGATGGACAAGATATTACGAATTTGAAACGCTCTAAATTAGATGTTCGAAAAGATATCCAGATGATTTTCCAAGATCCATATTCATCATTAAATCCAAAAAAACGTGTGCTCGATATTGTGGCAGAGCCACTACGAAACTTTGAAAAATTATCAAAGCTAGAAGAGAAAAAACGGATTGATGAGTTAATGGAATTAGTGGGTTTAAGTCCTGAAAGCGTTTTTAAGTATCCACATGAATTCTCGGGCGGTCAGCGACAAAGGATTGGAATTGCACGAGCAATTGCTTTAAAACCAAAGATAATTATTGCTGATGAGCCCGTATCCGCGCTTGATGTATCCGTTCAAGCACAGGTTTTGAATTTTATGAGGGACATTCAAAGTGAGCTTGATCTCACCTACCTTTTTATAGGTCATGATTTAGGGGTTATCAAACATATGTGTGACCATATAGGGATTATGTATAAAGGTCGATATGTTGAGCAAGGAACAATGGAAGAAATATTTAATGACCCGCAGCATATTTATACGAAACGTCTTGTATCAGCTATTCCTGATATTGACCCTAATAATCGTGGCAAACAGCTTCAATTTCGTCAAGAAGTAAATACAGAATATGATCAGTCGTATAATGATTACTTTGACGATGAGGGCTTGGCCTATAAGTTACAGCCCGTATCTGACACACATTTAGTGGCTTTGCCTGAGAAAGGTTGAAAATAATATGTGGAAATTCTCAATACGTCGAATTTTAATAATGATTCCTCAAATTATATTACTAAGCATTTTAATATTCATGATGGCAAAAATGATGCCAGGTGATGCACTTTCAGGGTTAATTGATCCTAATATTGACCCTGCAACTATTGAAGAAAGAAGAGAAGCTCTTGGTTTAAACGACCCATGGCACATCCAATATGCGGATTGGGTAGGGGGAGCTATTACAGGAGATTTAGGACAATCATTTCGGTTCAAAATGGATGTAACAGATATTGTTGGACAGCGTATTGTAAATACATTTTGGCTGTCACTTGCTACATTAATATTTACCTATTTAATTGCAATCCCGCTTGGTATAACAAGTGGACGTTATAATGATTCTTGGCTGGATCAGTCAATTACAGGGTACACGTACTTAGGGTTTGCTACTCCATTGTTTATTTTTGCATTAGTAATGCTTTGGATATTCGGTTTTCACTTTGGCTGGTTTCCGACAAGTGGAAGTGTTTCGCCTGGGCTCGAACCAGGAACAGTTGATTATGTCATAAGCAAAATTTATCATTTAATACTACCTGCATTATCTTTGGCGTTAATTACAACAGTGAATACTGTACAGTACTTACGAAGTGAAATTATTGATACAAAACAAAAAGATTTTATTATAACAGCTAGATCTAAAGGGGCATCAGAGTCGAGAGTCTATAATAGTCATATATTGCGAAATTCGTTATTACCGATCGCTGCTTTCTTTGGCTTTGAAATTACCGGATTAATCGGTGGAACCATCTTTGTTGAACAAATATTTGGATACCCGGGTATGGGACAACTCTTTTTAGAATCAATTATGATACGTGATTATACCGTTGTAACGGCTGTTGTTCTCTTATTTGGAATTGCCTCGATACTAGGGGCACTACTTTCAGATATAATACTAAGTCTTGTGGATCCTCGTATTCGCATTAAATAGAACAAGATAGACTCTGAGGTGAATTATAATGGAAACGAACAAGGTTAATTTGGGCACTCAGACGAATAAAAGACCTGAGAAGAGTCCATCTGGCTTCAATATTATCTGGCGTGAAATTATGAGGGATAAAGTTGCCCTTATATCGCTTATTTTTCTAATACTAATTTCGGTGTTTGTATATGGTGTTTCATTGATATTAGATCAAGACGAAATTGTAACGGTTGATTTATTTTCCATTCACGAGGCTCCAAATGACGAATTTATACTAGGTACAGATTACGGGGGACGTGACGTTTTTGGTCAATTAATAATCGGTACTAAAAATTCACTCTCAATTGGGATTTTGGTAACGTTAATGACTGGACTTATCGGAGTTGTGTTCGGAATTATATCTGGTTATTTTGGTGGACATATCGATAACATTATGATGCGAATTCTTGATTTCTTCCTTATCCTACCGGTTCTAATGATTGTAATTGTTTTTGTATCAATGGTTCCCAAATATAGCATTTGGACCTTTTCACTCATTATGACAGCATTTTTATGGATGGGAATTGCCCGGTTAATAAGGTCAAAAGCCCTTCAGGAAAAGGAACTCGACTATGTTCAGGCGTCTAAAACACTAGGCTCATCCCATACTAATATTATATTTTCACAAGTACTACCAAATATAAGTTCCCTTATTATTGTAACAATGACATTGAATTTAGCAGCAAATATTGGTTTAGAATCAGGCCTATCCTTTTTAGGATTCGGCTTTCCAGAAGATACCCCAAGTCTAGGGACGCTATTAAGTTATGCAAGAAACCCGCAAACACTGGAGAATAGATGGTGGATTTGGATGCCTGCATCCATATTAATTTTATTATTGATGTTGGCTATAAGAAACGTCGGTGAAGCACTTAAACGAGCAACCGATGCTAGACAAAGAAGAGGTTAATAGCCTTTATCAACTAGTTACCTACATCAATACGCTAATAGTGTGTTGATGTTGAGTATATAAGTCAGTGTTTATGTAATGCTGGCTGTTAGCAAGAAGTTTTAAATAAAAGGGAGGGTACAAGGTATGAGAAAGATTAGTTTTAGTAAGTTGCTTTTTGCACTTATGCTTGTTTTAATGCTTGCGTTAGTTGCATGTAGTGACGATACATCTAGTGAAGAGCCAGATGATTCAGGTGATACAGAGGAAGAGGGTACTGAAGAAGAAGGTACTGAAGAGGATGAAGAAGAGGAAGAGGCTGAAGATGACGGCCTATATTCGATAGACGATTTTGATAAAATAAAGAATAATGAAGGGGAAGCAATTGATGGTGGCTCATTAACATTTGGGTTAGTTTCAGATACTGTATTTGAAGGTACATTAAATTGGAACTTCTACGGTGGTGACCCTGATGCTCAGATCCTTAACTGGTTTGACGAAGGAATGCTAACGTGGGACGAGAGCTTTGTATATACGAACGATGGCGCTGCAACCTATGAAGTATCTGAAGATGGTAAGACATTTACGTTCTCTATACGTGATGATGTAAACTGGCATGATGGTGAACCAGTTACAGCTGAAGATTGGGAGTTTGCACATGAAGTAATTGGGCACCCAGACTATGATGGTGACCGTTATGATGGAACATTACAGAATGTTGAAGGCATGGTAGAGTATCACGATGGAGAAGCTGATTCAATTTCAGGTATTGAAGTAGTTGATGAGAAAACATTGAAAATTACGTATCTACAATCAACTCCATCACTTGTAACTGGTGGTATTTGGTCATATCCACTAGCGAAACACATTTTTGGTGATATACCGGTTGCTGATATGTCTTCTTCACCAGAAGTACGTGAAAACCCTATTGGATTTGGACCATTTAAAGTAGAATCAATCGTACCTGGTGAATCTGTAACGATGTCTAAGAACGAAGACTATTGGCGTGGGGAACCAAATCTTGATGAAGTTATTGTAAAAGTAGTAGATCCTACTGTTGTAGTAAACGAACTAGAAACTGGTGGAGTGGACACAGTTAGCTCATTCCCAGTTGATCAATATCCAGATAACGCAGACATGTCAAATGTTGAGTTTCTTGGTGATGTAGATCGTGCTTATACGTATATTGGCTTTAAATTAGGGACTTGGGATGCTGACAATGGAGTAGTAGCTCCAAATCCAGATGCTAAAATGGGCGATGTTAATTTACGTAAAGCTATGTGGCATGCTGTAGATAACAATGCTGTTGGAGAGGAATTCTACAATGGACTTCGTTGGGCTGGAACAACACTTATTCCACCGTCCCATCCAGAATTCCATGATGATTCTAATCCTGGTTTAGAATATGATCCTGATGCTGCAAAAGCACTACTTGATGAAGCAGGTTATGTTGATACTGATGGTGATGGACTACGTGAAGATCCTGATGGAGAAGAATTAGTCATTAACTTTGCTTCTATGTCAGGTGGCGATACTGCTGAACCATTGGCTCGATATTATATTCAGTCGTGGGAAGCTGTTGGTCTTAATGTAGAACTTATTGATGGTCGTTTACTAGAGTTTAACACGTTCTATGAGCGTGTTGGAAATGGTGGTAATGATGACCCAGAAGTTGACATTTATCAAGGTGCTTGGGGTGTAGGTATTGACGTAGATCCTAGTGGACTTTATGGTCGCGAGGCAATGTTTAACTTCTCACGTTATGAAAGTGAGGAAAACACTGAATTGTTAGCAAAAGGTATTTCTGAAGAAGCATTTGATGTAGAATACCGTCAAGAAGTTTATAATGAATGGCAGCAATTAATGGTTGAGGAAGTACCAGTATTCCCAACATTATACCGTTCAATGGTAGTACCTGTTAACAACCGTGTTCATAACTATTATATCGGTGATGGAACAGGCATGTATCGTTATGATATTGCAGTTACTGCTGAAGAAGCACCAGCTGCTGAATAATTAGAATTATTACAAGAAGGAGCCAATAACCGAGGGCTCCTTCTTTTTGTGTTTTAAAAGCTTACTATAATTCTTGATAAACACCTTAAATAAAGCTATATCATAGGTATGATGAATTACTGATGAAGGATTACCAAATTACAAAAATAAGGACTTTATATCTAGTTACTATGATAAATATGGGTATTTTATCTCAAATCTATTACACTTGTAATATTTATTAGTAGATTGGGTAATCCTTGTAATAGACTTTTAAAAGTCTCGTAACTGTATTGTCTATTATGCTGTGGTACGATAGGCAATGTCAGAAATTTAAGGAGGGACTACCTATGAGAAAGAAATTAGCAGCACTTGTTGCAGGTGTCATTATAGCTGGCATGGCTGGGACATATGTTTCAGCTGAGGAATACGAAGTTATAGAAGGGGATACCCTTTGGGGAATAGCAAACGAATATGATACTACAGTTGAGGATTTGGTTGACATAAATGATTTAAAATCTACTACTATTCATCCAAAACAAAAACTTTTTATAAATGAAACATATGTAGTAGAAAGAGGCGATACATTAAGTAATGTTAGTAAAGAATATGAAGTATCGGTTGATGAGTTAAAAGAATGGAACCATTTAAAAACAGATTTAATAGTTATTGGACAGGAACTAGAAATTAAAGGTACTAATGTAGTACAAGAGGGACAAGCAGTAGCAACTACATCTAATGAAAATCAACCCGATAACAATGAATCAACACAAAATACAGAACAAACTAGTGAATCACCGGAACCAAACAATCAAGAAAATCCAGAAGGTAAAACAATTACGGTATCAGCAACAGCATATACAGCAGGTTGTGATGGATGTTCTGGAATAACGTCAACAGGAGTTAATTTGAATGAAAACCCAAATGCAAAAGTAATTGCTGTTGATCCAAGTGTTATCCCATTAGGTTCGGAAGTATATGTTGAAGGTTATGGTTATGCAACAGCTGCAGATATTGGTAGTGCAATCAAAGGAAACAAAATCGACCTTCATGTACCAACAAAAGATGAAGCATTTAGCTGGGGCGTAAGAACGGTTAATGTAACAATACTAAATAAATAATTTAAAAATAGCCAGCAATCATTTAGGAAAGCATCTCTACTAAGATGCTTTCCTTTTTTATGTTATATATAAACCCTAAACTAATATGATTCTATGATTGCTGATTGATCATCATGATCAACATTCTCCTCTATATCAATGGGTGAGTTTGTGACACCAATGAAACTAAATCCTAAAATTAGCATAAAAAATAGGGCTATTAATAACTTCTTCATTATACTACCCCCAATTAAAGTACATTTCTATAAGTATAGTATAATCAAAAAAAAGAATAGAAACCATATGTTTTTATAATAATGTAGCAGGTAATTATTGCAAAATAAAAACGAACCAAATTAGTAAATAATAAAGATATATGTATGAATATGTGTATCTCATCAAATAATAAAACTATCAATACATGAAAAGGAAATGTTTGTTCATAGTAAACAAATTTTAAATTATATGATAAACTGTAGGTAAATCAACTTTTTAATGTATAGTTTGTACACTGTGAAAGAACAAATGTGTATAAAGCGCTTACATAACAAGGAGGAAAAAGAATGACTAGTAAGATTTTACACTCGTTTCTTGATGAAAATATTACTGAATTAAAAGACCGTGGTCTATACAATGAAATCGACCCTGTTGAAGGAGCAAATGGACCAATTATCAATATAGATAATAAAAAGTTAATAAATCTTTCCTCGAATAATTACTTGGGGCTTGTTACCGATGACCGTTTGAAAAAAGTTGCAAAAGAAGCAGTGGATTCATATGGAGTAGGAGCAGGTGCTGTTCGTACAATTAATGGTACGTTGGATCTTCATATTGAATTAGAAGAAAAATTAGCTGATTTTAAAGGAACTGAAGCTGTCATATCGTATCAGTCTGGGTTTAATTGTAATATGGCTGCAATTTCAGCTGTAATGGATAAAAATGATGCTATTCTTTCAGATGCATTAAACCATGCTTCTATAATTGATGGTTGCCGTTTATCAAAAGCAAAAATTATCCCATTTGAACACTCCGATATGGATGATTTACGTCAAAAGGCAAAAGAAGCAGTCGATTCTGGTAACTACAATAAGATTATGGTAATTACAGATGGTGTATTTTCAATGGATGGGGATATTGCTAAACTTCCAGAGATCGTTGAAATTGCAGAAGAATTTGATCTTATATCCTATGTGGATGATGCTCACGGCTCTGGTGTTTTAGGTAAAGGTGCTGGAACAGTAAAACACTTTGGCTTACAAGATAAAGTTGATTTCCAAATGGGTACCCTCTCAAAAGCAATTGGTGTTATTGGCGGATATGTAGCTGGTAAAGCAAATTTGATTGACTGGTTGAAAGTTCGATCACGTCCATTTTTATTTTCTACTGCGGTTTCTCCAGCAGATGCAGCTGCTAGTACGAAAGCAATTGAACTATTACTCGAAAGTACTGAATTGAACGAAAGACTCTGGGAAAATGCTAACTACTTGAAAAGTGGACTAGAAAAACTCGGCTTTGACATTGGAAAGAGTGAAACGCCAATTACACCATGTATTATTGGTGATGAAAAAGAGACACAAGCGTTTAGTAAAAGATTATATGAAGAAGGCGTTTATGCAAAATCGATTGTATTTCCTACTGTACCTAAAGGAACAGGGCGAGTACGTAATATGCCAACAGCAGCACATACAAAAGAAATGCTAGATACCACTATCTCCGTATACAAAAAAGTCGGAAAAGAAATGGGTATTATCTAACAGTTGATAATCAATTTTGGGGGTAAACTATGAAGAAGATTCTTGTCACCGGAGCTCTTGGTCAAATCGGCTCAGAGCTTGTCACAACATTGCGCGAACGATATGGAGCCTCAAATATAATTGGTTCAGATATCAGATCTAATCAAGCAGAAATGGAAAAAGGTCCATTTGAAGTATTAGATGTTACAAATGCAGATGAAATGTTTGAAATCGCTAAGAAATACGAGGTTGATACAATCATGCATTTAGCGGCTTTATTATCTGCAAAAGCAGAAGCAATGCCGAAAAAAGCATGGGACTTAAATATGGGTGGACTAGTAAATGGACTTGAAGTTGCCAGAGAGCTTGAGTTGCAATTCTTCACACCTAGCTCGATTGGTGCATTCGGTCCATTGACACCAAAGGATAATACACCACAAGACACGATTCAACGCCCAACAACAATGTATGGTGTAAATAAGGTTGCAGGAGAATTACTTTGTGATTATTACTATCACCGTTTTGGAGTTGACACGCGTGGAGTGCGTTACCCTGGACTAATTTCATATTTAACTCCACCGGGTGGGGGTACAACAGATTATGCTGTAGAAATTTATTATAAAGCTATTAAAAATAAAGCATACACGTCATATATTGCCGAAAATACGTACATGGATATGATGTACATGCCTGATGCAGTAAATGCAATTATACAGTTAATGGAAGCTGATTCTAGTAGGCTAGAACATCGAAATGCATTTAATATATCAGCAATATCAGCAGCACCAGAGGATTTTATGTATGAGATCCAGAAGCACATTCCTGAATTTAAAATGTCATATGATGTAGACCCAATCCGACAAAAAATTGCTGAAAGTTGGCCGAATAGTATTGATTCTTCAGCTGCAAAAAAAGAATGGGATTTCAAAGTGGAGTATGATATTGCTAAAATGACAAAAGAAATGCTAGAAAAAATAACTGCAAAAGAATTAAAAAAATGTTCCCTTGAGTAATGGGTTCTGATACCTACGGCAAAACTCGAAATCACACTATAAAATGTACCTAAATTTGCAAAATTATTCGAAGCGTAATTGTAGTGGTATTTGTAATTAAAAATCTCATTTCACTGAACTGAGATTTTTCTTAGCAGATAAGAAAGTATAAAAACTTTCTTATTTGCATAAGTGCAACTAGGTCATTCACCATAAAGGCTTGCACTCCAAAGCATAAGGGATTCTAAGAAAGCAAAGTACGCTTACCAAGAATCCCTTTAACGAGTGCTAAGTTTTCTAATACTTAAATTTAACTCTTATTGAACTAAAGCTTTACTTAAATAGAAATTACACTGCTTGATCATAGGACAGCCTATCTTTTTTGCGGACTCATTGGACCTTATTTCCTTTCATTATGTATAATTATCGCTGTTGTCGGACTGAGTGGACCTTATTTGTAACAGTTCCAGGAGTTATAGACTATTTTTCATGTAATAAGATCCCCTGAGTCCGCTTGACCTTAGAATTCACTGTTTTTCACACAAATAAGGGCACTGGAGTCCGGATGAAATTTGTTCGTCTATTATCTGCCTCGTTTACTCAAGAAGCGATTGTCCTCTTGAGCAATCGCACCCGTTATAAATTAAACTTCCACTTTTCCTATAATAGTTTTTATCCGTTCTTGTAATTCAGTCTTATCCAAGTATTCAAAAAATCTAAGACGATTTCCCCAAGGGTCAGTGAAAGTCCCACTTTAACTGGAACTATCTGGTCTTGAGTGTATTTCAAAGCTATCTATTTTATGTTTTTTAGCAGAAAAGAAAGTATAAAACTTTCTTTTCTGCATAAGTGCAACTAAGGATTGGCGTTAAGCCAAGTTTTCTAATAAGTCCTTCTCTTTCAGATTCAATATTTGTAACACCTAAACATAATGGTGCATTACCTTCAGTAAGACTACCTTCTGCTACTTGTAACCAACAACCAGGAATAAGTTTCCACTCAACAAAACCATCGTGTGGAATGAAATCAGGTTTTTTATTTAATAGTGAAGTGTTTCACACCACTTATGCCTTTTTTAATATTCTAATCCCCTTCAAAATATGTATATATCTACCTTCAATACAGATGTTTAAAAGCCTTTCACCTAACAAATCGGGGAACAAATTACACTATAATTATATGGATTTTAAACAGTAAATACAATTATACCAACAAAAATGCCCATCAAGTTAGCATGCAAATTGATGGGCATTTTATTTTACATTTATAATGTTTGCGATAGGCAACTGAACCCTTAATCTTTTGAGGGAACGTTTATTTGTTTAAACAGCATACATTTCATTAACTTTTTTCTGTAATTCTTTATCTTGAACGTATTCGTCATAGCTCATTTCTTTATCAATAATACCGCTTGGTGTAATCTCAATCAGGCGATTAGAAATACTATTTACGAATTGATGGTCATGTGATGTAAAAAGGATAGAACCTTTGAATTTTATCAGACCATTGTTTAAAGAAGTGATGGACTCTAAATCAAGGTGGTTTGTTGGTTCATCTAAAATCAACACATTCGCATTACTTAGCATCATACGGGATAGCATACAACGAACTTTTTCTCCACCTGATAGGACACTTGCCTTCTTAAGCGCTTCTTCACCTGAGAATAACATTCTGCCTAGAAAACCACGTAAAAATGTTTCCGTTTGATCTTCTGGTGAATATTGTCTAAGCCAGTCTACTAATGGTAAATCGTTATTTTCGAAGTACTTGGCATTATCTTTAGGGAAGTAGGATTGCGATGTTGTGACACCCCACTTATATGTTCCTGAATCAGGTTCCATTTCTCCCATGATAATTTTAAACAACGTTGTTTTGGCAATATCATCTTTACCAATGAGAGCGATTTTATCATCCTTGTTCATGGTAAAGCTAACATTATTTAATACCTTCTTGCCGCCTATTGTTTTTGTTAATCCTTCAACAAGTAATAAGTCATTCCCAATTTCCCGTTCTGGGGTGAAAGATATATACGGGTATTTACGTGATGATGGTTTAATATCATCAAGGGTAATATTGTCTAGTAACTTCTTACGTGATGTTGCCTGCTTAGATTTAGAAGCATTCGCGCTAAATCTGGCAATAAAGGATTGTAAGTCTTTAATTTTATCTTCTTTTTTCTTGTTTTCTTCTTGTGCCATTCTTGCTGCAAGCTGACTTGATTCATACCAGAAGTCATAGTTTCCTATATAAATTTGAATTTTACCATAATCAACATCAGCAATGTGCGTACATACTTTATTCAGAAAGTGGCGATCGTGGGAAACGACTATTACTGTATTTTCAAAGTTAATGAGGAACTCTTCCAGCCATTGTATTGCCTGTATATCCAAGCCGTTTGTTGGCTCATCCAACAATAGAATATCTGGACTTCCAAACAATGCTTGTGCAAGTAATACTTTAATCTTTTGATCGCCTGAAAGATCTGCCATCTTCAAATCATGCAGCTTTTCATCGATGCCTAGACCTTTTAATAAGACAGCTGCATCTGACTCTGCTTCCCAACCATTCATTTCGGCGAAGTCACCTTCAAGCTCGGCAGCACGCATACCATCTTCCTCTGAAAAATCCGTTTTCATATATATAGCATCTTTTTCTTGTTTAACTGCATATAATCGTTCATGTCCCATTAAGACAGTATCCAACACTTGATGCTCTTCATAAGCAAAGTGATCCTGTTTTAAAACAGCCAATCGTTCCCCAGGAGATAGAGACACATGACCCGATTGAGCTTCAACCTCTCCTGATAAAACTTTTAAGAAGGTAGACTTTCCTGCACCATTTGCCCCGATTAACCCATAACAATTTCCAGGGGTAAACTTTATATTTACATCTTCAAATAATTTCTTGTCGCCAAATCGCAAACTTACATTAGAAACATTTATCACGTAACTTCCTCCATAAAAAATAGTAATCATGGTAATCATACGAGATTTAATGGTTTTAGTCAATGTAGAACATTTCCATCTTATTTCATATAGTATATATATAGGAAGAAAAGTTTATTAACAAAGTATGCTTGTGCAAATAGGTAATTATAGGTAAAGTTTTATGAAGGGCATATAATATCTTATATATTAGAAAAAGTACTATATTTTTTTAGAAAAATATGTAACAATTGATGAATAACTATTTTTAAGCAGGTAAGAAAGTATAAAACTTCTTTATCTGCATAAGTGCAACTAGGCCATTCGCTATAAAGGCTTAACGAATGCCAAGTTTTCTAATAATGATCAAGTTATGCTGTGGTGTGGAAGGGGGAAGTACGTGGGGGAGACAACAATTTATTTTCTCTTTACAGATACTGGGACATACTTATCTCGGGCGATCAACTTTGCGACAAGGCAACCATTAAATCATGTTTCTATTTCTTTTGATCGTGATTTACAGGAAGTATACAGTTTCGGTCGAAAGAAGCCTAGGAATCCTTTTATAGGTGGATTTGTTAAAGAGGATATACGTAGTGATTTTCTGAAGAATTCAGATTGTGCTGTCTATGCATGCCAAGTATCTGATTCCGATGTGGATGCTGTGATGAGTCATATAAAAGAGATTGAACAGCAAAAAGATAATTTTAAATATAATTTTATTGGATTAATCGCTGTGTTGTTGCAAGTTGAAATCAACCGTGAAAACGCTATGTTTTGCTCACAGTTTGTTGGAACGATATTACAAGATGTAGACGCATTTCAATTTGGGAAACCAACCTACTTTTTAACACCTGGTGATATTCGTAAACATGATAATTTACAACTCATATATCAAGGTAAGCTAGGTAATTACCAACAAGTAGCGCTGAAGGCTGGGCGTAAGTTGATAAAAGGTGAAACATCATCTATACCTAAGAAATCATATCTATTATTATTATCTAAAAAAGTAAAACGATTTGTCATCCGATGAAAAGAACCTTACTCTAGTAGTAGAGGGTTCTTTTTTTAGTAGATAAGTCAACTATGGCTTGCACTCCAAAGCATAAAGGATTCTAAGAAAGCAAAATACGCTTACTAAGAATCCCTTTAACGAACAGTTGAGTTTTCTAGTTAACTAGGAGGTATGGAAAGATGGAACGAGGGAGCAATTATCGTTTACTAAAAATCAAAGAAATATTATTTAACGAAACCGATGAATATAACGAACTGGACCTTCAAGAGCTTAGTGAAAAGTTGCGCCTTTTAACAGATGATATGACATTTGATAGTAGAACAATTAAACGGGATCTAGCAATATTGGATGAAACCGACTTTGAAATTGTACGGAATACAGGCAAATTTGGAAAAACATTGTTTAGTCATCAGGCAAGATTATTTGAAACGTATCAATTACGCTTAATCATTGATGCTATTTTGTCTGCTCGTTTTATTACGACGAATGAAAAGAAGAAGTTGATCAATAAAGTAAAGCAGTTAACAAGTAAATCCATTGCTAAAACGTTGCCAGAGCCCATTCTATTTAGTCAATCAGCCAATATCGATTATGAACTGGTAAAACTAAATATTGATTGTGTACACCGAGCTATTTCAGAGTCAAAAGTCCTTACCTATCAATATGGTAAATTTAATGTGGACAAGCAGTTTGAATATCATCGCAAGGGGGATCGATATTATGTAGAACCATATGCCTTGATTTGGCAAAATGATTATTACTATCTTATTGGCCGGTTTCAGGAAACAAATGAAATGCGTCATTATCGTCTTGATCGCATTCGAAATATTGAAGTGAATGATACACCTTTCAAAAAAGGGGATTTTCAGTTACAGGACTATGTTAACCAGAGCTTTCACATGTTTGCAGGTGAGGAAATATGGATAAAAGTTCGCTTTCATATCAATCTGGTAAATGTCGTACTTGATCGGTTTGGGCAGGAAGCAGATATGAAGCAGGTGGATGATGACTACTTTGTGTTAACGACGAAAGCTAAATTATCAGATGGGTTAATAAACTGGATATTAACCTGGGGGAACCAAGCAAAGGTTCTATCACCTGAACATTTAGTGGATAAGATGAAAGAGAAAATTAATCAAATGAATGAAGTATATCAAGAAAAATAAAAGGAAGCGTAACATATGACGCTTCCTAAGACTAATTTTGTTCTAAATCAATTCCCAGTGTTCTATACGGTACTCTTATTTTTATTGCAATGTTATTAGCTACTAAATCAATATACTGAACTTGAACTTCAAAATTACTACGAATATTCATTTCGGTAACGGCAACATAAATTTCTTCCTCTTTTGGGTTTACGGTAACCCATTCAGGCATTGGTAAGTACTTATCCATATATTCCATTATTTTCCGATTGGGAAGTTCTAACAATCCTATTGAAATAGACCTTTGTTTAAGAATAACATTACCATTTTCCTGAACGAGAGGCTCAAAATGTACAGAAAGAGGTACAGTGGATGAAAAAACAGGTAATTCCCCAATCAAATGAACATCTTCCTCAAGGGATATTTCATAGCTATGGTTCGTATTTTTTAACAGCTTATCGATATATGCATTAACTAGTTCGTTTAGATTTTTTTTCGTTGTTCGTACAGTAAATTCTGATCCTGCTTCTAATTGTTGTGTATCAATCGAAGGATATTCTGATTCAGGAACAGGCCAAAAGATTAATGTGAATAGTGTTAAAAAAATAACGATATTAAAAATAAATAAACTATAAAATAGCCGCTTCCATTTAGTGTTTTTTAACGTTTTTTGTTCAGGCATGGAGTTCACCTTTCCTATTGGGTTACATATTCTAATACACGCTTAGCAATTCGTTGATATCCATTGTAATTTGGGTGGAATTTATCTTCAGCAAATACATTTTCATCTGTATTTGTAAATAAATCTACTGTTGGTATAAATGTTAAATTCTCATGATTGCTAGCAACTGCTTCACCAGTTCTGTTCCAGTCCTCAACAATAATACCAAGCTCCTCAATATCGTCAAAATACTGTTCAAATGGATTATAGAATCCTAATAAATACACATCAGCATTACCATTTATAGACTCTACCGTTGATATAATCTCCTCTAACCTTTCTTCATATGCTATGCGTTCCTGAACAAAATCTTGGAATGATAGATTAGTAAAGTTTTCCTTAACCACTTTCATAATATCATTTGCACCAACTGTTAGTAAGACAATATCTGCTTCTGCTATAGAAGTAGATATTTCCGGATCTTCTATACGTTTCAAAAGTTGATCAGAGCGGTTGCCACGCTTACCAAAATTGTCAAATCTCACAAGCTGCTTATTTTTATTGATCGTGTTATCTAGAATACCAATATATCCACCTTCACCAGTTTCATCCCCGACTCCTTGTGTTAAGGAGTCACCAATAGCGACTACACGTGTTTCTTTATTAGTGAAAAAGTCAATAGTACCCTGTACCGCTTCTGTAATAACATCCTTGAATTGGGTTGTTAAAGGGGAATTATCCGTATCCTCTTCTATTTTTTGTTCTTCTGTGTCCTCATCCTCTGTAGTATGGGTTTCTTCTTCACTCTCCTGTTGAAGAGAGGGGTTATCAATGGTTACTTGATCCTTTTCGTTCCATATATCGACGATGAAAAAAATACCTGCCCCCAGTAATAGCAGAATTACAGCTAACACTAATCTTCGTTTATTCATGCAAACCACACCTAAGCTGATTTATTATATTATATGGCATTTATTTATAAAATGCCTAATTTTGTATAGGTAATTCATAAGTAAATTAAACTCCTATTCTATTCTAGCAGATAAGAAAGTATAAAACTTTCTTATCTGCATAAGTGCAACTAGGTCATTCGCCATAAAGACTTGCACTCCAGAGCATAAGGGAATCTAAGAAAGCAAAGTTCGCTTACTAAGATTCCCTTTAACGAACGCCAAGTTTTCTAATCTTATAACAACAAACAGTATAATACTTACTATTAAGTATTAACAAATAAAAATTCGCCTAAACACTCAGGCGAATGAATATATAGTATTATTTACTTTTACCCCAATATAGTATTGCTTAAACGCTTTTTTCTACTATTATGCTTCTTAATCAGCTTTGGGATTCGTTTAGGAAATCAAAAACAATGTTTCCCCATTTATGAAACTCAGTTAGAAAGCCGTCATGGCCAAAATCAGTGTGGATATGGTAATAGGTGCTATTTGGTATTGCCTCTGCTAATTCGTTTATAATGGGAGGTTCATAGACAAGGTCCTTTTCATAGCTGATTGCTAGCACGGGACATTGTATGTTTTGAATAGCCTTTTTCCATTCACTTCGATGGAAACTAACATCGTGATTATTCATCGCTTCTAATAGGTAAAGATAACTATTTGGATCAAAGCGGTGTGTTAATTTTTCTCCTTGATAATCTAGATAAGATGTTACATCATACGTTTTGCCCTTTTTCTCTCGATCAAAACGCTTATTGAATAATGCTGAACTACGATAGGTTACCATGCCAATCATCCGAGCTAATTCTAAACCTTTCAATGAATGATTGGAATCGTAATTCCCCTTATTCCAATTTGGGTCTGCTTTTATGGAGGAAGCTGCAATATGGTTAAACGCTATACCATAATCAGAGAATGTAGGTGTTGCAGCAAGGACAATCAACTTATCTACAAAAGCAGGGTATAAGAGGCCCCATTCAAGTACTTGCATACCTCCAAGGGATCCTCCTGTAACTGCTGCTAATCTACTGATTTCTAGTTTTTGTAGTGCCATAAATTGTGCGCGCACCATGTCACGAATCGTAATGTTTGGAAATGATGTGCGATAAGGTTCATCAGTTGCTGGATTAATAGAAGCGGGTCCAGTTGAACCGTCACACCCTCCAAGCACATTAAAAGTAATAACTTGAAAGCGTTCGGTGTCGATATACTTCTTCCGACCAATTAGCCCACTCCACCAACCAGGACTACTATCTGTTCCAATTGTATGGTGATTGCCTGTTAATGCGTGGCATACTAATACTACTGGTGCAGACTTTGGTCCGGCAATTTCATAACGTAATGTCACCTTATCAATTGTCTCTCCAGAATCTAACTGGAGCGGACCAAATGATATGTCATTTATAATAGGTGTTTTTGTCAACATGTGTACCATGAAAATCCGCTCCTTTTCAACTCTATTAAACTTCTAAAGGAACCCTTGCTTCTTTGTTTTCCCTTAAACGGAGTGCTTCCTCATATGGATTCGTATTAGTAATTACAGTAATACCAGAGGCTTTAGCATGCTCTACCGTTTGATCATTTGTTTCAGGTTTTTCTATCAAAAGAATTTTCCCTTGTTTGTTAATAAATTGCTCAATTGCTGTTGCTGGTAATGCTTGATTTTCCAACCACACGGCGTCAATGTCAACAGGGATATCTGAAATAGTTTTATACGTTTTCTCTCCAAACAACTCTTGTTTGGTTTCGTGAACGGGTAAGATTTGAAACCCTAATTGCTGGAGTTGCTCTGTGTTTTTGTATAAAGAACTAGATGTATCGTCTAGACCAACTACGGCAATTGCCTTTTTTCGAACTGCTCCATTTTCTCTAGCAAAGGGTGAAGATACTAACCACTTAATGGCATCCTCTTCTGTAGATTGAAATGAAGTTTTTGAGTTTGTTGCTTTTGCAATGGCTTGATCTAAATCAACTAATATATCTTTAGTAGACTCGATACCGATGGATAGGCGAATTAATTCCTCTTTAACACCGCTCTTCTTTAAATCCTCTTCACTTAACTGTTGATGAGTGGTTGAAGCTGGATGGATAATAAGGGACTTGGCATCCCCAACATTAGCTACATGCGACCAAAGTGTCACTCCATCGATTAATTTCCGCCCTGCTTCACGTCCGCCTTGAATACCGAATGTAATAATAGAACCAAAGCCATTACTTAGGTATTTTTTAGCTAACTTATGTGACGGATGATCCTCAAGCCCTGGGTAATTTACCCACTCTACTGCTGGATGCTTTGTTAAATAGTCGGCAACTTCAGCTGTGTTCTGATTATGACGTTCGATGCGTAAGTGTAAGGTTTCAAGACCTTGTAGTAACAGAAATGCATTTTGTGGACTTAAGCATGCTCCAATATCTCTTAGTAACTGAACACGTAATTTGATCGCAAAAGCCGCAGGTCCAACATCAATATAACGCAATCCATTATAGCTTTCATCAGGTTCTGTAAGTCCAGGGAACTTTTCATTATTCCAATTAAAACGTCCACCATCAACGACGATTCCACCAATAGTAGTTCCATGACCACCAATCCATTTTGTAGCAGAATGGACTACGATATCAGCACCCCACGTCAAGGGTTTTGTTGAATATGGTGTAGCAAATGTATTATCAATAATAAGTGGGATACCGTATTTGTGAGCAACTGCTGCTACTGCCTCAACATCGAAAACGTTTAGGCTCGGATTTGTAATGATTTCCCCGAAGACAGCTTTTGTTTTATCTGTAATGGCATCTTCAATGGCCTCTGGCTTAGTACCGTCTACAAACTTTACTTCAATTCCATAGCGTGGAAGCGTGTTAGCAAATAAATTGTATGTTCCCCCGTACAAATTACTGTCGGCAATAATCTCATCACCAGCACTTGCAATATTTAGAATGGCTAAAGTAATTGCAGCCATACCAGAGGAGGTTGCCACTGCTGCTACCCCATCCTCCAGTTGAGCAACCCGTTGTTCAAATGCATCGACGGTTGGATTCCCAATACGAGAATAGATATTTCCAGTTTCCGCTAAACCGAATAAATTTTGTGCATGTTCTGTGTCCTTGAAAACATAGGAAGTAGTTTGATAAATTGGTACTGCTCTTGATCCGGTTGTTGGATCAGGTTCCTGACCTCCGTGAAGTAATACTGTTTCCTGATTAGGTAAATGAAAATTTGACATAAATAATTCCTCCTTCGATTTTTGTTCAAGCAACAGCTCCAAATCTGAGTACTATTGAATGACAGAATCAGCGACGTATAGGACGTACGCTTTTGTTCAAGTCTGGAGGAAGAGGAGAATTTAAAAGCCCTCTTCCTAAGAAGAGGGCGTATGTAACGGTTCCTCCTCTTATCTTCCAGATCATAATGTGATCTGTAGGATTTAGCACCTTTCAAAGCAATGTATACATTACTTTAGGTTGCCGGGCTTCGCAGGGCCTATTCCCTCCGCCACTCTTGATAAGAGATTTAACTAATATTAAGTTATTAAGCATTATATAAGAAAAGTCGTTTGTTCGTCAACCGTTTTTAGAAAATAAATTAAATTCTTTTTCTTTGTCTGATTGGTCGATGATATGCTGAACCCATATAAATAATTAAAGCAATCCATATTAATACAAACGAGATCAAATGTGCTTGTGAGAATGTCTCGCCGTAAAGGAAGACCCCTAAGATTAACATAATTGTAGGTGCAAAATATTGGAGAAAACCAACCATAGATAGTGGAATTCTTTTAGCACCATTAGCAAACGATAAAAGGGGGATTGCAGTTGCTACCCCAGCTCCAAGTAATAATAGACTAGTAGTGGAGAAGAGGGAGTTCCAAGATAATGAACCATCAGGTATTGAAAATAAATAAATTGCTGCAAGTGGTGTTACAATCATTGTTTCGATCGTTAACCCAAACATTGCTCCGATATCAACCATTTTTTTCAGCAATCCATATATGGCGAAACTAAAAGCGAGCAATAATGATACCCAAGGGAATACACCAAAGCTAATAGTAAGGTAAATGACGCCAATTCCTGCTAATATAATAGAGAATAATTGCCTTCTTGTTAATGTTTCCTTTAATACAACGATCCCAAGTAAAATACTCACAAGTGGATTAATATAATAACCAAGGCTTGCCTGTATGACATGATCACTGTTCACTGCCCATATAAATGTAATCCAGTTCACACTGATCATAATCGAGGCTACGGTAATACCGATAAGCTTTTTCTTATCTTTTATAATTACTTTGCATTCTTTAATAAAAGCTGGCCATTTCCGTAAAATCAAAACAATTACCAGCATAAAGACAAATGACCAAACAATGCGGTGCGCCAAAATTTCGCCAGCTCCAACATCTTGAACAAGTTTCCAGTACATCGGCAAAAATCCCCACATTAAGTAGGCACCGGTTATATATAAAATTCCTAACTTTTCCTGATTTTGCTGCATGGTGCAACCCTTCTTTTCTACAGATATGTTTCCTAAATATAATCAATCTTCCAAATAAATTAATTCTAAGAGTATCCCTATAAAAAAGCAAAAAAAGTGCTTGATAGTTTTAAGGGAAAACGCTTTCAAAAAAGTGTTTTATAGAATATGATAGTAAATAGGGAATGTATAGGACAAAATCAATATAGGGGGAGAACTTATGACTGAAAAACATAAAAACTTTGAAACGACAGTTATCCACGAGGGCTATGACTCCAAAGAGATGCTGGGCAGTCTTAGTACGCCATTATTTCAAACATCAACATATACATTTGATACCGCGGAGCAAGGTGAACGCCGGTTTGCTGGTGAAGAGGACGGTTATATTTATTCACGTTTAGGTAACCCTACCGTCTCTGTGTTGGAAGAACGGATTGCGGCTTTGGAAAAAGGGGAGAGAGGACTTGCTTTTGCCTCAGGAATGGCGGCAGTATCTGCAGTACTAATTGCTTTAACCAAAGCGAATGATCATATTCTTTGTTCGTCAGGATTGTATGGATGTACATTTGGATTATTAACGATGATGAAAGAAAAATATAATATAACGCATGATTTTTCCAATATGGCAACAAAAGAAGATGTTCGTGCATTAATTAAACCTGAAACAACATGTATTTATGTAGAGACACCGATAAATCCAACGATGAAGTTAATCGATCTGAAAATGGTAGCAGAAGTGGCGAAAGAATTTAATATTCCAGTTGTAGTAGATAACACGTTCTCTTCACCATACTTACAACGACCACTTGAGCTTGGTTGTGACGTTGTATTACACAGTGCGACCAAATATATTGGGGGACACGGAGATGTTGTTGCAGGGCTAGTAGTAGGTAAAAAAGACTTTCTTGACTCGGTAGCCATGACAACACAGAAGGATATTGGGGGAATTATTTCTCCATTTGATGCCTGGCTTTTAATACGGGGATTAAAAACACTACCCGTTCGTCTTGATCGTCATTGTGATAATGCTGAAAAAGTATTTGAAAAGCTGCGTCATCATCCGAAAGTAGCTAATATCTATTACCCAGGAGATGAAAGCCACCCTGATTATCCGATCATGGAAAAGCAAATGAAGCGTGGGGGCGGTTTAATCTCGTTTGAAATTAAAGGAACAAAAGAAGACGCACAGCAAATGCTCAATAACCTTTCCTTTTTAAAAATTGCTGTTAGTTTAGGTGATGCGGAAACATTAATCCAGCATCCAGCAACAATGACACATTCAGTTGTTCCAGAAGCATCCCGATTGGAGATGGGAATTACTGATCAACTAATTCGCTTATCTATTGGGTTAGAAGCATGGGAAGATATTTGGTCTGATGTAGAGCAAGCATTAAATAAACTTTAATCTAAGGGCGCATGTCCCAAGGTTCTAAAGTACCAATAATTGTTTCGTTGTTATCGTTTTTAATGGCTTGAATTATCCCGTTAGAAATTTCTTCGTGAGTAAGCCAGCGTGAAATATTATTTTCTATCATAAATCCTAAATACACACGTCTGTACAGGCAATTTAGCTGAACAGGCGTGTTTTCTTTCTTTAAAAAACGGGCACTTCCTTGTATATGGAATAATCGCCATGGAATACTAGTATTCTTAGTAGAAAGCTCATTAATTATTAGTGGTAAGGCAACTGGTGAAGAAGAATGAATCCAGCTCACTACTAGTTGAGGTGAGCCATATGTATGAAACGTTTTGTTGAGTTCAGTTTGAAGCTGATTAAGATCATGATAATCCACAGGTAAGGCGTGAATGTTTTCGGGGTTTGGGCTATTTTCCTTCAAGGATTTATGTCTTTGAATACTTCTTCCGATAATAAAAACAATGTAGCCATTCTCAACAAGCCAATGGCATACATTACGGAGCATTCCTGTACCACCAATAACCAGTGCAATTTGTTTTTGTTGCATGCTATCACTCCTTTTTTTTAGTATACAATCTTAACTCGATATAGGAAAATGTGCTATATTAGTAATAATGTAAATTTTTCACAAGGGTTGAATTCCCTATTGCAATGGTAGCGGAGGAAGGAGAATAGGCCTTGGAATTTATTCCTTTTTTAGTAGGTTCAATCCTCATATTTAACATCGTGTTGGCATTTACAATTATATTTTTGGAAAGAAAAGATGCAAGCTCAACATGGGCATGGTTGATGGTCCTACTCTTTATTCCTATTGCGGGATTCTTTTTGTATCTGGTTTTTGGAAGGAAGTTAAGTAATCAGCGTATTTTTACCTGGGATACTAAAAGCAGGCTTGGTGTGAAAACCTCAGTACAAGCACAGCTTAACTCTATGGTAGAGCGGACATTTCATTTTAAACATGCGGAATTATCCGGTTATAGAGATTTATATTTATTGCATTTACGAAATAATGATGCTATTTTTACACAAGATAATCAACTCAAAATTTTTACGGATGGCAATGAGAAATTTAAGGCATTAATTCAGGATCTAGAAAAGGCAACAAACCATATTCATTTGCTCTATTATATTATTCGACATGACCAATTAGGCAAACAAATAGCGGAAGTTCTAATAAAAAAGGCGAATGAAGGTGTGGAGGTCCGTGTTCTATATGATGATATGGGCTCCAGAGGGTTAAGTAGGGCGTTTAAGAAACGTCTGCGAAATGCAGGTGGAGAAGTAGAAGCATTTTTCCCACCAAAGATACCTAAAGTTAATTTTAAGATTAACTACCGAAATCATCGTAAACTGGCTATTATAGATGCAAAAATAGGATATATTGGTGGCTTTAACATAGGTGATGAGTACCTTGGCAAAAACAAGAAATTCGGCTATTGGCGTGATACCCATTTGCGTATTAACGGTGACGCTGTAAGAATGATGCAAACCCGTTTTATTCTCGATTGGAATCAAGCTTCCCGAAATGACATTTTGTATGAAGATCGATTTTATGCCGCTGTACCATCAGGTGATGTAGGTGTTCAAATTGTGTCAAGTGGCCCTGATTCAGAGTGGGAACAGATAAAAAATGGCTATATTAAAATGATTTTATCTGCAAGAGAATATATTTATATTCAAACACCGTACTTTATACCTGATGAAAGTCTGCAGGACGCATTACGGATTGCTGCGCTTTCAGGAGTAAAAGTGAAGATTATGATACCAAATAAACCTGATCATCCATTTGTATATTGGGCAACTTTGTCCTACATTGGTGATCTACTGAGCGCTGGAGCAGAAGTGTTTGTTTATCAAAACGGTTTTCTGCATGCAAAAACAATTGTGGTTGATGGAAAAATAGCCTCCGTTGGAACAGCAAACATAGATGTACGCAGTTTCCGACTGAATTTTGAAGTAAATGCATTTATTTATGATATCGGTGTTTCAGACCAACTGGTAAAAGCATTTGACCATGATATTAAGTTTTGTTCACAGATGACGAGGAAATTATATGCAAAACGATCGCTTGGAATACGGTTTAAAGAATCCATTTCCAGATTGTTATCACCAATTCTGTAGTATTCATGATTGTAAATAGATAATCATGGGAAAAGTAGTAGCAATAAAAACCTGAGGAGGTAACCAAATGGACCAAAAACCCTGCTTGGAATCACTGACTGTTAAAACATCTCACGTTTTGCCGCCAGACACCAACACACATGGCACATTATTCGGGGGAAAATTAATGGCACATATTGATGACGTGGCAGCTATAGCAGCAGTTCGTCACTCAAGAAAGCCTGTAGTAACTGCATCAACAGACTCAGTCGATTTTCTTGCCCCAGTAAAAGAGGGGGACTCTATATGTGTAGAGGCATTCGTTACATGGACACACACTACATCAATGGAAGTATTTGTAAAGGCTGTTACAGAAGATCTGCTAACAGGTGATCGAAAAGTTTGTACGACAGCATTTCTTACATTTGTGGCTGTTGATGAAAGTGGAAAACCAACTACTGTTCCATCTGTATATCCTGAGTCAGATCAAGAAAGGCAGTTACACAACCTCGCCTCGCAGCGTGCAGAACGACGTAGAGAACGAAGAAAGGAATCAAAAGAGATGGCAGCATCGTTTGGTACGGATTATCCATGGAATTAAAATAACAAATACTGGTTATATTAAAAGTGGTACTAGCTAGTATGACTTGTATTGTTTACAACGTATATTTTTTAATGATGAAAGCTGTCTATTTTCCCGCGTGGGGTAGGCAGCTTTTTGTCTTTTATCTATTATCGCGGAATAATCGAGAATTTCGCGGAATAAAATGTCGAAATCACGGAATAACCGGAAAAAACGCGGAATTCCAGCAAGATTCGCGGAATAACCCGGAAAATCGCGGAATCCACCGAAATATCCCTACTTTATATTATGTATTGCATTTCCATAAGAAAACGCTTACAATATAAAGTAAGAATATTTAAAACACTGAGGTGTCTTTATGATTACCACACGGAACTCACGGCATTTACACATAAATAGCGAACATTTACAGGAGGCTTGGTCTTAAGGACCATAGCCTCCTTTTACTTTTTCCGCTTTACTATGATAAAGCGGTACTATGGAGGTGCAAGTAGTGGTTGTTTTAACTGGAGAGGCTTTAACGTTAGATGAAGTTCGTCGGGTAGTATTTGAAAAGGAACAGGTCACATTATCTGATGATGCTGTTATAAAAATAAAAGTAAACAGGTGTGCAGTCGAGGAAATGATTGAAGGTAAAGAAACGATGTATGGCATCAACACAGGCTTTGGAAAATTTAGTGATGTGGTGATTGAGCATGACGACTTAGAAACATTGCAGTTGAACCTGATTCATTCGCATGCATGTGGTGTTGGTGATCCCTTTTCTGAAACTATAAGCCGGACCATGCTGCTGCTCCGGGCAAATGCACTGTCACAAGGATATTCTGGTGTACGTCCTGCTTTAGTAAATCAACTAATAGACTTTGTGAATGCTGGTATTCATCCGGTTATTCCGCAGCAAGGGTCACTTGGAGCAAGTGGTGATTTGGCTCCGTTATCACATCTAGCATTAGCGTTACTTGGCGAAGGGGAGGTATTTTACCAAGGTGAACGACAGCAGGCAATACAAGTATTAGCAGTAGAAGGACTAACTCCAATTACACTCAAAGAGAAAGAAGGTTTAGCACTTATTAATGGAACACAGGCGATGACGGCAGTTGGAGTGATTGCTTATCTGGAAATGGAAAAGTTGCTTCATCAGAGTGAGCTTACTGCTGCAATGACCTTGGAAGGATTACGCGGGATTATCGATGCTTTTGATGAGGATCTACATTACGCTCGTGGACATCAGGAACAGATCGATGTAGCCACTCGCATTCGTCAGTACGTATCAGGCAGCTCATTAATTACAAAGCAAGGTGAAATAAGAGTTCAGGATGCGTATTCGTTGCGATGTATCCCGCAAGTGTTAGGCGCTTCCTGGCAAACCGTTCTGTATGTAAAAGAAAAGCTCCAAACCGAAATAAATGCAGTCACCGATAACCCGTTAATTTTTTCAGAGCAAAATAAAGTTATTTCTGGAGGTAATTTTCACGGACAGCCCATTGCATTTGCGATGGACTTTCTAAAACTAGGTATTGCAGAAACAGCCAATATTGCCGAACGCCGAATTGAGCGACTAGTAAATCCACAGCTGAATGATTTACCTGCCTTTTTAAGTCCAAATCCAGGACTCGAATCAGGAGCGATGATTATGCAATATAGTGCCGCATCTCTTGTCTCTGAAAATAAAACGTTAGCACATCCAGCTAGTGTGGACTCAATACCATCATCAGCAAATCAGGAGGATCATGTAAGCATGGGGACGATAGCTGCCAGGCATGCCTTACAAATGCTCCAAAACATAAGGCGTGTCATTGCGATTGAGCTAATCTGTGCCATGCAGGCAGTTGAATATAGGGGAACAGATCATATGGCAACCAAAACAAGAGCATTTTATGAGAAAGCACGTCGAATAGTACCAAGCATTACCAAGGATCGTGTATATTCTACTGATATCGAAAAACTTACCGAATGGTTAAAAGCAGATAATGAGAGTGATGTAACGGTTAGTAATCATAAGGGAGGAGTTTTACATGAATAGAGTTTCAGCTAAAAAAGGATTGGAATTAGAATGTAAGGGCTGGGAGCAGGAAGCGGCGTTACGGATGCTGTATAACAATCTGGATCCAGAGGTAGCAGAGAATCCAGAACAGCTTGTTGTATATGGTGGAATTGGAAAGGCAGCTCGTAACTGGGAAGCGTTTGATGCCATTGTTAACACATTACGCGGGCTTGAGAATGACGAAACAATGCTGATTCAATCTGGAAAACCGGTTGGCGTTTTTAAAACACACAAGCATGCACCACGCGTACTTCTATCCAACTCCGTACTCGTTCCAAAATGGGCAACATGGGAGCATTTTCATGAACTTGATCAAAAAGGACTTATGATGTATGGACAAATGACTGCCGGAAGTTGGATCTATATTGGTACACAAGGAATTTTACAAGGAACCTATGAAACTTTCTCAGCACTTTCCAAAAAGCACTTTAATGGTTCGCTCAAGCATACGATTACACTAACAGCAGGACTTGGTGGGATGGGCGGGGCACAGCCCTTAGCGGTTACGATGAATGAAGGTGTCGTCATAGCTGTTGAAGTAGACAAGAGCCGTATCGAGAAGCGCATCCAAACAAAGTATTGTGATGTGATGACAGATAGTCTGGACGAAGCTATTAAGCTAGCAAATTCAGCCAAACAAGAAGGGAAAGCATTGTCGATAGCATTGCTAGGTAATGCAGCGGAAATTCACCATCAACTATTAACCAAAGACATTCAAATCGACATCGTTACCGATCAAACTTCAGCACACGACCCACTTAATGGTTATGTACCTGTAGGTTATCGTGTGGAGCAAGCGTTTCTGTTACGTAAAAATAACCCAAAAACATATACGGAACTCTCCAAACAAAGCATGGCAAAACATGTTGAAGCAATGCTTCAATTTCAACAAAATGGTTCGGTTGTATTCGATTATGGAAACAACATTCGTCAGGTTGCACATGATGAGGGAATAGCGAATGCCTTTGACTTTCCAGGGTTTGTTCCTGCTTATATTCGCCCATTGTTTTGTGAAGGGAAAGGTCCATTTCGTTGGGCAGCGCTCTCTGGTGATCCGGATGATATTTATCGTACGGATGCGTTAATTAAAGAGCTTTTCCCGGAAAACGAAGCATTAATACGTTGGATCGATATGGCTCAGAGTCAAATAGCTTTTCAAGGGTTACCGTCACGTATTTGCTGGTTAGGTTACGGGGAACGGATGAAAATGGGTCTTGCGATCAACGAACTGGTACGAAATGGAGAATTAAAAGCGCCTGTCGTTATTGGCCGTGATCACCTGGATTGTGGATCGGTTGCCTCTCCTAACCGGGAAACGGAAGGAATGAAGGATGGAAGTGACGCTGTAGGTGATTGGGCAGTATTAAATGCCTTAATTAATACAGCAGCTGGAGGGTCATGGATTTCGTTCCACCATGGAGGAGGTGTCGGCATGGGGTATTCCTTACATGCGGGAATGGTTATCGTTGCAGATGGAACAGATCTTGCTCATGAACGATTAGAGCGTGTATTAACGACCGACCCAGGAATGGGCATCATTCGCCATGCAGATGCAGGTTATGAAAAGGCGGAATCATTTGCCGAAGAAAATAACATTACCATTCCAACAAAAGGATAGGAGGAGAGTAATAAAGTGCATGTAGAAAAATTAATTACGAACATTGGTCAGCTTTTAACAATGGATAAAAAAGGACCTGTTAAAGGAAAGGATATGAACGACCTTACCGTTATGGAAGACGCAGCTGTTGCCATTACAAATGGAAATGTTGTCTGGATTGGCTCAGTCGAAAAAGCAATGAATATTCAAGCAGAACAGACGATTGATGCCGAGGGCAAACTGGTTACTCCTGGATTAGTTGAACCACATACCCACCTTGTTTTTGGTGGGTCACGAGAGAAAGAAATGGCCCTCAAACAGCAAGGTGTAGACTACTTGGATATTTTAAAACAAGGAGGAGGTATATTAGCGACCGTAAATGCTACAAAAAAAGCGAACTATGAAGAACTTCTCGACAAGACATTATTTCATTTAGACCGAATGGCGATGCATGGAATTACAACGGTAGAAGCAAAAAGCGGCTATGGATTAGACAGGGATACCGAATTAAAGCAATTAAAAGTTGCAAAAGAGGCTAATGTTAAACACCCATTAGACGTTATATCAACGTTTTTGGGTGCACACGCTATCCCGCCTGAATATAGGGAAGACCCAGAATCATTTCTGGATGTAATGAGTGACATGTTCGATGAAATAAAGGAAAATAATCTCGCCGAATTTGTCGATATTTTTACCGAAACAGGTGTATTCACTGTAGAACAATCCAGACGTTATTTACAAAAAGCGAAGGAAAAAGGGTTTGGTGTAAAGTTACATGCCGATGAAATTGACCAATTAGGTGGTACTGAACTCGCTGTTGAAGTGGGCGCAATTAGTGGGGATCACCTTGCAGTAGCTTCTGATGAAGGAATCGAACAACTTGCTGCATCGAATACAATTGGCGTCATTTTACCTGGAACCAGTTTTTACTTAGGAAAAGATATATATGCTAAAGCGCGACAAATGATTGATTCAGGAGCGGCGATTGCGATATCAACAGACTTTAACCCAGGAAGCTCAGTCACAGAAAACCTTCAATTCATCATGTCAATTGCAGCACTACGATTAAAGCTATCCCCCGCTGAAATTTGGTATGCTGTTACGGTTAATGCAGCACACGCAATCAGCCGTGGACACGAGGCCGGATCAATCGCAACAGGACGAAAAGCAGATATCGTGATTTGGGATGCACCGAATTATATGTATATTCCATATCATTATGGGGTGAATCATGCGAAAACAGTTATCAAAAATGGGGAAGTGTTATACGAAAGGCAGTCGATACGATGAAAAAATCTTTACGACACTTACAGCCAGCAGGAGAAGCAATTTTTAAGGATAGATTTACAACGAAAGCAAACGAATTGCTAATGCCCTGGAATGGTGGAATTACAGGGGATATCGGCTTGGTCGGAATACCACTTTCTAAGCCGTCGATTAGTCACTCAGGGGCGTCACTTGCACCCGGTGCAATCCGTTCGGCTTTACAAAGCTATACAACATATTCAGGAGAAGAAGGGTTGAATCTTACGGATCGTATTATTGATTATGGTGACATCTACATGGACCCAACTGATATTATAGGGAATCATCAAAGGATATTCGAAGGGTTACAAGATGTATTTCAAACAAATGCAGTGAACAATTGGCTGCTTTTGGGGGGAGACCACTCGATAAGCTATTCCGCCATAAAAGCATACGCCCAACATCAGACTGTTGGCGTCATTCAGTTTGATGCCCACCACGACTTACGCAATGTGGAGGATGGTGGTCCTACAAATGGAACACCATTTCGCCGATTATTAGATGATCAGGTAATTGAAGGGGAAAACTTGGTACAGATTGGTATTCGAGATTTTACCAACGCGAGAGCGTATCATGACTTTGCAAAAAAGCATGGTGTTACTGTTTACACGATGGCTGACCTTGAAACCCGGACAGTAAAATCAATTGCAGAACAAGAAATACTCAAGCTAGCCGAAAAAGTGGATGCCATTTATCTGTCAGTAGATATGGATGTACTCGATCAAGCGTTTGCTCCGGGATGCCCAGCAATTGGACCTGGTGGGATGGACAGTAAATCGTTGTTGGATTCCATAACACTAGCTGCATCACACCAAAAGGTCACAGCCATGGATATTGTAGAGATAGACCCAACTATTGATTTTCGTAATATGACAAGTAGAGTAGCGGCTTATGTATTGTTGAGTTTTATGAAAGGTATGAGGCGAGGAAGATGAAGCTGGACGTGTCTGATTCTGTAATTAAATAGACGTCGTATTTAACTAAAAAAAAGGGCTGTATTAACAGCCCGAAATATTTATTGCACATCTTGTTGATTGATTTCATCTTGTGTTACGTAACCATCAGCCCAGTGCTGAATCTCGCGAATGATCGGCTCTAGAGCTTTCCCTTTATCAGACAATGAGTATTCGATACGAACAGGAAATTCAGAATAAATATTTCGTTTGACGATACCCTCTTTTTCAAGCATTTTTAAACGATCAGAGAGTAGCCTTCCGCTAATAGGTAAATCTGCTTCCATATGAGAAAAACGTTTCGTACCTTTTAGCAGCTCAAATAGGATAAGTCCCACCCAACGTGTACTTAAGAGTTGCATTGCTTTTTCAAAACGTGGACACAGTTCTTCCATTACGATCACCTCTCTCTGATTTTATCTTAAATCATCAATTTAATTACTAAAAGTAAGTTATTATTATCATAACACATAATTGATGATGCGTAAATTAGCAGTAAAGATGTAAAATAGACATTCTTTAAGGCTGCTATCTGAAAGATTGTTGTTTTTACTACAATAGATATAAAAAGCGACATAACTTGAGATGATAAGTGGTGCAGTTACTCGCTCTGGAAATACACTTCGCGCATCTTAGGGCGGCTGGTGAGCTTCTTCATGCTAACGCATTTTTAGAATCTCACCTAGGCCTATCCTCCCGCAGAACAAGGAAAGCTACGGCAGCATTACATCGCACGCAGAAAAAGTGATTTCCTTTTTCAAGGAGTCTTCGTGTATTTCCGCCGCTGGTATAGTTTTCATAATAAAACAACAGCTATCATTTTGTTTTTTATAGCATAAACAGCCACTTTTAGGATGGTTGATTGGAGCAGAGGGCAGCCGACTCCTGCGGGAACAGCACGTGTCTGAAGACACCGAAGCGGTGGTTTTCCGCTTCGGAGGCTGAAGCCGTGCCCGCGGAAAGCGGCTGCCCGTAGCGGAAAGCAACCTAGCAGTTACGTCGCATTTTATTTCAACTGCGAGAATTAAAAAGCAATAAAACTTACGAAATGAGCTTTTTTATTTTCTACATAATTGGAAAAGTTATTTGGTTATTTCTGATTTTTATGAAATAATAACGATATACGAAATAAATTAATTTAATATGGAGGTAATTGTATGGTGAGCCAACAAACGAAGGAAAAATATGCTGACTTAGCCTTAAGAACGGGAGTCAACCTACAGAAGAACCAAGCATTAATGATAAATGCTCCAATAGAAGGTGCTGATTTTACAAAAATTGTAGTTAGAAGAGCGTATGAATTAGGTGCTAAGGATGTACATATTAACTGGGTAGACGATGAATTAACATTATTAAAATATGAAAATGCACCAGACGAGGTGATTGCAGATTACCCTGAATGGAAAGTGAAATTACATGATACTTACGCTGAAGATGGAGCAGCGGTTTTATCGATCCGTTCCACTGATCCAGATCTTTTAAAAGATATTGATGCTTCACGAGTGGCTAAGGCTAACAAAGCGGCAGCACAAGCGATGAAGAATTTCAGACAGTACACCATGAATGATAAAATTTGCTGGTCGATTATTTCTATCCCAACTGGGGATTGGGCACAAAAGATATTCCCTGATAAGTCAAAAGAAGATGCAGTGGAGAGTCTATGGGATGCCATTGTAAAAATTGTTCGAGTTGATAAAGATGATCCATTGGCAGCATGGAATGAGCATAATGAAACATTACGAATTGCACGAGAGTTATTAAATAAGAAAAACTACGATAAATTAATTTTTAAAGCACCAGGAACCAATTTAGAAATGAAACTTCCTAAAGGACACCTTTGGAAGGGTGGATCTGCTGAGTCTGAAAAAGGTACAACGTTTAATCCGAATATGCCAACAGAGGAAGTTTTTTCCATGCCTCATAAATACGGTGTTGATGGAACTGTTTCTAGTACCAAGCCGTTAAATTATGGTGGAAGTTTGATTGATAATTTTACACTTACGTTTAAAGACGGAAAAGTAGTTGATTTTAAAGCAGAACAAGGAGAAGATACACTGAAACATTTACTTAATACTGATGAAGGTGCGCGCCGTCTTGGTGAAGTGGCACTAGTACCACACGAATCACCTGTTTCACAATCAGGCTTGATCTTCTATAATACCTTGTTTGATGAGAATGCGTCATGTCATATTGCGCTTGGAAAAGCTTATCCTACCAACATAGAGGGTGGATCAGCAATGAGTGATGATGAGCTCGACCAAAACAATGTAAACGATAGTCTAACACATGTTGATTTCATGATTGGTTCAGAGGAATTGGATATTGACGGTGTACTTGAAGATGGAACAACAGAAGCTGTCTTCCGTAATGGAACATGGGCTTTTGAAATAAAGTAATAGTACATTTAGAAAACCACCATGCTACCCTCATTTTAGAGGTGGCATGGTGGTTTTCTACATTACTCCATTTTTAATCAAAACGGCTTTAATCTTTGTATAATCGTATCCATCTGGCAATGCTTCTTTTAAGGGCTTCAGTTTAGGTTCATCGATTTGCTCATGTACAGCTAAAACGTTTGCTTCCTCTTCATCATTAAAAAAGATGCCCCATGCGATCGGATGGCCATTCTGAAATGCTTTAAAAATATGATTTTCAATGGTTTGTTTCGACATTTCCCGAATTACTGCAATATCGTTTAATGGCTTTCCGGATTGAAACATGTGATAGGTAATCATGTGGCTTGGTCGATCGTCTGTAGTCTTTTTTGGTTTTGGTGATGGTGCATCATCAATTCTGACCTTCGTTTTAACATCCTGATTAGCACTGCGCCATTTTTGAATAACAGCTAAAAACGCTTCCCCATATTGGTCATATTTCTTTTCGCCTACGCCTTTGATTTGTAGCATGTCCTCTTTTGTAGTTGGGAAGTATCGGCTCAATTCTTTTAAGGTCGCATCAGAAAACAACACATATGGTGGAACGTCTTGTTCATCAGCTAACTGTTTACGCAGTCCACGTAATGAGTTAAATAATTCCTCGTAATAGTCTGCATCTTCGCTGGTTGGAATTGGTGCTGTATAAATCCAGACAGGACGTTTTCCTTTTAACACATCCACTGCATTTTGATTTAATTTTAATGTCGGAAATTTCCCTTCTTCTGTGGCAAGCAGCTGTTCCGCAATGAGAAAATGAATCCATTCGGTTAGCTCTTTTTCTGTGTATGCTGACAAGATGCCATAGGTAGATATTTTATCCAGACGGAAATCCTTTATTTTCTTGTCTTTTGATCCTTTCAATACCTTAGCAGTCATCCCCACACCAAATCTTTCTCCCATTCGTTTAACACATGAAAGAATCATTTGTGCTTCTTCTGTTATGTCTGTTTTTTCCTGGCGATGTAAACAATTACTGCAACGACCGCATGTATCCTCTGTATCGGTGTTATTGAAATAATCTAAGATGGAAGTTGTTAAACAGCCATGGGTATGACAGTAATTGATCATGGCTTGTAATTTACGGTATTCCTTTTGTTTTGCGGTATCATCCATCAGGGATTGTTCAATTAAAAACTTCTGTAATTGAATATCCTGCGGTGAAAACAATAAGATACAGTCACTTGGTTCTCCGTCACGTCCAGCCCTGCCAGCTTCCTGATAGTAGGATTCAATATTCATAGGCATAGCATAGTGAATGACAAAGCGCACGTTTGATTTGTCAATTCCCATCCCAAACGCATTTGTTGCAATCATTACTGTGATTTCATCATGGATAAATGCAGCTTGTGCTTGCTTCCGTTCATGCTCAGATAGACCAGCATGGTACTTGGCAACAGCGACACCGCGTTTAGTAAGCTGATCATATAATGCGTCAGCTTGTTTGCGTGTTGCTGTGTATATAATACCTGATTCATCCTGATGTTCATCTAAAAAAGATCGTACATATGTGGCTTTATCCTTCCCTTTTACCATATGAAAGGATAAATTGCCTCGTTCAAAACCTGTATGGACAACATGATCATTTTCGATATGTAATAAACCTTGAATATCAGTGATTACTTCTTCCGTTGCTGTTGCGGTTAAGGCTATGAACACAGGTATGTTTGGTATCTTTTTCAAGTTAGGGACAATGGAACGATAACTTGGCCGGAAATCATGGCCCCATTGAGAGATGCAATGTGCTTCATCAAACGCTACTAAAGCAATTGGGATATTCTTAATAACATTTATGAAGCTGAACGATTCAAAGCGTTCAGGAGCAACGTAGACAAATTTATACCGCTCGGCAGCTAAATCCTGTAGTCGCGTTTGTTGTTCCCCGGGTGTCAGGGAACTATTAATATATGTAGCAGAAATACCCAATGACTGCAGTGCATCTACCTGATCCTTCATAAGTGATATTAATGGGGAGATAATAATGGCTGTTCCATCAAGGGTCATACCGGGGATCTGGTAGCATAACGACTTACCACCACCAGTTGGCATTACAGCAAGTGTGTTATTAAATTGTAGAATATGATCAATCGTCTCTTGTTGTCCGGGACGAAATGTTTCATAACCAAAATAAGTGTGCAAGATTTCTTTTTCTTTAACAGGCATCGAGGTGTCCTCCTTTTCTTATATAATCCTAACATATTTTTTTCATAACATTGAATCCTTTGTGAAAAACGAATTTTACAGGAAGAAAAATTGCCACTTTTTAATTTTAAACAGCAAAAGCTAGAAGCGCCCTTAGGGGTATGGCGACGTTGGGTGCTAGTGCTGGACGTGGCTTACATAATTAATTATAAATATTATAGTTTATCAATCAATAAAAAAAGCTGACATAGAGTAACGGGTTCCGTTACCTATCGCAAAACTCGAAGTCACACTATAAAATGTACCTAAATTTGTACTATTAATCGCATCGTATTAGTAGTGGTATTTCATAACTAAAAATTTAAAATTCTCTGTTCACTGGACTGAGATTTTTCTTGGCAAATAAGAAAGCATTCCTGTAATAAAGCAAAATGCGTATTGAATAAAAAAGGTCCCCTTGGTGAGATAGCCTATCTTTTTTGCGGACTCATTGGACCTTATTTTCTTTCATTATCTATATTCATCGCTGTTGTCGGACTCAGCGGACTTTATTTGTAACAGTTCTAGGAGTAATAGACTGTTTTTTCATGCAATAAGATCCCCTGAGTCCGCTCGACCTTAAAAATCATTGTTTTTGACACAAATAAGGGCACTGGGGTCCGCTTAAAATTTCTCCGTCCATTATCTACCTCTTTTCACAAGAAGCGACTGCTCTTCTTGTGCCAACCATAAATATTCAGAATACCTTGTAGAATCAAGGGAAACGAAACCAATTTATTGGTAAATTTATGTATGCTAATTTGCATCCGAATTTGTAGGCCAAAATGTAGACGTTTACCAAACAAATCGGGGGTACAAATCACACGACAATTATAATGGATTTTAAACTGTAAATTTCTATTATACCAACAAAAAATGCTCATCAAATTTGCATACAACTTGATGGGCATTTTACGTTACATTTTTAATGTTTTTGATAGGAACAAGAATCCGTTAGACATAGAGTCAACTATTACCGAGAAAAGGAGGGTCGTATTGTATTATGAGCAAAAAAGCCAATCATTCCACCAATTATGGCGGGTACAAGCCAGCTCAGCCCGATCGGGAACAAGGGTAAGCTTTCCATAAATGGTGTAATTGCAGCTAAATCAAATCCGAATGCAATTAATCCATCATACAGACTAACGATAGCAGTTAGTAAAATAGCTCCGCGGTAAACCAGAGGTGACCCTTGAAATAATCCTCTTAAAAACGTTAGCAGGATTAGAACAATTGCAATTGGATAAATGAATACAAGCACCGGGACAGAAAAATTAATTATTGTATTTAATCCCTGGTTCGCGATCAGATAACTTCCAATCGTTACACATAAAATTATCCATCTGTAGGGTACACGTGTTACCTTGTTAAAAAACTGGCCACTTGCAACAACTAAACCTACTGAGGTAGTAAAGCAGGCTAAGGCAACAATAACACCAAGTAATAACGTTCCGAAACTTCCAAAAATCATATGAGCAGCACTTGATAGAATTTCCCCGCCATTTGTGTAGGTCCCTTGGTCAGCCATCTTTGCACCAATCCACCCAATCGATCCATAAACAGTAATTAAACCTATACCTGTTATGATTCCGGCTTTTAAGGTGGACTTGACTAACTGTTGTTGTGTAGTTACTCCACGTTCCTTAAAAGCATTCACAACGATAATACCAAAGGCTAAGGCTGCAATAGCATCCATCGTTAAATAACCTTCAACGAACCCTGTGAAAAATGGAGATGATTCATATTTTTCAGTCGGCCCAGGTAAAGTACTGTCTATTAATAAGAATCCACCAATGCTTAGTCCAACAATTGCTAGTAATAAAATCGGTGTAAGAAATTGACCGACTCGATCCACCATCTTAGACGGGTTTAAGCTAACAATATAAACAAACAAAAAGAATATTGTTGTGAAAATAAACAAAGATAAGGTAGAAGCACCATCAGAAAATGGTTCTACACTCATTTCAAAAGCTACTGATGCAGCACGTGGAATCCCGAAAAAAGGGCCGATTGCTAAGTAAACTATTGATGTAAAGATGAGTCCGAATAATGGGTGAACATGATCTGCAATTTCCCTGGCATCATTTTTTACATAGGATATAGCTGTAACGGCCAAAATTGGTAACCCGACACCAGTTAGTACGAACCCGCTGATGGCTACCCAATAGGATGTACCGGAATCAATACCGAGTGTAGGGGGGTAGATGAGATTTCCTGCCCCAAAGAATAATGCAAAAAGCATAAAGCCAATAATAAAAGTATCTTTATTCATGATGAAAGCTCCCTCCGACTAAGATGTTTCGAATGTATTGTTATGAAGTTCACTGGAAACCGCTTACATGTATGAAAAGTAAATTACACTTAGGTTTCTTAGATAGAAGGGATATTATTGTCATTATTATCAGATAATAAAAGAGGTAATTCCCTATTAAATTTTATTAGCATAATAGCAAAAATAATCTTATCAAGGAGATAATAGGTTGTCAACGCAATTCAGCAGCTATTTTTAACAAATTTGTGATAAATATGTATTTTAAGATAATAATAGTTAAAGATTTAATTGTTTACATTCTTTGTGTACCCCTTTAAAATGTTCTTTATATATTAAGGCAGTGTCTTTCTTTTAATCAATAATAATGTAGTTAGGGGGTAAGATATGGTTCCATCTATTCTATTTGAAATTATGCTTATAGGTCTTTTAGGAATTGGATCCCAGTGGTTAGCTTGGCGTTATCGGATGCCAGCTATCGTTATCATGTCCATTACTGGTCTTTTGGTAGGTCCAATTTTCGGTTTGATGAATCCCGAAGAAGACTTTGGCAATTTATATAATCCGATTATTTCTGTTGCAGTAGCCATTATCCTTTTTGAAGGGGCATTAAATTTAAGTTTTAAAGAACTTCGAGGACTTGGGAAACCTGTTTTTCGTATATCAACAGTCGGAGCCTTTTTAGCGTGGATCCTAGGCTCATTGACAGCACATTATATTGCTGGCTTGTCATGGGCTGTAGCATTTGTTATTGGTGGACTATTTATTGTTACTGGTCCGACTGTTATTATGCCATTACTACGTCAATCCAAGTTAAAGCCAAGACCAGCAAAAATACTTAAATGGGAAGGTATAATTGTTGACCCAATTGGAGCACTACTGGCCGTTTTTGCTTTTGAAATTATTGCATTCTTAACTGCTAATAATCCTGATGGTACAGCACTCATGATGTTTTTTGCAGCGTCAATATTTGCCGCGATATTAGGTTGGGCTTTTGGTCGGGGAATTGGCTGGATGTTCGAAACTGGCCATATCCCGGAATTCTTAAAGTCACCTGCAGTATTTATTGTAGTAATATTGTGTTTTACAATTGCTGATGAAATTATGCATGAAACAGGACTATTATCCGTTACAGCGATGGGAGTTACACTTGCAAATATGGGGATAAGTTCCGTAGCCGATATGCGCCATTTTAAAGAAAACATCACGATTTTGTTAATTTCAGCAATATTTATTATGCTGACAGCGTCCTTGCAAATAGAAACGTTGCTGCAAATGTTCAGTCCAAATATTCTCGGTTATGTATTATTGATGATGTTCATTGTTCGTCCATTGTCTATTTTCATATCCACAATAGGTACCGGACTATCACTAAATGAAAAAGTATTAGTTGGGTGGATCGCACCAAGGGGGATTGTTGCATTAACCGTGTCAAGTTACTTTGCCTCCATTTTAACCGAGGCAGGATATGAAGACGCAAATATCCTAACAACATTGACCTTTGGGCTTGTTTTCTTTACCGTTTGTGCACATGGGTTTTCAGTCGGTTGGTTATCGAAAAAACTTCATTTATCAATGGAGGGAAGACCAGGTACATTAATTGTTGGTAGTAATAGGTTTACTGCTGAACTTGCAAAGTCGCTAATGAAGGCTAAATCGCCTGTAATCATAGTTGACTCATCATGGGAGAGGTTGCAGCATGCACGTAAAACTGGCATCCCGTTTTACCATGGGGAAATGCTTTCAGAACAAACGGAATACCATTTGGACACTATTCCATATGAGTACTTAATTGCAGCAACCGAATATCATTCCTACAATGCACTTGTTTGTACAACATTTATGCCTGAATATGGCAGAACGAATGTATTCAAAGTAAGTCCATTTCATCAACTTAGAAATAATAATGTGGAAGATATCGTTGATAAAGTTGCAGGAAGAATCCTATTTAAACAGGAAGTGTCAGTAGACGATCTTTGTTCCAGACTTTCAAGTGGATACGTGTTTCGGCAAACAGTGCTTACAGAAAAATATAAATATAAGCAGTATTTAGAGGATAGAGAGGATACAACAGTCCTACTATATTTCATTAAACCTTCTGGACAGATTAAGTATTATTCAGAAGAAATGAGAAATACACCTGAAAAAGGGGATACAATAGTAAGCTTAACTTCTCAAAGTAAGGAATTTAAAAAAATACAAAATAAACTAGACAATCAACGAAATAACGGTAATAATAACGGTAACGGAAATGGCAAAGGAAATGGAAACAGACAATAAGAAAAGAGTGAAACCTCAGTGGTTTCACTCTTTTTATTCGTTTTCCTCTTCATCCATGGCATCAAGCTTCTTATTCAATTCTGCCATTTCTCCTTCTAATCGAATTAATTGTTGTTCAGCAGAAGAAACCCTTCCACGGACATACTCCAACTTATCCATGTCACTTTGAATCCGAACATAATCTGATTTTACTTCATCCAATTTAGCTTCGATTTCTTTTCTCGTCATACAATCACTCCCAAGTATAGTTTATCTGATGTCTCCTTTACAAAACAAGAATTTAGGATAACATTAACTATAAAAGGGAGCGGAAAAAATGGATGTAATGGTTGTAACCTCTGTTGAGAAGTACACAGATAGAGTTGAAGAACTCTTACTAAAAAACGAAGCCTGCAACAATTTGATGCTTGGCATTCTTGATCGTCTCGTAGATGGTGAACAAGCATATAAAGGTGGGTATTACCTCGGGCTAGTGGTAAAAGACGAAAAGGCAGTATATGCATTCATGCAAACCCCACCTAATAATTGGATTTTTGCTGATGTGGATGGTTTGGACAGTAAAATCATGGAAGGAGTAGCTGAATTTCTGTATAAGAGTAATTTGGAAGTACCTGGTGTACTTGGACCAAACCGAATGGTAGAAATTTTTATAAATAAATGGAACCAAGTTGCAAGATTAAAGATGAGGCAATTAATTTATCAAGTTGATCAAGTAAACGAGCTGCCAACTGTTGACGGATATTTAGCACATGCAACAGACGAAGATCATTCCCTAGTGAAAAAGTGGTTAATTCAGTTTGGTATAGAAGCGAATGAACATATATCTGAAACTCATGCAGACCAAACAGCAGGAGTTTTTATCGAAAATCAATCCCTCTATTTATGGATGGCAAATGACATGCCAGTTTCCATGGTTAACAGATCAAGAAAAACTAAAAATGGGGTAGCGATAAATGCTGTATTTACCCCAGATGAATATAAGGGAAATGGCTATGCAACAACGGCTGTGGCAAAACTCACCGAAAACCTACTAGACGAAGGGTTTCAATTTTGTAGTCTGTATACGGACATAGCGAACCCAACTTCAAATAGCATTTATAAGAAAATAGGTTATTATGTGGTAGGTTCATCAGTAGTTTATGAGTTTAAAAAGTAAAAAATAAGCCCGGTACTTGGTAGCACCGAGCCTTGCTTTAAATTAAAGCATCTTCTTTTTTGTCCTTTGATTTGGTATAGGTTTGATAAAAGTGAGCGATAATTGTCTTCAGCACTGCATAAAATGGAACCGCAAATAGTATACCGAGAAAGCCTGCAATGCTTCCTGCTGCTAGTATGACAGTGATTACTGTTAGTGGATGCAAGTCCAGTGCGCGTCCCATTACATTTGGTGAAATGAAGTTACTTTCTATTTGTTGTGCGATAAGCATTACTAAGGAAACCCAAAGGATCATCATAGGATCCTGAAAAGCCCCAACAATTAATGCAGGTATCACAGCCAAAAATGGACCGATAAATGGAATAACATTCATAATTAATCCAAATAAAGCAAGTGTTAATGCATAATCCAATTTAATAATGTAATAACCTATTAATAACAGTACACCAACACAAAAACTAACGATTAACTGACCTTGTATAAAAGCGGTTAATGCTTCATCAATTTTGTGAAGTAGACTACGAATATTATCTGCCTTCTTCTTATCAAAAATCCTTGTTATATAAGGGACGAGTTTATCCCCATCCTTAAGCATAAAGAACAAAAAGAATGGTACTAAAATGAGAGCGGCAAGAAATCCAATGAGTTGTCCGATAAACCCAAATATATACCCCATTACACCTTCAATATGTGATTGAAGATTGTTGGTAAAATCATTAATGGCTTTATTTACTTCTTCTGGAATTATGAATTGGGATTGTTGGAAATCGAAAATTAGCCCCTGTGCTCCTTTCACCATTTTTGGAATGTTGTCGACAAGGTTTGAAAATTGAGACTGTGCAATAGGTGCAATATAAATACTAATGAAAAACCCAATTCCGATTAATACTAGAAATACTAGTAGAATAGAAACGACTCTATTTATTTTAAAACGTTCAAAGAGCTGCATAATCGGTTTGGTTAAATAGAATAATATACCAGCACCGATAATAGGAACTGCTACAGCACCTACATATTTAAATATGGGATCAAAAACAAAGTCGACATTTGAGATGAGCAGAATCAAAAGAAAAATTAAAATAAATAAAACCAAGGTTTGAAACCATTTCTTATTAAACACGCTATTATCACACCTTTTGTTCTTATTATAGGAAACTGGAGCTTTTGTTAATTCGTATATATATATTCTAACTGTAAATAATGGTAATAGAAAGCAAACTTTATATCTTTCCTAGTTTTTTCCTAAATTATACGGGATTAAACATGTAACATAGTAGAGAAATAGAATATTGGTTAAAAGTATGCTAGAATTTAAAAATATATGGTCGGTGTTAGGGGGATATATGTAATGAAGGATTGGCAATTGGCATATGAAAAATGGAACTCATTTGAGCATCTTGATTCATCTTTAAAAAAAGAATTAGCTAACTTACAAGATAACAATGAAGCATTAGAAGATGCTTTTTATAAAGAGCTAACGTTTGGTACTGGGGGATTACGAGGTATATTAGGCGCTGGTACGAACCGTATGAATATCTATACGATTCGTAAAGCGGTTAGTGGTTTAGCAAAATACCTTAAAGAAAATTGTGTAAATGTAAATGACCGCGGGGTTGTGATCGCTTATGATCCACGATATATGTCAAAGGAGTTTGCGGTAGAAACGGCTAAGGTGCTTGGTGCATATGGAATTAAGTCCTATGTTTTTGATACATTACGCCCCACTCCAGTTCTATCTTTTGCTGTTAGATATTTAGCAACAGTAGCTGGCGTGATGATTACAGCAAGTCATAATCCACCAGAATATAATGGGTTTAAAGTTTATAATGAAGACGGTGGCCAGATTACACCTGATGAAGCAAATCAAATTATTGCAGCGATTCAGGAAACGAAAAATGAATTAACAGTACCATACATAGATCAAGAAGAATTAGAAAAACGAGATTTATTTACCTGGGTAGGAAGTGAAGTTGATAATGCCTATCTTGATAGATTAAAACAAATATCTAAACTCAATGAAAAAGATATGCAAAAAGAGAAAGATTTAAACATTGTTTTTACACCTCTACATGGCACAGCCCATGATCTAGTGTTGAGGGGATTAGATCAGCTTAATTTCACCCACGTTGATACGGTGACAGAACAAGCTATTCCAGATCCAGAGTTTTCAACAGTTAATTCACCAAACCCAGAGGAACATCAAGCGTTTGCAATGGCAATTGAGCAAGGAATTAAAGTTAACGCTGAAATATTGATTGGAACAGATCCTGACGCAGACCGTTTAGGCGTTGCGGCAAAAGATAAAACAGGAAATTATAGTGTTTTAACCGGTAACCAGCTTGGGGCTTTATTGCTGGACTATATTCTTTCCAAAAGTGAACACGCGCTTTTGGCCAATGCGCGCATGATAAAAACAATCGTGACAACTGAACTTGGACGTGCTGTAGCAGAAAAATATGACGTTCAAACAATTGATACGCTAACTGGATTTAAATATATAGGTGAAAAAATTCGCCAGTATGATGCAACTGGTGAGACATTTGTTTTTGGTTATGAAGAAAGTTATGGTTATTTAATCAGTAGTTTTGCCCGTGATAAAGATGCTGTTCAGGCAGCTGTGATGGCGTGTGAAATGGCACATTACTGGAAAAACCAAGGGAAAACGTTGTTTGATGCATTAGATGTTTTATTTGAACGACATGGATACTATTTAGAAGGTTTACGTTCACTAACACTTAAAGGAAAGCAAGGTTCAGAGAAAATTGCTGCCATCATGGACGGAGTAAGAGCGAATCCGCTAAATCAAATTGCTGGTTTTAAAGTTGAACAAGTAGAGGATTATTTATCAAGCGAACGAACAATTAACCCTGACAATGTGATTGAAACAATTACTCTTCCAAAAGAAAATGTTTTAAAATATAAGTTAGCGGAAGAGAGTTGGATTTGCCTGCGTCCTTCAGGTACAGAACCAAAAATAAAATGTTATTATGGGGTTCGTGGTACCTCAGCCAAAGACAGTGAAGAACGTTTGGAGAGACTAAAAGCTGAAATGGATCAAGTTTTGAACCAGTATGCATAACATTTTTCTCAAAGGGTAAAGTATGGTAAATAGATAGCCGTCTAGGTAAAGGCAAAATAAAATGATTGACATTTATTGCAAAAAAGGGTATTAATTAAGTAACATATTATTCCTAAAGGGGAGTAGCTGCACAATTTAAGTCGTCATTACGGGATACTGTCCCCGGCTTAATTGGCAACGATCGTTGTTAGCGAGACCTTTACCACTAAATGGGTAAAGGTCCTTTTATTTTGGTTCTTACCTGTTGGTAGGGCCATTTTTTTATTAAAAAGGAGAGACTTCTGTGGAAATACAATTAGTAGTAGAATATCTTTGGGTACTTGTCGTTTTAATTGGGCTGGAAGGTCTATTAGCAGCCGACAATGCTCTAGTATTAGCAATTATGGTTAAACATCTTCCGCCAAAAGAACGTAAAAGGGCTTTATTTTATGGATTGGCAGGGGCATTTGTCCTTCGTTTTGGATCACTATTTATTATTGCGTTCCTTGTCGATGTGTGGCAAGTACAAGCATTAGGTGCAGCGTACTTACTCTTCATTTCGATTAAGCATTTGTATGATAAATTAAAAAAGAAAGACCATGAAGAAAAGGAAAAAGAAAAGGCTGGCAGTGGCTTCTGGATGACTGTTGTCAAAGTAGAATTTGCGGATTTGGCATTTGCCGTGGATTCAATACTAGCTGCTGTAGCACTTGCTGTAGCACTACCCCCGACTGGATTGGGTGAGGTAGGAAGTCTTGACACAGGACAGTTCGCAGTTGTACTAGCAGGTGGTATGATTGGTTTAATTATTATGCGATTTGCTGCAAATATCTTTGTGGAACTATTAAATAAGCGTCCAGGACTCGAAATTGCTGCTTTTGTTATTGTAGGTTGGGTTGGTGTTAAACTTGCATTAATTGTGTTTGCGCATGAAGATATCGCCTGGATCCCGCATGACTTTCCACATTCGACCACATGGAAACTTATCTTTTATACCATATTAGTCGGTATTGCAGTAGGTGGTTGGTTCTTGTCAGGGCGCAAGAACTCAAAAATCCAAGGACATGTAGATTAGTTTTAGCCTATAAGCAATCACCTTGGGTGGTTGCTTATTTTTTAGCAGATAAGAAAGCAAAAAACTTTCTTATCTGCATAAGTGTAACTAAGGCTTCCGCCATTAAGGCTTGCACTCCAGAGCATAAGGGCTTCTAAGAAAGCAAAGTACGCTTACTAAGAATTCCTTTAACGATAAGCCAAGTTTTCTAAATTGTCTAGGAAATTATAAAATTAGGAGCCTGTGGATAATTTATTTACTGCTTAAGCCACGTCCAGCTCCAGCGCCCGTGCTGTTAGTGGGCTTCCTGATCCTCCTTACGATAAGTCAACATCGAATCGTTACCGCTCTTCGTGTTTCCTTTATCTCATGCGGATTTGGAAGATCGACTAACTTCACCGCTTTGCGCGGCAACGTCGACCCACCCGCGATGCGCGGGCGCAGCCCATACGTCGCTAAACGGGCGCTTGCGCTTTTGTTCGCAGATTTGGGTAATGTACATTTAGAAAGGGAGGATTAGATGCCAGTAACCATAAAACGAATATATGAAGATGTCTCAAATGAAGATGGCATCCGTGTTTTAGTTGACCGGGTCTGGCCAAGAGGGATATCTAAAGCAGATGCAGAACTCGATTATTGGATGAAGGAAATTGGTCCTTCAACTGACTTGCGAAAATGGTTTGGACATGACCCAGAAAAATATGATCAATTTAAGGAAACATACAAAGAAGAGCTTTCTCATGGTGAACAGCAGGAAGAGTTAGAAAGGTTAAAAGAGATAACAAAAGATAATAACAAGGATGTAACACTTTTATTTTCCGCAAAAGATGAAAAGTATAATCAAGCCCGTGTACTGAAAGATATTTTAGACCGACAAAGGGTATAGTGGAACAAACTTAGTTTCAATTACTAAAAAACGAAATGACTCATAAATTGCAAATCGTTACCTTTTCTGAATCTATTTTTAACTAACTTGTTATATAATTCTTCCATGTGCTCGATTATACCGGTTTGGTTATCAATACACTAGCAACGTTGCTAGAGGTAAGAAATGGTCCATATTAAATTCCTTTTTACTCATTTCATAGGTAGATGCAATAGTCATCCATATTCGCTTATCTGTTATTTTCCACTTCAGCTCTTGTTTTAACGTTTCATATATATTCCGGTAGTTTTTCACACTTGTAGAATCCATTGCCTCACTATCCTATCCATGAGTAGATATGCATAAGTAATTTCAAACGTTTCATTATAAATGTAAAGTTTGTGTAAATGGTAATGAAGTTATCAGGAAGATATGATATATTTTAGAAAACTTGGCTTATCGCCAAGCATTAGTTGCACTTATGTAGATAAGAAAGCATATACTTTCCTATCTATTAAAAAAATGGACTTTGGAGGTAATGATGCGTAACAATCACTCCCGACTTGAAATATTATTAACGTCATTAAAACTGGGTCTAACCTCTTTTGGTGGACCAATTGCTCATCTTGGCTATTTTAAAGACGAATACATTGATAAGCGAAAATGGTTAGACGATAAAACATATGCCGACATCATAGCCTTATGTCAATTTTTACCAGGACCTGCAAGTAGTCAGGTAGGAATAGCTATTGGTATGCTTCGTGGCGGTTTTCTGGGTGGTGTGATTTCCTGGCTGGGATTCACAATACCGTCTGTTTTAGTACTTGTTTTGTTTGCATTTCTTTATCAGTCGTTTACGCTTGAGGAAGCAGCTTGGATAGCTAGCTTAAAAATCGTAGCCGTAGCGGTTGTTGCACACGCTGTCCTGGGATTAGGGGGAAAACTCACTCCTGATCGACCTAGAATAGCAATAGCACTAGCAGCAGCTTTAGTAATGTTGTTATTTCCTTCAGCAATGGTGCAAATAGGCATTATCGTTGTCGCAGCTTTAATAGGGTATGTTGCTTTTTCCAATCAAGCAGAATCGAAAGTAAATACCTTTTCTGTTTCTATTACAAAAAAGCAGGGAGTCATGTCCTTATCTATACTAGTAGCATTGTTAATAGGTTTGCCACTTCTGTCCCAAGCTGTTTCTAATACATATGTATCACTGTTCGACACATTTTTCCGTGTCGGCGCATTGGTATTTGGCGGCGGGCATGTTGTGTTACCGTTACTAGAGCAGGAAGTAGTTCCAAATGGATTGTTATCCAATGGCGAATTCTTAGCGGGATATGGGATGGCACAGGCTGTTCCAGGTCCATTATTTACATTTGCTAGTTACCTAGGGACGATGATAAGCGGAATTGCTGGAGCTATTATTGCTACAATTGCAATTTTTTTACCATCGTTCTTGCTAATTGTTGGTGCGCTCCCATTTTTAAGTGAGCTTCGAAAACAATCCAAGTTTCAAGGGATTTTAACTGGAGTTAATGCAAGTGTTGTTGGAATCTTACTGGCAGCATTGTATGATCCTGTATTTACAAGCTCTGTCAATAATGGAGTTGACTTTGCTCTTGCAGCGATCTTATTCGGTCTCCTGCGCTTTTGGAAAACACCTGCGTGGTTAGTTGTAATTATAGGAGTAGTACTCGGAACATTACTCGCTTATGTTTTCTAACAAAAATTAATTTGAGGTGATACTATGGCAGAACATCATTTCCATTTACAAGCAGACTGGCCTGGTGGCAGGAATAGTGAAGGCTATATCGAATCAGGAAACCTGCAAACGAAAATTTCTATTCCACCTGAGATGGACGGGCCAGGAATTGGGACCAACCCAGATGAAATGCTGTTAGGGGCTGCTGCTACATGCTACATCATTACATTAGGTGCCATGATTGAGCGAGCAAGCCTTCCATTAAAATCAATGTCATTAGAATCAGAAGGTATTGTTGATGTGACCAATAGCGTGTTTACGTATAAAAAAATCATTCATAGGCCAACAGTAAATCTACAAGTTACTGCGGATTCAAACGACCATGAAAAACTGGCTAAATTGGTACAAAAAGCTGAGAAAAGCTGTATGATCTCACGCGCATTAAAAGGTAATGTAGAAATAACGTTAGAAGAAAATTTAAACTAATTAACGGTAGCGTACTCTTACAAAGAGTGCGTTTTCTAATGCCATTTAATTTTATAAAAAACAGGAACCATTCTCTTGACAGTTGGATAAAATGATTGTATCTTATTTAAAGCACACTAAATTTATCGGAATTATTAACATTAATTTTGATAGATAGGCATAAACCATATTAAAAGGAGGTAACAAAAATGGATTTATTATTTATATTGGTGAATATCGCAGTTTTAATAGCACTTATCGGCGTACTTATTGTCATGCAAAAGAAACACTTAACATTTACCAAACGTGTATTCACGGGTTTAGGCCTTGGGATTGTGCTTGGTGGCTTATTGCAAGCGGTTTATGGCACAGGGTCAGAAGTATTAACGCAAACAACCGAATGGTATAACATTGTTGGTAGAGGATATGTTCGTTTACTTATGATGATCGTTATACCACTAGTTATGGTATCGATTATTCAGGCGATTATAAACTTGGAAAAAACAGCAGCACTTGGGAAAATGGCGGCTTGGATTATTGGTATTCTTGTTTCCACTGCTATGGTAGCAGCGCTTATTGGAATTGGTACAGCAGTAGTATTTGATTTAAACGCTGACCAAATTGAAGCAGGTCAAGCAGAAAACGACCGTGCATCGATGCTTGAATCAACGTTAGGTGAGGTACAGGGTACTAGTACACCATCTAAAATTCTTAATTTTATTCCATCCAATATATTTTTGGATATGACTGGAGAACGTTCGACTTCAGTTATCGCCGTTGTAATATTCTCGATGTTTATTGGGATAGCGGTACTTGGGCTGCGGAGAAAGAGTCCAGAACAGGCTGAAAAGTTTACTGAAATCATAAACGCCATATATGCAGTGGTTATGCGTATTGTTACGTTGATCTTACGTTTAACTCCATTTGGTATATTGGCCTTAATAGCAACAACAGTAGCAAATACGGACGTAGCGGGGATCATGCAATTAGGTAAATTTGTAATTGCTTCTTATGTGGCTTTGTTTATCATGTTTGTGATCCATTTACTGCTAGTAGGAGTCTTTGGCTTAAACCCAATGACCTACTTGAGAAAAGTTATCCCTGTATTAGGATTTGCCTTTACTTCACGTTCAAGTGCTGGAACCATTCCTTTAAATATTCAGGCACAGAAAAATGCGCTAGGTGTTGACGAAGGTACTGCAAATATGTCAGCTTCCTTTGGTGCAACAATTGGCCAAAATGGATGTGCTGGTATTTATCCAGCAATGTTAGCAGTAATGATTGCACCTACAGTAGGAATTGACCCGTTAACACCAGGATTTATCGTACAACTAGTTCTTATTATCGGAATTAGTTCATTTGGTGTAGCAGGTGTTGGAGGAGGAGCAACATTCGCAGCACTAATCGTTCTCTCAGCAATGAACCTACCAGTAGCATTAGCAGGTTTGTTAATCTCAATCGAAGCGCTAATCGACATGGGACGTACTGCACTAAATGTTAATGGCGCAATGGTTTCGGGAACATTAACATCACGAATTTTAAAGAAATTTAATATAAAAACGTTTAACGATAAAAAAGCAATAGAACAAGATATTGCGCTTTAACTAATGAAGATAGCCGTTCCTAGATGGAGCGGCTATTTTTCTGTGTTTTGCACCAAGGACAACGACGGTGCAAAACTGGGGAGAGAATAGCCCCAACTTGGAAGAGAACAGCTCCAACTCGGTCCACAAAAACTGCTTATTCTTTCACAAGCTCCAACATTTTATCCATATTCTGCATTTTAGCCGCATCGGCATATCCAGCAAATGGACAACCAAGCCTTTGCACCCGGTCCACGACATTTTTAATCGTAAATGAATCAGGTGTTAACCCTTCCTTCACTTCTTCCCAAAATAGTGGAGTGGCAACTGTTGCATCATCTGTTAACCGTGGGGAATAGGGTGCAATTAATGTTTTATCTTTTCCGTGTTGTACATAATCTATATATAGTCGCCCATTTCGTTTATTCTTCATGCGCTCTGTTGTAAATAAAGAGGGATCAGCTTTTTCGATTGTCCAGGCTATCGCTTGTGTGAAAATAGCTGTATCTTCATAAGTCATAGTTCCCTCCTGGATTGGAATGTGTATTTGCAGTCCTTTATTTCCAGAAGTTTTTACGAAAGAGATGAGATCTAAATCGTCAATCAAACGTTTGATCCATGTGGCAGCTTGGATAGCTAAAGGGAATCCTTTGCGATCAGGGGGATCCAAGTCAAAAACGATTTCATTCGGATACTCACTTCTCACTTTTTGAAAGGGGATGTGAAATTCAACGGAGCCATGATTAGCAAACCATATGAGCGATTCTAATCTATCGCAAATAATAAGTTTTTCCGTGCCTTCTCCTATGGAATTTATAAATGAAGGAGCGTAGGAAGGAAGATGCTTTTGAAAGAACGTTTCCTCGTTTACGCCGTCAGGACTGCGAATAAGAGTTAATGTACGGTTTTTTAAAAAGGGTAACATGTAGGCTGAAATCTCTCGCATAAAAATTAGCAAATCACCTTTTGTTAATCCGTCATTTGGCCAGAAAACCTTATCCATATTTGTCAGCTCAACTGCAGAAGGCATCATCGCCATATCAATCTTTAATCTATCATAGGTACAATCTTCTGCGGAAATTTCCAATTCCAATGCTTTAAATTCAGGCTCACGTAATTCATCTTTAAATAAATCAAGCGTGTGGATAGATGCACAAATAGCAGGTGGTAGTACATATCCGTTAGCTTGTTTTTCTCCTTTTGTAATAAATAATTGTTGTAACGTTTTTTGTGCTTCATCATCTAGTCCATGCTTGCACTTTCCAATTTCACGTATAGTATCATGGTCGTAAACATTTACCGTGAAATAGTCATTATTGGTATCATAGAATGTTAAAAATCCAAAAATGGTTCGCCAATTTTTGATTTTTAACCAATCATTATGTTTTTTTCCAGGACTATATGTACTCTCATTACGCTTTGCGATCATCCCTTCCCCTTTACACGCAAAAATATCCTCCCACAAGTCATCAGGGCTGTTAGTAGAAGGGACTTGAACTAATCGTCCACCTTCGATATCTGTAAAAAGATCAGCTAGCAGTTCTTTTCGTTCCATAAAATTTTTAAGGTGTAAGGAATTACCACTTTTCTCTAAAATATCAAAAATCACTTGTACATTATATATATAGTGGGCAAAAGTAAAAAAGGCTGCACTATATGGATTGTTGTTAATTTTGCCCATTATAAAATAAGAAAATGGGATAAATACATTAAGTATTGCAGATTTATAAACACGTACTAGTAAATATTACTGAAAAATTTATCTTTAATATTGGGGCCTTAAATAAAAAATGCACAAAATTTTTTATGTACTTTTATCCCTTATTTTGTCTTTAACGAAACAATAATGTTTTTCAAAGTAGAATTAGTTTGTTCAAAAAAATCTCCAAAGGGACAATTATTATTGGAGAGGCGATCTAAAACAAATGGAACATTATATCTTTCAATCTTCAGGTTTTCGTTAACCTCGTCCCAAAATAATGGGGCTGCAACAGTTGCATTTTCCCGTCCTCTGGGCGAGTAAGGACAAATTATTGTTTTTCCCTCTGCGTGCTGAATATAGTCAATGTAAAGCTTTTTGCCTCTATTTTTTTTAAGCCTTTCTATTGTAAAACTATTCGGATACTTTTCTACTAGATATTTAGCTATGAATTCTGTAAATACTCTGGTTTCATCATATGTTAATGAGGTATCAATAATAGGTATATGGATTTGAAGACCTTTGCTACCAGAAAGTTTAGGATAGCTTATAATCTCAAATTTATCGAATATTTTTTTCATTTCTATTGCTGCTTTTATTGCTAAAGGGAGTCCAGCTTTATTAGGTGGATCTAAGTCAAATACAATTTCTAAAGGATTATTACTTTCCACGGTTTGGAAAGGAACATGGTACTCTATTGTCATCTGGTTTCCTAACCAGTGTAATGTTGGTGAATCATTGCAAACAATGTAATTAATACCATCTTTATTTACTGTGTTAACAAAACTAGGGGCATACTCAGGGCAGTTCTTTTGGTAAAAGGATTCTCCAGGGACTCCATGGGGATATCTTATAGTAGTTAAAGCCCTACTTCTTAAGAATGGAAGTATATAAGAAGAAACTTGAATTAAGTAGGAAATATAGCTTTCTTTATTGATAAAAGGAGTTTCCCATATTGTTTTATCTGGATGGGTAATTTTCCCTTGGATATTAGTTGAGTTATTATCTAAAAGAAGCCTATCCCAAGTGCATTCATACCAATTTAAGTTCAGTTGGAAAGAATGAAAATTAGGATCCACTAATTGATTATCTACTATGGTTTTAAAATAAATCTCCACACATATAGCAGGTTCGATAGAAACGGTATCATGTTCAGAAGTATTTTGATTTTTATTTATCGCCTCAATCAAAGAGTTTCGTTCACTCTTCTTTAGACCTTTAGAAAAGGTACCTATGTGGACAATAATATTTCCTTTTTGAATACCTAATAGAAATTCATTATCTTGCGTTTTCATTCCCAAGATGAAAAATAAGCCTTTATAAGCTGATTCTCTTACGGGAAATAATTTGTTTGGGATATTCTTCTCAATCATATATGTCCATCCTCTTCAGTTAAGTTTGCACATTTTTGGATCTGCACTTACAAAAGATTGAATACTAGGTTGCCTCAGTGAATGGCCTTTTGGCCATTCCATATATTGGACTTTAACTGTTATTAGAGGTTGAAGCCATTGCGCCTTATTTAATCTTTCGGGTTTATTTATAAATGGTTTATTATCTGTTTTGAAGGGTTCAATTCCTTTAGTGAATTCTTGCCATTCAGCCCTAGTTAGTTTTCCAGTTCCAACATTTCCAATGTACCAAAACTGATTTTTATTATCATAAAGACCGAGTAGCATAGAATTGACTACCCCATTTCGATAAGTAACTCCACCAATTACAGCAATAAGGTCCTTATAATTCTTTATTTTTCTCCAATCAGCATTTTTTCCGTTTATAATGTATCTACTAGAAAGGTTCTTACTTATAATCCCTTCCAAATCGTGTTGTTTGGCAACCTCATATAAACTAGGCCCATCGCTATTAGAGGGTACTATTTGTATATGTTCATTGGGATCTATACTGTTTAAAAGTAAATTAAGCCTATCCTTTAATGAATATTCATTAATCCATTCATCATTTAAAAAAATAATATCAAAAATCATATAATAAATTGGAACATCTTTAGCAATATCATTTACTCGATCCATTCGCCGTATTCCATCACGTTTCATAACTTCATGAAATGAGGGTTTACCTTCCTTATCAAGGGCAATAACTTCACCATCAAAAATAACTGACTTAGCAGAAGTAAGCGACGTAATATTTTTTAATTCCGGATAATGGAATGTGCGCTCATTAAGTTTTCTATTGAATAGCATTATTTCATGTCCATCAACGTATGTTAAAACCCTAACTCCATCCCATTTAATTTGTGATATCCATTCTGATCCTTTTGGAATATCTTCTGAGGAGACAGGTTCAAAGGGAATAATAGGCTTAAATTTCATAGTTAACTCCTTTTTTCATTAGTCTTTACAAAAACATTTAAAAAAATATATAAATAGTTTATTAAAGCAGAAGAAGTGCATTATTGACCTCTTTTAACCTTTGTAGCTATATAAAAAAGTTTGATGTTTATATTCTTCAATAAAATTAATATGTTCGCAATCCTAGAGGTGAAATGTGTGGGAGTAATTCTTTATTTAAAAACTCTTTTGTAAATTGACTCGGATACACAGTGCTCCATACCCCATGTTATGATTTATATATTAACGATAAAGGAAGTGTAATAGTGACAATTACTATTATTTTATTTTTACTAGCAGGTCTAGCCGAGATTGGTGGTGGTTATTTAATTTGGGTATGGTTAAGAGAAGGTAAGCCATTTTATTGGGGAGCCTTCGGAGGCATAGCCTTAGCTTTATATGGTGTTATTGCTACATTTCAAACATTCCCTTCGTTCGGTAGGGTTTATGCTGCCTATGGAGGGGTATTTATCATTCTTGCTGTTTTATGGGGATGGGGAATTGATAAGAAAACTCCCGATTTATATGATTGGATTGGTGCAAGCCTTTGTCTAATTGGGGTTTCAATTATGCTATGGGGCCCACGTCAATAATCATCAGAAAAATTCTATTATTCTTTATAACCATTGAAAAACTCTTCTTCAGATTTTTTAGTGAAAAACAAGGGAGCGATTTCAAGCATGTACAATGATGAAATCAAACTTTTCCTTACCAAATTTGCTTAGCTTACAAAATTCCGAAATGTTAGTGGCATCCCTAGAAGGAAAAGTAGTTAACATTGTTATTTAAAATAAATGATTCCTGGGTCTGCGGTATTAAATTGTTTCGGAAAAAGGAGACCTTCTGTATAAGGGGAGGAAATATTATATTCACTAAACATATAAGCTGTCTGAGCATAAAACATCTTTGCTCCTTGAACATCCAGTTTACCTGTCACGATATCACTTAGTAAATTTAGAGATAATAAGTTCATCGCTTCTTTATGGCACGTTGCAGAAGCTTCCCCTTTTGTACGATCCAAATAAACACTTCCATCAAAGGCAGCTACATCATCAAATAAGTTTACAGGAACTCTATAATCAATGGTTTGTTCTAAAAAATCAAGATGTGGTGTCGGAAAATTATGTGGTACTGTATCACGGTGGATAATCGTACGCTTCCATGGTCCGTTGTTATACCAAATCAGTCTACTCATTGTTGCTTCATGAGGGTAACCATATTTTTGGATAATTGTTTTGGCTCCCTCTAACGGTTTACCTTCCCAATAATATAAAATTTGATTTACATAGTTATCCATTTGTAATACCTCCAAACATTGGCCTAACCTAAAAATAGTGTATGCAAAGGATTAAATTGAAGGAACAGTTTATTTATTAGTATATTTTTTTTTTTTCCAACATCTCAAAACTAAAATTAGGATTGTTGTATCGATATTGGAGGATACCGGGATACAGAAAATTAAATGGAGAAAAAAGCAAAGACTTGACACCGTACTATGGTACAGGGTTTATACTTTTACTGAGGTGAGTTGGTATATGAGTTTATCGAATAGGAGAATTAGCTAAAGAATGTGACATTAATAAAGAAACAGTACGTTATTATGAGCGTATAGGGGTAACCCTGAACCTCCACGAACTGGATCCGGTTACCTTTTGTATCCTGAAGAAACAGCCGATTGTATCCATTTTATAAAACGTATGCAGGGGTTGGATTTCCTTGAATAAAGTAAACCGATTCTTGGAGTTGTGGATAAAGATCAAAATAGATGTCTGAATGATTTTACAACGAAAAAACTGATGAAATAAAGAAAAAATTATGAGTAACTGAATCCTATAGGAGGTACGACAAATGAAAGCTCGCCTAACATTAATATCTCTATTATTTCTTTTGTTAGTATTAACAGCATGCACATCAAGTGGTAGTGGTAGCGATAGCGAAAACGAAAACCAATTAAGCATAGATGCAAAGGATATTAAGGGGAAGAGGGTGCGGTTAGCTGACGACCAACCGAGTTTAGTGTACTTTATGTCTGCTTCGTGTCCGACTTGTAAGGATGGAGAAATCATGCTTAATGATGTGTCTAGACTTTATCCAGAAGTTCAAATTATAACGGTTGATCTTGATCCATATATGGATACAGTAGAGGGGCTCGCTAAGTTCCAGAAAAAATTCGGTGGAGACTGGTCACATATATTAGATAATGAAGATCGGACAATTACTCACGAATTTGGAGTGAAACAATTGGAAGAGACGGTATTAGTAGATCAAAATTACAAAGAAGTTTTCAGAGCAGTCAATCCTTCATTGATAGAAGTTCAGGAGGCTTTGGCTAAAATTTTGGTGGAATAATGGGCATTTCACTTTGGATTGTTTTCACCACAGGAATTGCAGCTGCATTTATTCCTGCGGTAATGCAATGTTACCTTCCTACATCTCCTATCTGATTGGTTTAGATGATAAAAAAGTGTCAAATTGGTCTGCCATAATAAAGGAAATGGGATTGGGCGTTGCTATGACTGTCGACTTTTTAATCGTTGTTGTAGCAGCTGGATTTTTAACTAGTTTACTTGGTTGAGGGCTAGTAGATTATCTGCCCTTCCTATCATGGGTTACCGCTGTTTTGCTTATTATTTGGTCTAGGTATGTTAATGGAAAAACATTTACCGGTGGCTCCTCTAACGGTTTACCTTCCTAATTAGTTAAAGTTTGATTTATTTTACATAATTATCCATTTACTACATCTCCAAACATTAGCCTAACCTACAAGTAATGCATGCAAAGGAAAAAGTTGGAGGAACAGGTTCATCTTTTGGTATGTTTTATTCATTTATCTACATCCCAATACTAAAATTAGTATTGTTTCGACACCGAGATATAGAAAATCGCGAAAACTAATGAAGAATAAAGCAAAGACTTGACACTGTACTATGGTACAGGGTTTATACTTTTTATTGAGGTGAATTGGTATGAGTTATCGAATAGGAGAATTAGCTAAAGAATGTAACGTTAATAAAGAAACTATACGTTATTATGAGCGTATAGGGGTGATCCTTGAACCTCCACGAACCGAATCCGGTTACCGTTTGTATCCTGAAGAAGCAGCCGAACGTATCCATTTTATAAAACGTATGCAGGGGTTGGATTTTTCCTTGAATGAAATAAACCGGCTTCTTGGAGTTGTGGATAAAGATCCAAATAGATGTCTGAACATGTATGATTTTACAACGCAGAAACTAGATGAAATTGAGAAAAAAATTAAAGACTTAATTCAAATCAAGAAAATGTTAGACGACTTACGTAAGAGATGCCCGGATGAAAAAGAAATTTATGAGTGTCCTATTTTCGAGTCTTTAATAACAAAGGAGGATCTAATTGAAGAATAAATGGGTACTCAGTTTATTTTTGTTGATTGTATTTCTATCTGCGTGTAATTCAAATTCTCCAGAGACACCAGAGAAAACTGAAACAATAGCACAGGAATTTAATGTGAAAAGTATTAATGGACAAACAATAAATTTATCAGAAAAAAAACCAACGTTAATTTACTTCATGGCTACTTGGTGTCCAACGTGTGTAGGTTTAGAAAAGGTATTTGCTCAGATTCATGAACAGTATGGCGATAAAGTTCAACTTCTTACAGTTGATGTCGACCCTTCAATAGACACAAAAGAACAATTGGCACAATTTCAAAAAAAATACGGTGGAAACTGGCCGCATGTGTTAGATGAAAACCAAGAAATCACCAAACAATTTCAAGTAAAGCAATTAGAAGAAGTAGCCTTAATCAATAAAAAAGGAGAACAAGTTTTTCAAGACGTAAATCCTTCTTTTGAAAAACTAAAAAGTGCCTTGTCTGATATTGGAGTGCAACCATGAGTATCTCAGTTTACTATCTTCTGAGCATAGGAATAGCAGCCGCATTTAACCCTTGCGGAGTTGCGATGTTACCATCTTATATCTCTTATTTAATCGGAAGTAAAGATGGGGATTACTCCTATCAAAAGTCCATCACAAAGGGAATTCAGTTAGGAATAACCATGACAGCAGGATTTTTGTTGGTCTTTGTTCTTTCAGGATTTGCTCTTAGTTGGATAGGTCATTCACTGAATGCTGTTTTTCCGGTTTTCTCAATCATTGTGGCCGCCTTACTCATCTTAATGGGTTTGGGGATGCTACTTGGTAAACACTTGCCAATAAAAACAATCTCTTTTCAGATTAATTCAGGGAAAGGATCTGTTTTCCTTTACGGGATTGCGTATGCGTTCGGCTCGTTAAGTTGTACCTTGCCGGTATTTTTACTGGTTGTTTCTCAATCGATGACCAATCATTCCATTGTAACAACAATGATGAATTTTGTGTTTTACTCCATTGGAATGGGGATTGTTGTCACACTTATTACGATACTCTCACTTGTTTCAAGAAGCCTAGTACAACAATTCTTGAGAAAATATCTTTCTTTCATTGAGAAACTGACAGCAGTTGTCATTCTTTTATCGGGTATTTATCTTTTGGTCTATTGGACATCAGGTCCGATTAATTTTTAAGGGTAGTGAGGGAAACGGAAGAAAATGTGATGGATATGAATAGAAAGCAATTTTCAAAATGAAACCGTATCGAAATTCTTTTATAATTTATCTAATCCAGCAAGGTTAGAAGTCACATTATCACTGCTAGATTCAGAAAAAATATGAGCCAATTAGTTAGTGAACTAGTCACAAACCTCGTTAACTGGTATGTATGAAAACATGCGAATTCGTAACATCCCGTAAAGAAGGGGATTATGTTTACAACAAAGTTAACATTTCCACATGTTCGCGACATCATCCAGTTAGCACAATCAGTCGTGGCCGAAAATGCAAATCGAATCAATTCTTGCACACGCTTATAAGGGGGTTATAATCATGAAAAATACAGCAAAAGGTATCGGGTGGGGTGCGTTAGCCCTGATTACATGTCCATGCCACTTAGTCTTGATTCTTCCATTGTTAGCAGGTACGGCATTAGGTGGTTATCTTGCAGAGTATCAAACCATCACGTGGGTAGTTCTTGGTCTTCTATTTATCTACTCCTTCTATATGGCTTGGAAAAAACTGGACCATTCAGATAATGAGCATACTAAAAAGGAAGATAAAAAGAAATCATCATTGGACTGTTGTTCACCTCAACCATTTAAAAAATAAATGTTGAACAAGATTTTGTAAACAATAAAAACGAATAAAATTCGATTAAAAAAGGAGTTTTTTCCTATGAGTAAAAATAAAGTTCAAGTCACCCTTCCAATACAAGGAATGACATGTACAGGTTGCGAGAACCATGTAACTGAGGCGTTGGGTACATCCGGTGCAGAAAACGCAAAGGCAGACTTCCGACAAGGAAATGCAACATTCGAAATTGAAAAAGAAAATATCGATAAGGCAAAAGAGGCTGTAGCGAACTCCGGTTATACTCCTGGATCAGAAGAGAAATCTGTTCATGAACAATCAAAAATTAAACTCGATGTTCAAGGGATGACGTGTACCGGATGTGAGGAACATGTAACGGAAGCATTGAAAAATGCCGGAGCAAAAAATCCAGAAGCCGATTTCCGCCGTGGTCAAGCGACATTTGAGATCTCTAAAGATCAACTTGAGCATGCGAAAAACGCTGTTAACGAATCAGGTTATCATGCTGGTGATGTCACGGTTAAGTCTGAAGAAAAAGGGCTCGCTTTTCATAACAAAGACGATGAATATGACCTGTTCATTATTGGTTCAGGTGGTGCAGCCTTTTCTGCGGCGATTAAAGCCGTGGAAAAAGGAGCAAAAGTTGCTATGGCTGAACGGGGGACCATCGGTGGCACATGCGTCAACATTGGATGTGTTCCATCTAAAACGATGCTTCGTGCCGGTGAAATCAATCACCTAGCGGGAAACAACCCATTTGCTGGTTTGAACACAAAAGCCGAACCGGTTGACATGGCCTCTTTAACCGAGCAAAAAGATGAACTCGTTCAAGGGATGAGACAACAAAAATATGTGGATCTCATTAATGAATATGACTTTGATTTAATTCAAGGTGAGGCATCCTTTATCGATGAAAAGACAGTTGAAGTGAATGGACAGAAATACACAGCAAATAAATTCTTGATTTCTACAGGTGCATCTCCATCTGTTCCGAATATTCCTGGACTAAAAGATGTGGACTATCTAACAAGTACAACAGCCCTTGAATTAAAAGAGGTTCCTAAAAAGTTAGTCGTGATTGGGTCAGGATACATTGCCATGGAACTGGGGCAACTATTCAACAACTTAGGATCAGAAGTTTCATTGATGCAACGAAGTGAACGACTTTTGAAAGAATATGATCCAGAAATTTCAGAAGCCGTTGATGAAGCCTTAACCGCGCAAGGGTTAAACTTTATCACTAGCGTCACTTACAAAAAAGTGGAACAGGAAGGTGACATGAAAAAAGTCTACATTGAAGTGAATGGGGAAGAACGAGTCATTGAAACAGACCAATTATTGGTTGCAACCGGAAGAAGACCAAATACAGGCTCACTTAATCTTGAGGTGGCAGGGGTTGAAGTCGGTAAAAAAGGCGAAGTCACTGTGGATGACTATCTTCAAACAAGCAATTCGAACATCTATGCCGCAGGTGATGTCACATTAGGACCACAATTTGTTTATGTGGCAGCATACGAAGGTGGCGTTGTTGTTGAAAACGCAATAGGATTAGCCAGCAAGAAAGCAGACCTACGTTTTGTTCCTGGTGTCACATTCACTAATCCTTCGATTGCTACAGTTGGTTTGACCGAGCAACAAGCCAAAAATCAAGGATACGATGTCAAGACATCGGTTCTTCCACTCGATAGTGTTCCAAGGGCACTTGTGAACCGTGAAACAAATGGCGTCTTCAAACTCGTTGTTGATAACCAAACGCAAAAAATCCTTGGCGCTCATGTGGTTGCTGAAAATGCTGGCGACGTGATTTATGGTGCAACATTAGCCGTACAGTTTGGTTTAACCGCAGACGATTTAAAAAATACAATGGCTCCATATTTAACCATGTCTGAGGGCTTGAAACTAGCCGCCTTAACATTGGATAAAGACGTCAGTAAATTATCTTGCTGTGCAGGGTAGAGAATAGATTTTTAAGGGAGAGAGATTCATCTCTCTCTTTTTGAATGCCGAAAAGGAGTATCGCTATGTATGAATTTTTGAATATGTTAAGTCAATGGTTATATGACCCGTTAACACGTATTTCTTATGGTTTGGAACACATTCCCCTGCTATTTGCTTTCTTTTTAGGTCTTTTAGGTGCAATTTCACCTTGCCAATTAACCGGGAACATCGGAGCCATTACGTATTATGGTCAACGCTCTATCCATAGAGAAAAAGTATGGGGAGATGTTTTCTTTTACCTCTTAGGAAAAATGGTGATTTATACTAGCTTAGGATTGATGGTTTGGTGGTTAGGGCAGGAAATAGAAGGGTCAATGACCGTTTACTTTGTACGGTTTAGACAATTCCTAGGTCCGATCTTTATCCTAGTCGGCTTGTTTTTGCTTAGAATCATTAAAATAAAATGGTCAGGGCTATTTAACAACCTACTTCCTATCAAAAGGAAAAATGGTTATATAGGCTCTTTCCTATTAGGAGCAAGTTTTGCCCTTGGATTCTGTCCAACAATGGGAGTGGTCTTTTTCGCTTTACTGATGCCAATTGTGATTTCTTCTCCAATTGGTATAGCACTACCTTCCGTTTTTGCCATCGGAACAGCATTTCCATTTTTATTGTTCATGTTTCTTATGTGGTACTTCGAGATTAGCAGCACACTACTAAATAAAGGACGGAAAATAGGTTTACGAATTCAACAAATAGCAGGAATCTTTTTAGTATTAATAGGTATTTTGGATACAATAACATACTGGTCATTTTAAGGAAGGGATGAAGTAGACTTCCTAGGATGTCGTTCTATGACCTTATACACACTTTCCAACCTTTAATTAAAAATTATAGTGAGATGCCAATAAATTTATTTAAATTAGATTTTTAAATCTTGCTACAGCAGTTTCATTTCTTTTTCTTATTGTTTTATATTACAAATATTCAGCTCGCTTCTATAATAACCCTGTAATAGATGCATGTTAAACCCTTATAGATAAAAAATCAAAACCTTGTCCTAGGTACATAGTTTAGTATGTAGTCAAAACAGGAATGTTAATATTAGAAACCTATAGAGGAGTGAAAACGATGGTAAAAGAATATGATTTAATTGTTATTGGCAGTGGAACTGCAGGATCTATTACAGCAGCTAAGTGCAATAAATCAGGTTGGAAGGTAGCGATAATTGATGAACGTCCTTTTGGTGGAACGTGTGCACTAAGAGGTTGTGATCCTAAAAAGGTATTAGTAGGCATAACGGAATACTTGGATGGGGCACAACGATTAAAAGGTTCTGGTATTAACGGAGACGTTCACATTAATTGGAACGAATTGATACAGTATAAAAAAGGGTTCACTGACGATTTTCCGGAAATAAAGGAAAAAGGATTAAATAAACAAGGTATTGACACCTATCACGGGCATGCTAAGTTTATTGATGAGAACAAATTGGAAGTGGGTAAAAGCACGGTCAAAGGAAGCCACATTTTGATTGCCACAGGAGCGAGTCCAGCAAAATTACCTATAAAAGGAAGCGAGCATTTTACGTATAGTGATGATTTCTTAGAAATTGATGAGTTACCAAAGAACATACTCTTTGTGGGAGGAGGATATATTTCCTTTGAGTTTGCTCACATTGCCAAAAGAGCCGGGGCTAATGTTCAAATCCTTCACCGTGGTGAGCGACCACTCGAGGCCTTCGATAAGGATTTAGTAGAACATTTAACGGATTACACTGAGAAAATGGGTGTTCATTTACATTTTGAAACAGAAGTAAAAGAAATTATAAAAAAAGACAAAGGATATTCGGTTATTGGCAAACAGGGAAAGAAAACTGTAGAATTTGAAACGGATATGGTTATTCATGGTGCTGGAAGAACACCAAATATAGATTCAATGGATTTGGAAAAAGCCGGGATACATGCTGATAAAAAAGGGATAGTAGTAAATGAGTTTTTACAAAGCACTAGTAATCAAAATGTATATGCTGCTGGGGATGTTGCTGCAACGCAAGGAAAGCCGTTGACTCCTGTAGCTGGGATGGAGTCACATATTGTTTCTTCAAACTTGCTTAAAGGAAATCACCGTTCTATGGGAGACCAGGTAATGCCGTCAAGCGTGTTTACACTTCCTAAGTTAGCATCTGTTGGGTTATCCGAAGAGGAAGCCTCAAAAAAAGACATTAACTACTCAGTTAATTCCATTGATACAACCAAATGGTTTACTTACAAACGAACCAATCAATCCGTAGCCTTTGCAAAAGTGTTAATTGATAAAGAAAGTGACAGGGTAATTGGTACCCATTTACTTAGTAATGAGGCTGATGAATTAATCAATCATTTTGCCACAGCCATTCAATTTAACTTATCAACAAAGGATCTAAAAAAAATGTTGTACGCGTACCCTACGGCGGCCTCTGATATTTCATATATGTTATAGTTTATCGCAATATTTTTTGATTTGATTAGTCCCTGTCCTTTGGAAGATAACCCAAGGCATAAGATTCTTCGAGCTCATGTCATTGCAGAAAATACCGCTGATGCTTCTTCGGTACGACATGAGCCCTAGAGTTTGGTTGAACCCCAATTACAGTAGTTCCATATTACCAACGTAACATGAGATCACACCTTATCATTTGATAAAAAGGAACAACCTTGTTTTTACAAGATGTTCCTTTTTTAATAGTTAGATTTGTTGCTCAATATTGTTACAACAACCTTGTATCTCTTTCACATGTTGTCTAATTTCTTCTGGAGAATTGGTATTCTCAAGCTTATTGCAGCATTCTTCAATTCTTTTTGCCTGTTGTTTTACATTGTTTTCTGTTGCCATAATACTCACCTCCTTTGACTTAACCACAACAACTTTCTTGGTATCCTTTATCTGCTGAGATGGCCGTCCCAATTACGGCTTCTGAAATACTCGGATGAATAGAAATAATCTCTGATAAATCGGCTATTGTTAACTTACCCTTCATGGCTATTGCTATTTCGTGGATTAACTCTTCTGCTTTCGGTCCAACAATATGAGCACCAACAAGGTGTTTTGATTGTTTGTCACTGATCAATTTAACAAAACCTCTTGTTTCTCCTAAAACCACTGCAGACCCAACATCTGCAAAATCCAACCGGTTCGAATCAATCTCCATTCCTTTTTCAATTGCCTCTTGTTCTGTCAACCCAATACTAGAAATAGGTGGGTGAGTGAATGTTGTCCGTGTGACAAGACTATAGTCTACTTCTTCAATATTATTTTTAATGGCATTTTTTGTAGCAACTCTTCCTTCGTAGGATGCCACGGGAGTTAACATATAACCACCTATACAATCTCCGCCGGCGTAAATATGTTCCACTGTCGTCTGAAGATATTCATTTACCTTGATACCTGTCTTTTCAACTTGAACGCCAATTTTATCTAATTCTAATCCACCTACATTCGGTACACGCCCAGCAGCCAATAATACCTCATCCACTAGAATCGTTTTTGATCCTTCAGGAGTTTCAACCTCAACCGATTTTCCGTTATCACTCTTGTTGACCTTCTGAACTTTGCTATTTAACAAAACTTCAATACCCATTTCTTTTGAAATTTCTTCTATGTTTTGTGAAGAGTCTTGATCTTCATCTGCTAACAAACGATCTCCCATTTCAATGACCGTTACATCCACACCAACACTTGCAAAGACATGCGAAAATTCCATTGCAATGACTCCGCCACCTATGATGGCCATTTTCATTGGTAACTCACGCGTGTTTAACACATCTGTGCTGGTTAGCGTATATTCGATACCTTCAATTGGAGGAGTGGATGTTTTTGACCCTAAAGCGAGCACGAATTTATCAGCAGAAATCTCTTTATCATTAACCTTAATCGTATGTTCGGACTTAAACCGGGCTTCTCCTCTAATCAAATCAATTCCTCGTTCTTTTAAACCTTTCTCTTTATCCTCTTCGAAGGATTTGATGATTTTTTCCTTTCGGTCAATCACCTTATCCCACAACAAGGATGTGTTTTGAACTACGATACCAAATTCTTGTGCATGATTGACTAAATCCCACACTTCGCTAGACCTTACCAAGGCCTTTTTGGGGATACACCCCCTGTTAAGTCAGGTTCCACCAAGAACATCGTCTTTTTCAATTAGAGCCACTTTAGCATGGAGTGCAGCCCCTTGTTTGGCGGCTTGAATACCGCACATACCGCCACCGATAACAATTAGATCATAATGAGCCATTTTTTTTTCCTCCCTTTCCACATCAATTCAAAAGTTAGAATAGCCAGTAAGTACATTTTTATACACAATCAACATAAGTTTGTGATAATTTTCTCCAACCATGGACAAACTACAGGGTTTGGTTACAAAAAATGCAATAACGGTAATTAAAGCTAAAATAATCTGTAATTAATTTCAAAGGATAATTTATTAGAGAGAGTGTGATCAGCATCATTTATACTATTTTTATATTCATACTAGCAGGTTTAGCAGAAATTGGAGGTGGCTACCTTATTTGGTTATGGCTTCGAGAAGGTAAATTCGCTTTGCGAAGATATGTTATCGTTACTCTTATTCAATTCTGAACATATTATAATTCATAAAGGATCGAGTTATGCCATATTTAATTCACCTTTTGTTTACATACAGATTTGTTTATACAATTTTACAATGGTATAATATAGTTGTACTCATCATATCTTTGATGAGTTTCCTGATGTATTCAAGAGCGAAAGAGTTCTGGTTTGATTCTTATCTTCCAGGACTTTTTCGTTTTTAAAAGATATATTGTTTTTCTTAATTTTATGTACTTCGGTTTTTACAAACAAAGTACGTGGATTTCGTAAAAAGTAAAATATTGTTGTGCCATTAACCACAAAAAACAGCTAACTATTTATCAAACGAAAAAATCACTTTATTTAAAAAATGATTAAACTGAAAAATTTTTACAAAATACACGTACCTCTACATCATCTATTATATAATTTAGAACTAAAACTTCCCCTTAAAATCATCCAATAATGTTTTTTTATTTCGAATGCTATCTTCCATGGAGACGACCTTCGTGTTCTGTATTTTTCGTTTTTCCTCAAACATATTATAAAATTCGGTTGGTGAGTTAAAGATGTTTTCGAGGGCATTCATAACCCTTTTTGTTTTAGTCTTTCCTGTTTTTAATTGGTTTTCTAGGGGAACCTCATCCGAAGCACTATATCTAAACATTTTAAAAAGCGCATCCTGAAGGCTCATTGAAAGTTCTTCTGCTTCCTTTCTCTTTGCCTTTTCCTTTTCATATTTGTCTTGATATTCCTCCATTTTGATTTTTTGTTTTCTTTCTCTTTCTATGCTCTTTGTTAACTCTGCCTCTAATGGTTTTAAATGCTTTATAAGCATATCCTTATCCCCATGGAACTTGTGAACGGCATCCACCACATTAGGTACAACCACCTCCTCGTTGTAAGAAGTCCTCAGCTTTTGAGAAGCAAGTTGATTTGCCACATCAATAGCTTCTCTTCCAGGCCTACCTTTTTTTCTCCAAAAGTCTTCAGAATATCTTTCCGTACACTTTCCAGAATTGTAGAGTTGATGGTTGTAACGATACATATCAAGGTATTTAACTTTCCCTATAATCCCTGTTTCTTCCTTGTACTGATGGATCATATTATAAATCGTCTCTTTTGAATACTCTTTTGGTTTCCTGCCCGGTTTCATTTTAGACATGATACATATCACCTCTTAAAGATTCTAATTTTGCAATTCGATTAAGTTCCTCTTCCACACTCATTGCTTTACTTTTTAGTTTGCTTAAAACAGAAGGGTGTAATGAAGACTCATCAAAATCCAACCTACGGTGGAGTTGATTAATAAAATTTGATAATTCATATATTTTTTTCTTGCTGTTTTTCATTTTGTTTATAAGTGTTTCTTCATTTTCTAGAAGTGCTTCGGGAGATATCCACCACTTACTACAAAATACACAATCACTAGATTCGCATCTTTGTTGGATATCCGTACAAAAACCAAATTTCAGTGGTAAGCGTGTATTAGTGATTGGCGCTTTTAAACTTTGATTTTTTATTTTGCTTACTAGAAGAGTAGAAAAGGGATTATCATTTTCTTTTTGTAATTCTCTTTCATGCTTAAAGTTTATCATTAAATTATATACCTCAGAATCAATAAAATACTCTGTATGTTGAGAGTAATGATATTGGGCTTCTATCGTAGAATGGCCACCCAATCGGGCTATTTCTACGGGATCAATTCCTTGCATCAGCAGTGAACAAAATGCAAAGTGACGAGTATCGTTTGGTTTTACCTTCTTATCAACTTCTTTATAATATTTTTCTTCAACAATTTTTCGATAAAAACGCTCAATAAGTGTTCTCAATATTGAACTGGAAAACTTGTCATAATTTCTTTTGCGTACTCTCGCTTGTTTTTCAATTGGGTGGGAAACCTCTATAATTGAGCGATAAGAAATTAATGTTTCCGTACTTCCGTATTGATTGGTTTCCACAATGTAATAATTTATTAGATCAAATATCTCTTCCGAAATTTCCAATGTATCCACGATTTCCAGACGCCTCTTAGTCTTCGGCCTCTTTTTTCTTGGTAACCGAATGAAGTATTTATCGTCTGCTTCACTTATACAATTTCTTTCTATGAGACAAAACTCTGAAGGTCGAAGTGGAATTACATTAGTTAGTTTCCACCAAATTAATAGGGGATAATAGAGGAGTTTTTGCCCCATTAATGGTTCATCTATTTCTGATGAATGATCTAATTCCGCAAAAAAACGTTCTAAACACCATGAAAAGGTAAGAACGTCTTTAGAAAAAGGTAGTTCTCTTATACTTCGTTCAGGTTTTATCTTACTTTTTATCTCTATTAATTCTTTTATGTAAACACTTTGGACTTCTAGCTCTGTAAAATCTAAAAAGTTAAAAATAACTTTAATGATATTGCTTGAAACTTGTGGTACTCTATTATTCTCTTTAAGATAATCAATAAGCTCATCAATAGTTTCTTCCTGAAAACCTTGTGTAACAGCAATTGACTCTAATAAATATTGATACATTCCTCTTACCGAGTGAGGTGAATATTTGTCTAAAAGATCACCCACCCAGCATTTAACCATTATTTTGAATTCATTTGGCTCAATCTTGTATGTTAATAAATGAACTTCATTAAACTGGAAAAAAATCCTTGTATCATCTAATTTATTGACAAATATCCATTCATCGTATTTAAAATTTCCTTCTATCATGACTTGTTCTTGTGTTAATTCCTGTAGAATCCCTTTTGCAGAGTTAACACTATCCGTTAAAGAAAAACGTTCTTCTGATAATGACTCTAAATCAATTTCTTCCACACTTAAACTTTGTAATGACAATTTTGAACCCCATTTCTTATGATATAGTAACTACTTCTTGCAATGATTCTATTTGATTCATCAATTCAATAAATTGACCTCTTTCTCCGTCAAAAAATTTATAAACTTCATCGTGTCCAAATGTTTCTATGGCTTCTGCAAGTAAGTTTAATTCCATGTATAATAAATTAGCTTTTCTTGTTCTTTCAGCTTGTAAAGTGTTTTCCCGTACACTCTTTTGGAATTCTTTCATTCTTGTTTGAATACTATTTGTTACAGTTGATAAGGCATAAAAATTGGGAATGGAGAGGGGGCAATTCATACAAGATATTCCCTTTCCTTTCATGATACATCCTTGTTCTGAAACAAGACATTGAAAATTTTCTTCTTTACTAGGGAGCTGTTCCGTAAATATTTTATGCATGTATTCAGATGCTTCTTGTATGCTCATGGATCTGATGATATCTACAATGGATTGTCTCTCACTTTGAATCGCATTTAAAAACCCAGATGTCGCTTCAATTTTATAGATACTTCCAAACCGTTCTTTAATTGAGGTAATCTGATCTGTTCGAAAATCCCTACTAATTTCTTCTTCAAATAGGATGTCTGCAAATAAGTTGGGAATATAACCAAAGTATCCCCTTGAGAATAATTGATGCGTTATGAAATCCAATTCTTCTTGAGGAATTTGAATATAAAGATTGGTTGTTTCAAAGTCCTTGTGCCCTCTTAATCTCTGAGCTAATTCAAGAGCAGCCCCACCTTTACGATGTTTAGATAGCAGTATATAAAGGTACGTAATTATTGAACGGTTCATTTTTCTAGACTCAAATTTAAAACTCTGTTTAAAATCATTAAAAAACGCTTTATAGGCGGTAGTACGTGGATAAAATTGGTTGTTTTTGTTTCCAAGGTAAATTAATTTGGTATTATCTAATCCGGTACTTCTTGCTCTAAATTCACAGATAACAGATGCCGTTGCAACAGCTATTGTTAAATCATCTGAACAAAAAAAGTGATTACTAGCTTGAGTCTTCGATATTTTTAAGTCTGTTCGAATAACTTGGTTTATGACTTTTTTGGCATCTTCAAAAGTTAAGTCATTTTCCTCTAACCATTCTAAACTTTTAATTGAAGTGTCCGTTAAATCTATTCGTGGGAATTCGATTACATCACCATGTCTCCAAGCATTATTTAAATGGATTAAAACATATAACCAAGAGGAGGCATAATAAATTGAATTTTCACCTTTAATATATTTTCTAACATCCTTGATCGCTAGACTCTTGTGGTACTGCACATCATTTACAAAACCATAAAGTTCCTTATATTCTTTGAATGTATAAACAGTTTTTTCATATAATGTATCTGGTTTTACTTCAAAAGGGTTTATGATTCTGGAAAATTTAAATGATCTTATGTTTTCAGCTTTAAAACGTTCATTTAGTTCCTTTAGAAAAAAATACAGGTATTTTTGGTCGGTAAGAGGAATTCGGTTAAATAACAAATTGATGTCGTTTGACGTAACGGAATAAATCTCTTTATTCTTTGTCAATTCAGCCATATGACCGGTACATTTAACGAGTGTATGGATTATTTTTTGCATAGATGCTTCACTGCATCTTCTTGAATTGAGAACGCCATAGATGTATTGCAACCAGTATTTTTTTGTATGAATACTATTTTGAGAGAATGAAATATTTAATATATTAATCTTGTAATTAAATGTATCTACTGGACTGGAGTGTTCTATTGTATAAAATTGTTTTTCTGTATTAATTTGTTTTATTTTTTCATGCACATCTTTTTGACTATATAGAAATTCACTTCTTTTAAAAAGAGGTCTAGCTAAAGCAGGTGTGGGAATACGTTTTATTTGAATTATACGGTAATATTCTAATTGGAATTTCTTTTGTATTTCGGTTTGGTTATAATAATTATCCTGATACTTTTGCTGTAAATGTTTTAGTTTTTCAATGTCTTTTTTAGAATAATAGTTTATACCGCCTTGTCGTATTGTCGTAACGGCTTCTTCTTTTCGGATATTACCCCATAGCCTTTTGCTACATCCTAAAATCTCCATAACTTCTTTTGTATTATAAAAACCTTCTAAGGACACTTTTTTCGAACTGGCATTATGTTTTGCTTTAACAACTGTCACTGGTTTTCTAGCTGTAATTAGTTGCTCTCTATTTACATATTTTTTGGGTCCTAAATCCACAAATTCAACATTTTTATCTCTTATAATTTTCCAAAGAGTATTATTGGTAACTCCAAGTATTTCAGCTGCTGTTTTGGTTAATACGAACTGTGATAAAAACCAGTCAATATGGTCTTGTTTGCAATATTCTTCTCTTTTAAAAATAATTGTTTCCACTAATCCATATTCCTTTAGTTTTGCTATACACCTTTTTATTGATCTATATTCCGTTGAATTTGAACTATAGCCAAATCTTATTAAAACTTCCTTATAAGATATATAATTCTCTAAAATGTACTTTTCCAAAGAAAGGTATTCCTGTAACTTATCTTTTTCTATGCTTAGGTATCCCTTTTGATTTCTAAACACCTCAAGATGACCTTCATCTACCAGGTTATCAATCATCTTTTTACCTAAATTAAGGTTTTGATATTTTGGGCTTACTGCTATTTTCTCAACTGTAATATAGTCTTTGGGAAAATTATGCTTTTTTATATATTCATCTAACGTTCTAAGTACGACAGATTTATAACCGTGTAAATTAATTGTAATTTCAATGTGTCCTTCTTCATATAAAGTTTCAAGCCTTTTTAATCCAAGGTTATAATGGCTATACTGTGGATTATTTACTATTTGACTAACAGGAACTAACTGTTCTGCCTCCTCTTTAATAAGAAAATCCTCAAGTTCCTTTAAATTAACTGCCAGTTTTCCCTGTGTGTTCTTTTTTATTTTAATAAAACCTTGTTCACCCAATGACAAAAGCCTGTTGTATCCAATATTTAAATAACTATATTTAGGAGTATTACTCATTTGCCATATGGAAGTGAGTTCATTAGGATATTCTCTTTCAATCAACTCTTCAAGTTGTTTAATATTTACAGCCCGATGGCCACGCTTATTTTTTACTACTTCGATATGACCTTCCTTGGCTAAGGACCGTATCATATACCTAGAAAAAGGAATATGGTTATAGTTAGGATTAGTTTCAATTTGTGAGAGAGTAACGAGATCTTTTTCCAAGAGTAAACACATCCTTATTCCAATGAGTATTAATAGACTGAGGATTAATTTTTCCAAAATCGCCAGGGTTTATATTGTTAAATTCGTTTATCATTTCCTGTATATTTTTTATCGTGTTTTTTTTATCTACGTAGGCCAATGCTGAATCAATATTACTGTCACCTCTAGCTATAGCTATTTGAGTAACAGTTAATCCCATGTCTAACAAAAAATTTGTAAAGATACCTCTGCCAATGTGAGTGGACCAGCTTGTTTCACTTAGAAGTTTATAATCAGAATATCTTCCTGGTGTTGCTAATAATTTTGATAAGAAAGACTCTTTTACTTTTTTAAACTTTTGTTCATAGGAATAACCTGACATTGCCAGTCCATTACTGTTAAAAAAAAGGACTGATTGATTTTTTAATTTTTTACTATGTAACATTTCCATGTGTTTCTTATAAACTTCGGTAAGGAGGTTATTTGGCAATACTGTTTGTTTTCTTGTTTTTTTTACTTGCTCTTTTTTAGTGTCCTTTAAGTGAGAAAATAACATGTCTTGATGATTTTCCACGTCCATAACTAAAGAGTTCATTCCATATAATCCTTGGGGTTTTAAACATCCCGGTGTTAAATTAACTACTTCCCCTCTTCGCAAGCCACCATAAAACTGAAAACATATACCCAAGGCAATCTCAGGGGACACCTCTCTAGTTTCCTGAATAAACTCAACCACAAGTTGGTATCTGTTGTTTCCGAAATCTTTAAGCTTATTGACAATTGGCTCCTGTCTAGAGGGATAGCGAGTTTCCAAAGAAGGATGGGTAAAAGGTGACAGCAAAACTAGACTACCCATTCTATTCACCTGTTGTTCCAGCATAATATCTTCCTCAACTAATTCTTGTTGCAGAAGGAAATGATAAAATCTCGTCAAATAACTTTCAGTCGTCATTACGGTATTTCTTTTTAATCCCTTTGATGTTAGGTAGGTAATATAACGACTCGCATGATGGAGTCTCAATCCCTTCAGTCCACTTGTTTTCAGTGGTACGAACTGATTGTCACCGTTTTCGATTTCCTCATAAATGAAATTAAGAAATTTCACAATCTCCCTTGCTGCATTAATTTGAGAGCTAATACCAATGCCTTTGAATTCATATTTCGCTCGGATAAAGTCTGTTAATGGATGGGGAGCAATATAACCATCTCGCTTATCCATAATCCCTATATTGACAACTCTTCTTTTAACCAATTGGTTACCTTTCAATTCCTCAATTTCAGTTTCCCTTACCACAAACCTAAAGTGGGTTAATGTTTTCTCCAATATATTCACATCCTCATATTCACAAACATCCACTATTTCCATTTTAACCCATAATAACAAAAAAAGATTAAAAAGAATATCTCTTTTTAACCTTGGTAAATCAAGTGTTTTATAATATTTTGCGTCAAAAACATAGGTTTTAACCCATCTATGACTGTACAAGACACAAAAACTCGCCGGTCTCATCGATGCTGTTTTTCTAATTGAATCTTCATTTTTTAATCTGCCTCGCTTTTGGAGCAATGAAAAATTGGCTTGGTATGGATTATTTAAAATAACTATCTCTCCGTCAAGTGTCAGGGGTAAATAGGGTTCAACTACTGCTTGTTGGTCTTTACAAAAGTCGATTATTTCTGGAAAATTGCTCGTTAGATCTTTGTTGTTTTTACTAGTTAGTTGAATGGTCTCTATTGACCAAGTTAGAACACCTCTAAAGCCATCATATTTAACCTCAAACATCCATTCTTCGCCAGAAGGAACATGTGAACTGGCTTTTGGCTTCATTACATCCATTAAAATCACCCCGTTTCTTATTAGTAAAAAAAGTATAATTTGTATATTTATCTACGGAATCAGTCACGTTCAGCTCCAGTGTCTGTGCTGCTAGCGGGCTTTGCACCCAACCTATGAAGGGGCATGTTTCCATATGGAAGATCGATTAACTTCTCCCCTTTGATTGGCAACGCCGTGCGCGGGCAGCCCATACGTCACTAAACGGGTGTTTCTAGTTTTTGTTCGCAGGTAAGAAAGTATAAAACTTCCTTATCTGCATAAGTGCAACTAGGCCATTCGCTATAAAGGCTTGGCGAATGCCAAGTTTTCTAAAAGGTAAGGAAAGTATAAAATTTTGGTACTATAAAGTTTCTTGTCAGCAAGAGCCATGTCTAGCTCCAGCGCCCAGCCACTCGCGACATAAGCAATCCGTCTTGCGAAAGGAAAAAACACCTTTCTCCAGCCGTTTTGCTTATGCGGTCGTGTCTTTCAGGGCCCTTACGCTTTTCTTATTGTCTAGGAAATTATAAAATTAGGAGCCTGTGGATAATTTATTTACTGCTTAAGCCGCGTCCAGCTCCAGCGCCCGTGCTGTTAGTGGGCTTCCTGATCCTCCTTACGATAAGTCAACATCGATTCGCTACCGCTCTTCGTGTTTCCTTTATCTCATGCGGATAAGTCCAGCCCATACGTCGCTAAACGGGCGCTTGCGCTTTTGTTCTTAAAATACTTTAGTTTTGCTGGAAATAACTCGAATAAATTACATTCTCTGACAAATAGTAATATGATAGGGCATTTTTGTAGCTGAATTTCTGATTGTAGAAGCGTAAGTTTAACTTCTGGTTTGCCCATACTTTTAATAGATTGGTACATAATAACTGTTGAAAACAGCAGTTGATATCAGCTTATGTATTTATTGAAATCATATCCAGTCTCATCATGCAGCTTGGTCTACTTTTCCTATTTACAAGACATGTACCATTACATTTCAACAAGTCACTTTCAATTGGAGGAAATAGAATCCCGAATGGAGACATTGTCGAGAATGCAATTATAGACTCAGGCAGTAAAAACATGAACTCTACTATCTAATTTATAATTTATTGGTAATTGAATGTAGTACATAATTTGTCGACCCACAACTAGTGGTTAGTTAGCATACCATAAAGGGGTTTTATTTGATGTATAAACGGAGGTTAAGAAAAAGGTTTGAACGAAATAAATCTACAGCCAATAGTGATAAAAACGGGGTTGAAGTAGCTAGTGTGTTAAAGCCAGAACTTACGAATAATATCGCTAATATTAAAAAAGTAATAGGTGATAGTAGCGATGTTGTCATACGGGAAGTTCAGGTTGGCGATACAAAGGAAATTAAAGCAGGTATTATCTATGTTAGTGGATTAGTAGAGAAAACAGCAATTCAGGATTATATTCTGGAATCCTTAATGATTGATACTACTAATATGAAGCAGAATGATGATAAGCAAAATACGATAACGACGTTTAAAGCATCTCTTTTAACCGTAGGAGAAATAAACGATATTTTTGATTTTGAAGCCTTATTTAATCACCTTCTATCAGGAGACACGATTATTTTACTTGACGGGCAGTCTCAAGGCTTATCAGCTGGAACAAGAGGTTGGAAAGACCGTGGTGTAACAGAACCTACTTCACAAGATGTAATCAGAGGTCCAAAGGATTCTTTTTCGGAAACATTGGAAACAAATATTGCGCTCGTTCGCCGAAGAATAAAAGACACCAATCTTCGAGTTGAAACAAAAAAAATTGGACGAAGGACGAAAACGGACGTAGCAGTTATGTTTATTAAGGGAGTTGCAAATGACAAAGTTGTCAAGGAAGTACGTAAACGTCTAGATCGAATTGACGTTGATGCGATATTGGAAAGCGGCTATATTGAAGAACTGATTCAAGATGAGACTTTCACACCTTTTCCTACTGTTTATAATTCTGAACGTCCAGATGTAGTTTCAGCTAACATTTTAGAAGGGCGAATCGCTATTCTTGTAGACGGTACGCCGTTTGTTCTTACGCTACCAGCATTGTTTATCCAGTTTTTCCAATCAAGTGAAGACTATTATCAACGTTCGGAAATCGGAACATTAATACGATTTATTCGGTACCTAGCATTCTTCCTTTCTTTGGTTACACCTTCAGCCTTTATTGCAGTGACAACGTTTCATCAGGAAATGTTGCCAACAGAATTATTGATTAGTCTTGGAGAACAGCGTGAGGGTGTACCGTTTCCAGCATTTGTGGAAGCCTTAATGATGGAAATTACTTTTGAAATCTTGCGTGAGGCAGGGGTAAGAATGCCTAAAGCAATTGGTTCCGCCATTTCAATCGTCGGTGCATTAGTGCTAGGACAAGCTGCAGTAGAAGCTGGTATAGTTTCTGCAGCAATGGTAATCATTGTATCTCTTACTGCTATTTCTAGTTTTGTTATGCCTTCCTATAATTTAGCCATCGCCTTTCGAATGTTACGTTTTGTGTTAATGGCTTTGGCTGCTAGCTTTGGACTATTTGGCATAATTTTGGGATTAATTATAATGGTTCTTCATTTATCAAGCCTGCGTTCTTTCGGTGTTCCGTACTTGTCACCGTTGGCACCTTTTATTGCAGCTGACCAAAAAGACACGATTTTCCGAGTACCTATGTGGGGGATGACTTCACGTCCGCGTTTAATCAGCCAGAAGAACAGAAGACGGGAAAAAACACCTCCAACACCTAAACCAAAACGAAGTAAGTAAAGGAGTATCATATGAGACAAAAGCTTATTCCTATTATTACGCTGATCGTATTGATAATCATTTTGAGCGGATGTTGGAGCAGAACCGAGTTAGATGAAATGGCAATTGCAACAGCGATTGGAATTGACAAAAGAGAAGAGGACTATCTTGTAACAGTCCAAATATTAAATCCTGGGGAAATAGCCGGTAAAGCCGTAACTACCAGAAGCGAAGTAGTAACATATCGGACAACAGGAAAAACGTTATTTGAAGCATTAAGAAAATTAACGACCGAGATTCCAAGAAAAATTTATGTTGCTCATGTGAGGATCATCATATTTGGTGAGGAGCTAGCCAAAGAAGGAATAGGAAAGTCATTGGATCTTATTTCAAGGGATCATGAGTTTAGAACCGATTTCTTTATTTTAGTCGCAAAAGATATAGAGTCCACAGAAGTGTTAAATGTATTAACACCAATTGAAAAAATACCTGCAAATAAAATTTATGGGTCATTACAAGCATCTGAAGAAACGTGGGCAACGACAAAAGCAGTTACATTAGATGAGTTGATAACAAACTTAACTAGCCCTGGTTCAAACCCGGTTTTGTCGGGTGTTGAAATGATAGGCGATTCTCAAATTGGTATGGACATAGGAAACGTGGAAAAAGTTGACCCTCCAGCGAGTTTGAATTTAATGGGATTGTCAGTGTTTAAGAAGGACAAACTGGTTGGTTGGCTTAGTCAGGAAGAAAGCAAAGGATATAACTTCATTAAAGGGAATGTGAAAAGTACGGTTGATTATGTTGCCTGTGAAGAAGGAACAATTGCGATCGAGGTGATTAAAACAACATCCGACGTTAAAGGGAAAGTTGAAAATGGGCTTCCAAAAATAGATATTCAAATTAATGCAGAAGCAAATATAGGTGAAGTACAATGTGGAAAAGATATAACAAAACCAGAAATCATTAAGGAGTTAGAACAACAATTTTCGGATAAGACAAAAAAGCTTATAAATAATAGTATTAAAAAAGTTCAGGAAGACTTTCAGAGTGATATTTTTGGTTTTGGAGAAGCGATACACAGATCCAATTCTAAAGCTTGGAAAGATCTAAAAGAAAACTGGGATCAGGAATTTTCTAATGTAGAGGTTAGTGTAAAAGTGAAGTATGAAATTCGGCGTATTGGAACAACTAAAGAATCTTTTCAAGATGAGAAGGAAGAGTAGAATATCATGGTAGGAATAATTGGAATACTCGTAATAACAATAGTAATTATTTTAATGGAGGTTCCATCACTTTTAAAAGACGGGATAAAAAAAGACATAATAGTATTTTTTACAATACTGCTCCTAGGGGTAGGAGTAAGTATTGCCTTAACCATGGGAGTGAAAATCCCAAATCCAGTGGATGCTATTCAATTCATGTACAAACCGCTTAGTGACCTTATCTCAAATTTATTTAAATAAAAGGAAAGAGTGAAAAATAGTATGTTGGAAAACGGAAAAATAAACATAAGGCAGTTTACTTGTTTAGTTATACTGTTTACTGTTGGCAGTTCTGTTTTAGTTGCACCATCTGGTCTTGCAGAAGCGGCGAAACAAGATGCATGGATTGCTAGTATTCTGGGTGTTGCAATTGGTTTACTTTTGGTAATGTTGTACAATAATTTGCAACAACAATTTCCCGATAAAACTTTGGTTCAATACAGCGAAGTTATTCTTGGCAAATGGTTAGGGAAGGGTGTTTCCCTTTTATTTTTGAGTTACTTTTTTATTCTTGCAAGTTTTCTTTTAAGGGAAATAGGGGACTTTGTGACTACCCAAATTATGCCGGAAACACCAATTGAGTCTATACTTATACTGTTTCTTTTTGTTGTCATGTTAGGAACACGTCTTGGCCTGGAACCAGTAACACGCTCAGCGGAGATTTTTTTCCCGTGGATAGTTGGTTTATTTATTATGCTTATAGTACTCTTATCTCCCGAAATTGACATTCAAAAAATACAACCCGTAATGGAGAATGGACTCAAACCGGTATTAAGGGCGACGTTCCCTTTCCTTGGTCTTCCCTTCCTTGAACTTATTGTATTTTTAATGATTATCCCCTATGTCAATAAATCCCAAAAAACCGGAAAAGCTTTCTTGATTGGAACGTTAATTGGTGGAGGGTTTTTAATTGTAATTACAATCATGAGCCTTGTTGTACTTGGTAATGATTTTACAGCCCGAAATACATACCCTAGCTATATTTTAGGCAAAAAAATAAGTATTGCTACCATTCTCGAACGGCTTGAAGTTATTGTTGCAATCATCTGGTTTCTTACCATCTATTTTAAACTTTCAATTTGTTTTTATGTAACAACACTAGGACTTTCTCAAACATTAAATTTAAAAAGCTATCGCCCACTGATTTTCCCACTAGGAATGAACTTAATCGTCCTATCTCTGATCAATAGCCCAGATATTACTTATTTTCATCATTTTATTGAAAAGATTTGGACACCCTATTCATTAACTTTTGGTCTTTTCTTGCCCCTTTTATTATTAGGAGTAGGCGCAATCCGAAAATAATGAGGAGAAGAGAATTATATACATTCCTATAGAAATAATTCGGATAAAAACACCCTTTGCTCACACACTATGAGGAAAGGAGGTTATGCTCATGCACACGATGTGGAAAGGTACAATTAGTTTTGGACTCGTAAATATACCTGTAAAAATGCATGCCGCAACGGAGAATAAAGATGTTAAACTAAGGCAACTACACAAAGAGTGCCAGTCTCCGATTAAATATGAACGTGTATGTCCTATTTGTGATCGTGAAATAGAAAATGATGAAATTGTAAAAGCATATGAATATGCAAAAAATAAATTTGTAATGCTCGATGATGAAGATTTAGAGACATTAAAAAAAGAACAATCAGATAAAGCTGTTGAAATAGTCGATTTCGTCAAACTAGAAGAAATAGATCCCATTTATTTTGAAAAAAGTTACTATCTGTCACCGAGTGAGGGTGGTGGTAAGGCGTATAGCTTATTGCGTTCAGCGCTAAAAGAAACAGGAAAGATTGGAATAGCGAAAATGATAATCAGATCCAAGGAGCAACTTGCGGTAATCCGTATTTACCAAAACACGTTAATCGTTGAAACCATCCACTTTCCGGATGAAGTACGAAGTGTTCAAGACGTTCCAAACGTGCCAGAAGAAATTGATTCAGGAGAAAAAGAAATAGAAACTGCCAAAATGTTAATCGAACAACTCACAACAGAATTTGAGCCGGAAAAGTATACCGATGAATACCGTAATGCATTATTAGAATTAATTGAAGCGAAGAAAAATGGAGATGATGTAGCTACAGCTAAGGATGCTCCTAAGACTGAAGAGAAGGCAACCAACTTGATGGATGCACTCCAAGCATCACTCGATCGAGCGAAACAAGACAAGCCAAAACCAAAACAACCAACAAAGAGGAAAACAAAAACGACAACACAAAAGAAAAAGGTCGCAAACAAATAAAGTCTCCAACAAAGAGGCTTTATTTTTATGACTTTTGCATCGATTTAGAGAGATGCCAAAGTCGCGCACCGGCCACCCAAAGTCGCGCACCGGCCACCCAAAGTCGCGCACCGGCCACCCAAAGTCGCGCGCCCGAACTCGCATCAACCCACCACATTACAGTTTAATATCAATTTTTCATTTCATTTACACTCCAATAACAACTCCAATAAATCGTCCGTAATCATGCGAATACCTATTGTAAAGCGGGTATGTACTTACTATACTCGTTTAACATCAGGAGTAAAAGGATGAGGAAGATGGAGAGAAATGCCTTTTTTGATAATGCAAAAGTAATTCTTATATTTTTGGTTGTGTTTGGTCATTTGATCCAGCCATTTGTTAGTGAATCAAGAGAAATAAATACACTTTATATGTGGATGTATACATTCCATATGCCTGCATTTATATTTTTAGCTGGTTTTTTTGCGAAAGGATTAGGGAATGTAAAGTATATCAGTAATTTAGCTAAAAAATTATTGTTACCATATCTTATTTTTCAAATTCTATATACGGTATTTTACTTTTATATTGGTAAAGCCAATTGGCAAACAGGACTATTTTATCCGCATTGGTCATTGTGGTTTTTGTTTAGTTTATTTTGCTGGCATGTTCTATTATATTGGTTTAAGAAAATACCTGCTGTACTCAGTTTAGTAATTGCTATTGGAATAGGGGTGGTTGTTGGTTATTTTGGCGATATCGGGCATACGTTCAGTTTATCAAGAACATTTGTCTTTTTCCCATTTTTCCTAGTTGGGTATTGGCTGACAAAGGAACATGTACTATTACTGAAGAGAAAAAGTGTTAAGATAGGATCTATTTTAGTCATGGTAGTTGTCGCAGGGGCAATCTATATTGCACCCGACTTTAACTCAGGCTGGTTACTAGCATCTAAGTCATATGGTCAATTGGGTATGACCGAGTTTGGGGGACTTGCAAGGTTTCTGGTTTATATGACGTCATCTGTAATGGCAATAAGTATTCTAGCCTGGATCCCTCAAACAAAAACAGTATTTACACGTTTAGGTTCGAGAACCTTGTATGTTTATCTATTACACGGCTTTTTTATCCAATTCTTCCGTGAGTCTGGTTTGTTTCAGGTAAATAATCTGTTGGATTTTGTAGGTCTCGCTGTTATATCAGCAGCAATTGTGCTCGTATTATCCAGTAAGCCAGTTTTAAGTATATGGCAGCCGTTCATTGAAGGTAAGATTTCTATGGTAAAAAATGCATTTTTGTCAAAGAATAATAAAGAAGGCAACGTTAACACCTAATTAGTACAGAAAAGGGAGGGTGTAACCATGAAAGTATGCGTATTTGGAGCTAGTGGTTATCTAGGAACATCAGTTTATCAGCTTTTAAAAGATACGGACGATATAGAGGTTATTGGAACGTATTTAAAAGGTCCGATCATAAATGATGAGCTATATAAATTAGATGTTAACAACCCAGAATCGTTCTCTGATTTTTTTAAACGGGAAAGCCCAGATGTAGTAGTGTGGTCTGTGATGAGTGGGCAAAACGAAGATAAATTGATCAACGAAGGGTTATTGCACTTGATCACACATCTTACACCGAAAACAAAACTAATCTATATATCAACTGACTTTGTCTTTGCAGATGGGAAGGGACCATATAAGGAAGATGATCCAATGTCAAAATTACCAGACGACCATTTGTATAGTAATTATGCAAACGCAAAAGTGAAGGCAGAGCGGTTAATAAATAAAGAACTATCTAATTATGCTATATTACGGGCTGGTCCAATTTATGGAGAAAACAAAATTGGTAAATTAGATGACCGTACAGATAAATTATCGTATTATTTGCGCTTAGAGAAGCCAATTGCATTCCGTGATGATTTAATTCGCACCTTTGTACGTATAGAGGATTTAGCTACAGTAATAGTGGAACTGGTTCAAAATGATGTTAAAGGTGTGTTTCATGCCGGGCCAAATGAGAGTCAAAGTTATTATCAATTTATGTCAACGATGGCAGAACAGTTAGGGTATAACCCTCATTTAGTTGAAAAAGGATCGGAAGAGGAAGAAGCGGATTTCGAGGTTCCCAAAAACACATCACTAAAAACGGAAAAAATTACTGAAATAACGAAACAAGAATTTAAATAAAACGTCTAATATAGTACCCCCCTTAAATTATATATAGTATAGAAAAACAAACTGTCATCACAATGGTGATGGTTTGTTTTTTTGTAGACTCGTTGAACTTTTATCAGAAAAGATATATAATTCAGATAAAACGTCCATAAAATAAATAAAAGAAATACCTTAACGAAATGAGGTTTGCTCTATGAATCCCCATACAAAAATTGAGATACAAGATGTCTGGGAAGCTAAAAAACGTATGCAAACAATGATCAAACCCACCCCACTCATTGCTTCTCCAAAACTTTCAGATAAAATCAACGCTTCCGTCTATTTAAAACTTGAAAATTTACATGAGATCGGTTCATTTAAAGTCAGAGGTGCTTCCAATAAAATTGTAAGCCTGACAGAAGAGGAAAAGAGTCATGGAGTGACTACCTTTTCAACAGGGAACCATGGCCTCGCTGTTGCATATATAGCCAAAAGATTAGGGATACGTGCGGTAATTTGTATATCTAACCGGGTTCCTGTTGGAAAGGTGAATGCAATCCAACAGATTGGTGCTGAAGTAGAACGTGTTGGTGATAGTCAGGATGATGCCGAAGAACGGTGTTATCAATTAGAAAAAGAACAAGGCCTTACTGTTATAAAACCATTTGATGATCCTCATATTATTGCAGGGCAAGGGACTATGGGACTTGAGATAATAGAAGAGGTGCCACGTATTGATACTGTGATCGTCCCATTGTCAGGTGGAGGATTGTTTTCAGGTGTCGCTCTTGCGTTGAAATCCTATAATCCGTCTATTCAGTTGATTGGTGTATCGATGGAGAACGCTGCCGTTATGTCTGAAAGTTTGAAAGCTGATCGTCCAGTGATTTTACCAGAACAAAATACACTCGCTGATAGTCTACTAGGAGGAATTGGTCTTAACAATCAGTATACCTTTCCACTTGTAAAAGAGTATTTGGATGATCTTATTTTACTTACTGAGGAAGAAATTGCAACAGGAATGGGATTCATGTTAAATCAGCATAAATTAGTTGTTGAAGGAGCCGCCGCCACAGGAGTCGCAGCTATCTTAAGTGGCAAGTTAAAAACGCATGGAAAACATGTAGCCACTATCATAACTGGAAATAATATAGACCTTACAGCCTTTACATCTATTTTCCAAAAACAATTATATAAGTCATCTCGGCAATAGTAGCCTCGTTAGCTCTGAATTAACATTAAAGTTCTAGGAAGGAGGTAGTAAGAATGGCTCTTACTGTCCAGGAAATTCTAGGCCTTCCCATATTGAAAACAGCAAAAGTCAAGACGGGAAATAACCATTTAGACCAATATACAGTGGAATGGGTTTCAGCAATTGAAGGTTCTGTTGAAAATTTTGTGCGAAAGAATGAATTCGTTCTAACAATGGGAATGGACTGTGTGAATAATCCTCATCGGCTACTACAATTTGTTCGAGATGTATACGAATCCGGAGCATCAGCCTTAGCAATTGCAACAGGGCGCTATGTGTTTGAATTTCCAAATGAGGTTCTCACATTTGCTGAGGCACACAATTTCATTCTCATTGATCTGCCTTGGGAAATTCGTTTTGCTGATATCCAGCGTGAAACAATGAATAAGATTAACGAATGGCAAGAAGATGTTTCAGAGCGATCCAGAATGGTGCAGAAAAAATTGATAGATTTTGTCATCCAAGGGGATGATCTTTCTGATATTGTGAAATTTGTCGAAAGGGAGATAGGCTGGTCGATTGTTTTTACAGATGATAAAGGAAGAGTAAAAGCAGGTGGAACCGATCCCGAGGAAATGATTGCACTTTGGGAAAAGGCCAGACAAAACGAAGACATTATGATAGATGAATTAGTACCTCAACACATCGAAACTACACAATATGATGGAAAAAATATATTGAAAAAAGATATTTCAGCTGGTGGGATGAGTCAAGGAAGCTTTATTATTTTGTTTCCAGAGAGTGTCCGGATTACGGGGAATGTCCTGCACATTCTGGAGTATTTGTCAGCAGCAGCGGCGCTTTGGATCTCCCGAGAAGATGCCATTGTAAAAACAGAAACACGACTCCGGAATGAATTTATTTGGAATCTTGCAAAGACACCAGGCTACCTCAATGAAAATATTCATTCACGAGCAAAATTAATCGGCTATAATTTACACCTACCCTACACGTGTATTATCGGGTTTTCTGAAAATATGGATGCACTCTCAGAAGATCGATACGATGATAAACAATATGGATTGAGAAGTCTCGTTTATTATATCGAAGAGGAAGTTCGTTATGTAGCCAATGTGGTAAAACTTCAGGTTGCGTTTACCTACGATGGTGATCACCTTATTATTTTTCTGGAAGCAGACAACGACACAGTTAATAGTTCTATTAATTACTTTTTGGATTTAGTAGAAAAACGGTTAAACGCGCTTATTCCTGGAATTATTTTTTCATGGGGAATTGGAAAACATACAAACGGTGTTATGAAGTTTCATGAAAGTTATAAAAAAGCAAAGTCAGCCCTCGATATGGGACGTCAGCAAAAAGGGTTGGGGCAACGGGTTAATTTTGAAGATACTCAGTTAAATCGCTTGCTAGTAAACCTTGCTCATAATGAAGAGATACAGGAAATCATGCATTCAACTATTTCTCCACTGGTAGAATACGATCAAAAGCGCGAAGCAGAGTTAGTAGACACATTTATTGTCTATGTTAACCAAAACGGGAATGTAAGCCGTGCCGCCAGAATTCTAAATCTACATCGTCAATCACTACTTTACCGTTTACGAAAAATCGAAACACTTACCAATCTTTCATTGGTTAATCCAGACGATGTTTTTTTACTCAACTTCAGTATTAAATTATGGTTAACAGGTGTGATCAAGGATTAGCAGCATTGGAAAGCAGCAGGGATGTAAACCTCCTGCTATTTTTTTTTGGCTTTTCGTAAAGTTTGTTGCTTTGGAGAGAGTAGATACGACGTAGCAGCAACGACGTGATTTCTGCCGGAAGACGCCACAGACCCCACAGGGAGCGGTCTTTGCGAGCGAGGAGGCTCAGCGCGAGCGCGCGGAAAGTGGCAGAGCACAGATCGTGTTTTCAAGTTACGTCGTATTTATTTCAACTATAAAGATGAAAACCCAACATTGCGTGCAAACAGCCTATTTTTTTAAGCAGATAAGAGAGTATAAAACTTTCTCATCTGCATAAGTGCAACTAAGGCTTCCGCCATTAAGGCTTGGCGATAAGCCAAGTTTTCTAAAACCGCACCCCGAATCAAACCACACTTATCCATCTCCAAAATTCTTCATTCAGGCATAAAAATCATCACTTCTATACAAATTGTATAAACAATCCATTAAAAAGTTCATACATAATAGCAATTGTTTTAAGAATAAACAAAATATTATAATAAACATATAGAAAGGTAATTCATGTGGGGTGTTCCCCTATTAGAGAAGGAAGGTGTAGAACGTTGTTGTTTAGTCATTATGAATATCAAGAGTATCAGGAGCGTGTAGCTAAAACAAAAGAGAGTATGGCAAAAGAGGGGATAGAGGTATTACTTGTGACCAATCCATCCAATATGAATTATTTGTCAGGGTATGACGGGTGGAGTTTTTATGTTGATCAAATGGTAGTAATCATTATTGACGAGGATCAGCCACTTTGGATAGGAAGGTATCAGGATGCCAATGGAGCGAGGGCAACTACTTGGTTGGATCAAAACAATATTATTGCTTATCCAGATGACTATGTACAGTCAGACACAAAGCACCCAATGGAATTTATGGCAGATTTTTTGGCACAAATTGGGCAAGGTAATCGAAAATTTGGTGTGGAAATGGAAGCGTATTATTTCACAGCAAGGTCCTATGAAAAGCTAAAGACTAGACTTCCAAATGCACATTTTAAGGATGCTAGTTTATTAGTAAATTATATCCGTATTATCAAATCAGATGCTGAAATCGAGAATATGAAAAAAGCTGCAGCGATTGTAGATAAGGCGATGCTTACAGCGACGAATGCTATTCATGTTGGTGCAAGACAATGTGATGCTATCGCAGCGATCTATTATGACTTGATAACGGGTACCAAAGATTTTGGTGGTGATTATCCAGCAATTGTTCCACTCCTGCCTACTGGAGAAAGAACATCGGCACCGCATTTAACGTGGACGGACCAAACGTTTAAAACTGGAGAATTGGTCATTATCGAAATTGCTGGTTGTTATAAACGGTATCATGCTCCGTTAGCACGTACAGTTTCATTAGGTAATCCCACTAATGAAGTGAAGGAAATATCGAAAGTTGTGGTCGAAGGACTAAACACAGCACTAGATATTGTAAAACCTGGTGTAACGTGTGAAGAAATAGAAGCAGCTTGGCGAAACGTAATTTCCAAACATGGAATCGAAAAAGAAGCCCGTTTAGGTTATTCCATGGGACTAAGTTATCCACCCGATTGGGGAGAGCACACAGCAAGTATCCGAAAAGGTGATAAGACCATCTTACAGCCGAACATGACGTTTCATCTTATTCCGGGCTTATGGTTTGATCAATATGGAATCGAAATTAGTGAATCCTTCCGTGTTACAAATTCAGGGTGTGAAATACTAACAAACTTCTCAAGAGAGTTGATCGTAAAAGGGGATATAGATTTTGAAACGGTAATCAGTTAAGAAAACGAAAGGGGGGGAGATTCACTTGTTGATTTTCAACCAAGCGGAAATAAAAGAGCTTGTTGGTATTAACGATGAGACGATCACAGTAGTAGAAAAAGCATTTACGGATTTGGCTACGAAATCAGTTGTAATGCCACCAATTATGCGAGTTGATATACCTGAATATAACGGGGAAGTTGATGTTAAAACAGCTTATATTCCTGGTTCGGAGCTTTTTGCATTAAAGGTATCTTCTGGTTTTTTTGATAATTTCAAGCTGGGATTACCGAGTGCCAATGGGTTGATGATGCTAATAAGTTCCGTCACAGGAGAGCCAAAAGCACTGCTTCTTGATAATGGTTATTTAACAGATATACGAACAGCAGCAGCCGGAGCTGTAGCTGCAAAGTATTTGGCAAATGATACGATCTATACTGCTGGGGTCATTGGAGCGGGAGCACAAGCAAGGTATCAAATTAAAGCACTTCATAAAGTCAGGGATTTTAAAGAAGTTATCGTTTATGGTCCTACAGAATCTAGAGTTATTGCCTTTAAACAGGAAATGGAACGTGATCTTGATGTAAACGTGCATATAGCAACAAACCCAGAGCACGTGGTAGCACTAAGTGAGGTAGTTATTACGACAACACCAGCAACAAGTCCAGTCATTCAAGAAGCGTGGCTTCACCCAGGTGTTCACATAACGGCAATGGGATCAGATGCAGAACACAAACAAGAGCTTGAAGCTTCCATTTTGAAAAGAGCAGATATATACGTAAGTGATGTGAAAACACAGTGTTTACGACTCGGCGAATTACGATCAGCTGTTGAAGAAGGTCTATTTTCCAAAGAGACGGATGTAATCGAACTCGGCGAGCTTACCTCTGGAAAAAAAACCGGAAGAACAGATAGTTCTGAAATAACGGTAGCGGATTTAACGGGAACAGGAGCACAGGATACAGCAATTGCAGTATATGCTTTAAATCAGCTGAGACGAAAGCAAGAAATTTACGTAAAGGAGTAAAACAGTGTGCTAAAGAAAGGTGTGAAAATGTATGAAAACAAAAGTGCTAGGTAAAAAGATGTTAATCGGCGGGAACTGGGAGGATAGAGAAGACATAATTGACGTACTCGACCCCCAAGACCAAACAGTAATTAGCACGGTACCGCGTGCAACAGCAGAAGATATGCTTTTTGCAATTGAAGAAGCGAAAGAAGGCACGATCATTGCGGCTAACATGCCTGTTCATGAAAGAATCCGCATATTAAATACAGCCGCAGATTATGTGAATTCCCATAAAGAAAAGTATGCAACCATGATTGCAAGAGAAGGTAGCAAAACGATTAATGAGGCAACAAGCGAGGTATCAAGATGTATACAAACACTTCGGATTTCTGCTGAGGAAGCAAGACGGATTAACGGTGAAACGATACCATTTGATCAAATGCCAGGTCATGAGAATCGAATCGGATACTACTACCGGTTTCCGATCGGAGTAATTGGTGCGATCACGCCATTTAATGACCCATTAAATTTGGTTGCCCATAAGATTGGCCCTGCGATCGCTTCAGGGAATGCGATTGTTGTGAAGCCTTCCTCGTTAACACCGATAAGTGCCATTCTTTTAGCAGAAGCCTTTGTTGCTGCTGGTCTACCGGAAAAAGTATTATCTATCATTACAGGAAGCGGAAGTGAGATCGGAGAAGTGTTAGTGACACATCCAGCTGTCCGAATGGTTTCCTTTACGGGAGGACTGCCAACAGGAGAAAAAATAGCTCATCAGGCTGGCTTGAAAAAGATAAACATGGAGCTCGGATCCAATTCCCCTGCCATTGTTTTGCGTGATGCTTGTTTGGACGAAGCGGCTAGTGCGTGTGTATCTGGTGCCTTCTCAGCTGCAGGACAAAATTGTATCGGTGTTCAACGGATCTATATCGAAGAATCCGTCTTCGAAACCTTTCAAAGGTCTTTTGTGGATAAAACAAAGCAATATAAAGTGGGTGATAAACGGATTCCATCAACAGATATGGGACCATTAATCAGTGTGAAGGAAGCAAAAAGAGTTGAGGAATGGGTAATGGAAGCTGTAAAAAAAGGAGCGACCATATTAACAGGTGGAACTAGGGACGGAGCTTTTTATTCACCTACCGTTTTAGTGAATGTTCCCCCAAACTGTCAAATTGCGCAGGAAGAAATTTTTGGACCAGTTGTTTTGTTGTATCAAATCAAGAATCTAAACGAAGGAATTGAGCGAGCGAATAATGTTGAGTACGGATTACAAGCAGGTATTTTCACAAACAATGTGGAGCATGCGTTTGAAGCAGCGAGACGTTTGGAAGTTGGTGGCCTAATGATCAACGATAGTAGTGACTACCGAATCGATGGTATGCCGTTTGGTGGTGTTAAAGGATCTGGAATTGGACGTGAAGGAATCAAATTTGCCATTCAGGAAATGACTGAACCGAAAGTGATTCAGTTTAACCTGAGGAAAAATATAATTTAAGGGGGAGATCCGTATGGAAACGGCAATATTTAAAAATGAACAACAAAAACATGAGGAGTTAAAAAGACTGGATAAGAAACACTTTCTGCATCCAACGTCATCTTTAAAACAACAACAAGAAGAAGGGCCAGCATTTATTTTCACAGAAGGAGAGGGCATCTATTTAAAAGATATACAAGGCAGAAAGCTGATGGACAGTTTATCATCACTTTGGAATGTAAATATTGGACATGGAAGAAAAGAGCTTGGAGAAGTAGCAATGCAACAGATGGGGACACTTGCCTTTAGTTCGGCGTTTTCTGCCTGGAGTCACGAACCTGTGATTCGTCTAGCAGCGAAAATTGCAGAGATGACGCCTGGTAATTTGAATACAACTTTTTTCACCTCAGGTGGTTCGGAAGCAAATGATACAGCATTTAAAACAGTGCGCCATTATTGGAAATTAAAAGGGCAACCTGAAAAAAAGAAGATTGTTTCTCGGAAAAAATCCTATCATGGTCTCGCAATGGGAGCAACAAGTGCAACAGGTCTTCAGCCATTTCGTGATTTTACCACTTCTCTGGCACAAGACTTCCATTATGTAGAAAGTACGGTAGAATCATTACGGCAGTTGATAGAAGAGCAAGGCGCTGACACAATTGCAGCATTTATTTCAGAACCGATTCAAGGCTCAGGTGGAGTAAACGTAGCACCAGTTGGGTATTTCCAGGAAGTTCGTCGTATTTGCGATGAAAATGATATTCTTTTCATAGCGGATGAAGTCATAACAGGATTTGGTAGGACTGGAAAAACGTTTGGTATGGATCATTACGACGTTGTACCAGACATCATGTGTATAGCCAAAGGTGTATCAAGTGGGTATGCTCCCCTTGGAGGTATGGTAATCTCCGAGGATATTCATCAAGAGTTAATTGATCTATCTGATGGGATATTTATGCACGGCTATACGTATAGTGGTCATCCAATGTGTTGCGCAGTTGCAATGAAAAACATTGAAATAATTGAGAGAGAAAACTTAATTGAAAATGTACGCGTAATGGGAGATCAAATGCTTCAAGGCTTCAACTGGCTGGAAAAAGAACATGATTTGGTTTGTAATGTCCGCGGATTAGGTCTACTCGGAGCAATTGGATTGCAAAGTAAAACTGAAGAACAGCTTGCACCAAAGGTTGTTAATGAAGCATTGAAAAGAGGACTTATCTGCAGGGCTGTCTTATATGACGGGCAAGATACACTAGCCTTTGCACCACCATTTATCATTAACAAACAGGAAATGGATGAAATGATTACGATCCTGCATGAATCATTGATAGCAGTGGAAAAAGATCTATAAAAAAACAGGCGGTGACTATTCCGCCTGTTTTTGAGTTTAGGAGTAAAAATAATATAACTAGGAAAGTGTATGCTTAACGATAAAATTAGCCACGTCCAAGATTAAAATATCATATGCGCAATGAAAACAATAATAGGTAATGTAATTAATGTACGCAATAAGAAAATAAGGATTAAATCTTTGAAAGAAACAGGGACTTTGGAACCTAATAACAGTCCCCCGACTTCCGACATGTAAATTAACTGGGTAACCGACAATGCGGCAATAATAAACCTGGTTATTTCAGATTCGATACTTGAACCGATGATTGCTGGTAAGAACATATCAGCAAATCCAACTAATATCGTTTCAGAAGCGGCAGCTGCATGTGGTACTTGCATGACTTCTAGTAACGGTACAAAAGGCAATCCAAGCCATGTAAATAAAGGAGTGTTTTCTGCGAGAATTAATGCAATTAACCCGAAAGCCATGACAACTGGTGCCACGCCCATCCACATATCTAAAATGTTTTGTCCACCTTGTTTGAAAAAGTTGTATACACTTGTTTCGTTTCTACTACGATCTATCGCATTTTTGTATCCGAATGTAAACGTGTTATAACCCTCAGGAATCTTTTCATTAATTCCTTCTGAGGTTTCTTTTATATACGTATCTGACTTTCGTGATAGAGGCGGAATTCTTGGCATAACTAATGCAGCAACAAACCCAGCTGTAAGGACTGTTAAGTAAAATGGAATGAACATATGTCCTAGCTCCATTTCCTGAATAACGACCAGTGTAAATGTAATGGAGACTACAGAGAATGTTGTACCTATAACTGCTGCTTCTCTTTTCGTGTAGTAACCACCTTCATATTGTTTACTTGTTAACAGTACCCCGATTGTTCCATCACCGATCCAGGATGCTAATGAATCAATGGATGAACGGCCGGGAAGCTTAAACAGTGGTCTCATAATTTTTGTCATTAATGTTCCAAACAACTCCAGTAATCCGAAGTTCATTAATAATGGCAAAAACAACCCGGCAAATAAAAAGACTGCAAATAATATGTGCAATAAATCCCCTAATAGAAACTGTCCGGTGTCAGGCCCATGCACTGCTTCTGGACCTAATTCGAAATAAACCATGATGGCAAAAATGGCTGCCACAACCCGAGTTGCAGCCCAAAAGTTGCTCACATGAAAAAGCTGATACCAAAAAGGAGTTTTATTAAAACTGTCACGACCTAATAGTTTTGCTAGTACAGTTATGATTGCTGTTATGACAATGATTGTCATCATAATGGCAGATAATTGATTGGCAAGTTTATCCTGTACCCAATTAGCCATAAGGGCAATGGGGATGGTTAAACCATTATCACTACTAACTGGAGTCATGAATAAGAAAATACCAATTAGTGAGGGGATAATAAAACGCAGGTGATCTGTTATGTTATATGAATTTTTCATGCTAACTCTCTCCTAAGATTAATAAGTTGCTTCTATTATAATAAATATATACATATATCCAAATATATTTCACATATAATAAAAGGATTGACCAAGCTTATCTATAATGTTTTCGAAATGACGTATGTTGGGTATTGGTTAGTAGGTGAGGTGTTTGGCTTGGAAAGAAAATTTAAATACAGTTTTATATATCGTTGTACAGTAATAGTATGGATGACTATAAAGTTTATTACACAAATATATATCTTTCATTTTAGGCATTCTGTTTGGGATGAACGAACCAGACTGAAGTGGGAATCATTGTTAATCAAACAGGCGAAAGAATACAGAGATAAAGCAATTATGCTAGGTGGAGTTCTTATAAAGGTAGGACAATTTTTAAGTACGCGAAACGATTTCATGCCAGAAGTATTTATTAGAGAACTTTCAGGTTTAGTAGATCGTGTACCGCCATCACCCTTTCCATATGCGAAGTCACTACTAGAAGAAGAATGGAATAGTGAATTAACAGATAAAGTTTCAGAAATAGGGGACAGTCCTGTTGCTTCCGCATCCATTGGCGAAGTGTACCGGGCCACATTAAAAGATGGATCCGATGTCGCAATTAAGATTCAACGCTACCGGATACAGGATATCTTTCATATGGATTTTCGGGCATTAAAGATCGTTTTTTGGATCATTTCAGTGTTTACATCATTTGGAAAAATTGCTGACTTGCATGCATTGTACCGCGAACTAGTTTACGTTATGGACAAAGAACTTAATTTTAAGAAAGAATTAGAATATGGAATCTATTTCAGGGATCGTTATAAGGATAATGAACGCATTCATGTTCCTTTCTATTTTAAACGTTTATGTACAAAAAAAGTTATGGTAATGGAGTGGGTTGAGGGAGCTAAAATAACCGACCTTCACTATATGAACAAACACCATATAAATGTAAAGCAAACGGCGAAAACTTTATTTGATTTTTACTTAGATCAATTTTTAAATGACGGTTTGTTTCATGCAGATCCACATGCAGGGAATATACTAGTACAGAAGAGTGGTTTAATTTCCATTATTGATTTCGGAATGGTAGGTGATGTCAGAAGACAGGATACACATTATTTTAAAAGAGTCATTCAAGGATTAATTATGGATGATTATGACAAGATAATGGAAACGTTAGATGAAATGAATTTTCTTTTACCGGGTGCAAATAAGAAAAAAGTAGAAAAAATGATTAAACAGACGGTCGATATGTATGAAAATGGATCATTTCAACAGATGGATGCAGAAACAATGGATCAGTTAAAAGAAGATATCCGTATCTTCATAAAGGATCAACCGATTCAGTTATCAGCTGATTATGCATATCTAGGTCGAGCCATGTCTATTATTCTTGGTGTTCTAATTCATTTATATCCAGAAATTGATATTGGAAAGTGGGCAAAACCAACTGTTAAGCAATGGCTTGGTGGTAAGGGAATCACTGACTCTATTTATAGTGAAATGGCAAAAGATACATTAAAACCAGTTTTATCTTACCCGCGAGCCATGTTAAATTGGTTAGAAAGAGGGGAAAAGGATAGACAATGGCAGAAAGAAAAGCACCAGTCCAGAACGATGCATCACTTTTATATACTGCTTGAAGGGATTATGTTTACGATGTTACTAATCGGTTCAGGATTTATGATGACTGTTAAGATTATGGCTATAGACATCAATGTAATAGTTGGCGTCAGTCTGCTAGCAGTGATTTCCTTCCTACTATTGATTGTGTTAATGAAGCATTATCGAATGATCAAATTTTTAAGATAGGGGTGTTTTTTATGAGTGATATTTTACGAAAAGGCTTTTTATTAGGATTAGGTGCAGCAGTAAGTGGAAAAGAAAGATTGGATAAAAAGCTGAAAGAATTAGTAGAAGAAAATGAGCTAACACAAGACCAGGCCAGATCAGTAATGCGCAGTTTTATGGAAAAAGGCCAATTGAAGACAGATGAATGGAGCGCGAAACAATACGAACAGACACAGAAGACGGCAAAGGATTTAGGTCTAGCAACAAAAGAAGACATTAATGAGCTACGTGCCCGAATTACAGAACTAGAAGAAAAACATGCGGATATATAAGTAACTACAACAGCCTCAGCTATTTGGGGCTGTTCACCAAAGTGAACGTCCACTTCCACTGTTCGCTCACTTTTGGTGTAAAAATAAGTTAAAAATTTTGTAGAAATTTAGCTGTTATCTGTAAATTTTGTAAATTGGTAATTTTATTATTGATTATCCCTACAAATAACGATACAATAAGGGTGGAAAATAGATAATGTCGTAGTTTAGGGGGAATTATAACGTTATGAAAAGCTTTCTACAATTGAGTAAGGAGACAGAAAAAAAGCTAGATAGACAATTGGAAAAAAAGGAACTAGTTTTTTTACAATGGGTTTATGAACGTTATAAGAGAGAACAGGAAATTGAAAAACTAAATGCCTGACAAACTCCCTAAAGTTTAGTATTGTTAAAAATAGTAGAGTTACATATATTTCTCATGAAAAGTCCTGTAGTTTCAGGGCTTTTTTAGTTGACTACTTAATTGCTATAAAAAGCTGTGATAGTCATGATATACTTGGTGAAGTTTAGAATGGATAGTTAGGAGTGATCGAGGTGGCAGTAGCAAATAAAACGATCATACAAAAAATGATTACGGAATTACAACAGGCACTTGAAAAAGATGAAAATCATACATCCATCACAAACCACATATCAAATGTACGTCTCTTGTGTGATTTAATGGTGGGAGAAAATTCTTCACAACTAAATAAAAGTGATCATATTACGAATGAAGAAATGAAGGCAATGATTAAGGGGTCACAGGGAGATAAGGCTGCATACAAACGTACGCTAGATGATGACTCTGCAAACGGAGATTCCATATTTGATTTTTAACTTCATAGAAATAAGAGGTGTTGAAAAATGAAACTATTTGTACTTTTTGGCATAATAAACGGATTTGTTGCTGTTGCATTAGGAGCTTTTGGTGCACATGGGCTCGAAGGAAAAATATCAGAAAAGGCGTTAGGAACGTGGGAAAAAGCAGTTAACTATCAAATGTTCCATACCATGGCATTACTGGTTACAGGTCTACTTCTAATTAAAGTACAAACAGGTGGTATGATGTGGGCCGGCTGGATGTTCTTTATTGGTATCATTCTGTTTTCTGGCAGCCTATATATTTATTCAACTAGTGGCATTAAAACCTTTGCCATGATTACGCCACTTGGTGGAGTTGCCTTTTTAATTGGCTGGGTGTTACTAGGATATACGGTTATGAAACATCTATAAGTAGAAGAGTAATGATGTCGTCAACAAAAATACCATAAGCGCTTTAATAAACTGCTTGCCGGCATGATGAGTCTGGTGCATATGATACTGGATTAGGGCGTCACAAAATAAACTAATTGCTAGCATATAAAAACAAAATATAATGAGTATTAAGAGGCCTTGAATTAATGCGAAAACGCCAATAACTATCATTAAAGCGATTGATAATAATTCCATTCGGATGAATTTTTCATATGGATGCCGCAAACTAATCCGCTCCTTCATTGAAAGCACCGTTAATACAAAAAGGCAGTTTTCGCATGCATTGTTGCTTTTTTATCAGATAAGAAAGTATAAAACTTTCCTATTTGCATAAGTGCAACTAGGCCATTCGCCATAAAGGCATGGCGAAGGCCAAGTTTTCTAATCTTTATAATTGATATAAAATGCGACGTAACTTGATGTGACGGTTAACCTACCGCTACGGAAATACACTTCGCTTTCACCCATCCGGGTACAAGTGCGACATCTGCTTCGTTTCACTGCGCAGTGTCTTCTACCCGTGGGGGGCTGATGAGCCTCCTCGAGCTAACGCTCTCTGGGGTCTATAGGCTAGGCCTCTGCTCCCACAGGATAGGAAAGCTACATAGCTAGACATCGCACGCAGAAAATCGGTTTGTATTTTCAAGAAGTTACGTGTATTTCCTCCGCTGTTATTTCCGTTACTGTCGTCGGACTGTATCTGTATTAATAAAACACCTTACCAGTTCGGGTGAGCGGAGGGCGGGCGGGGACTCCTGCGGGAACAGCACGTGACCGAAGACCCCGCTTAGATGCGCCTGCGTCTTCTAGTAACGCTTCGAAGTATGCTTCCTCAGCGCAAGGGAACGAAGAAGATGATTCAAGTAGTACCCTGGCTGAGGCCGTGCCCGCGGAAAGCATCCGTCCGTAGCGATCCCGGACGGCGGCAATAGAAATAAGCCTAAAGTTACGTCGCAGTCTATATCTATTCTCTCAAAAGTACCAATCCTTAAGAAAACAGCCTACAAAAAAGATGACACATAGAGGATGGATCGATAATCAAATCCTTTTGTGTCATCTTTTGCATCGTATTATTAAGGTTGTTAGCCATTGAAAGGATATTCGTAATTAAGCTCTTCATCAAATGTAATGTAATCTAAATACACCATGAGTAATAAATATCGCCTATTGGTTTGTGGGTCACTTAAAATAATATGATCTCGACCTGCTGCTTCTACAACACCTCTAAAAATCTTAGCATTCCATTGGGTATTGTTCTCGAAGGTCATATATACGGTTGCATGTTTACCTCTATTCAGCCTGAGGATATTTTCAATATACGATTGCTCCTCGGGCAGCATACCTTCTACGTCCTGACCTGGCGCTTGCATTTGCTGCATTGGAGTTTGAGGTTGCTGCTGTGTGTCTTGCCTCATATCATAGCCGGGATAAAATGCTGGAGATGCTTGTGGATAGTAATAGTAGGGGTATGTCTGGTATGGATACCCTTGTTGATTGTTAGAGTTGTTTTCATTTTCACTCATAATTAAACCTCCTGAAAAAATATTTTAAAAACATAAGGACACTCAGATACTTGAAGAACTACCAGTGTTACTGGAATTCTAAAAGGGCTTTTGAAGACCATATAAATAAGGTTTATATGTCGTGAAAATTTTCCAAAATCAGTCCCCACCCGGTTTAGCATCCTATTCGTCACTTCCGAGCTAAAAAAATTCACACCTATATCTGTATATGGTATAAGCCATAAAGTATACATCCCATATCTCTGTATATCTTTATGCTAGGTCTTTTAATCATGTGTATGAAAATATTAATTAGATTATTCCGATTCAAAAAGGTACATTTTTCTTAAACGAAAAACATGCTTTCTGCAATGGTTGCAAAAAGCATGTTTTATACTAAGGATGAAGCCTGTGAAAACATGGATGCTATAGTGTTTATACGTGTAAATATGCTGCGAAGTCTTCTCTTTTTAAATGATTACCAATGAAGAACTCGCCGAATTCCCCGTAACGAGAACTCACTTCGTCAAAGCGCATTTCATAAACAATTTTTTTCAATTGTAAAACGTCATGTGCAAATAATGTTACGCCCCACTCCCAATTGTCTAAACCAATCGAACCTGTGATGATTTGTTTGATCTTACCAGCATATTTACGACCTGTTTTACTGTGTTCATAAAGAAGTTTCCCACGTTCGTTTTTCTCTAATGTATACCAGTTTTCATTACCCATGCGACGTCTGTCCATGGGGTAAAAAGAAATGTAATCATATTTGGGAAGTATCGGTTTTAAACGTGCTTGTGTTTCTGGTAATGTCTCTGGGTCTACTCCGTCTTTTTGTGGCTGATATTTAGAAAGTTCCACAACAGATACATAGGAATGTGCAGGGAGTAAAAAGTCAGCAAATGCTGATTTATTAAATGTTGTTTCTAAATCTACTAACTCATCCATTGTAGGACGCAGGAACATGAACATTAAATCAGCCTTTTGTCCAATCACCTTATACATAACATGACTGCCGTTTTCTGCTTCTTCTACGGCTTCCCATTTAGTAAGTAAGTTATTAAATTCATCAATTGCTGCCTGTCTTTCTTCACTAGTTGCTAATTTCCATGAAGTCCAATCAATTGTACGCATATCATGCAAACAATACCAACCATCCATGGTTTCTACTGCTTCGACCATTCTATATCTCTCCTTCTTCTATTAGAAAAATATGCTCTAGCTGTTTTTACTATATCATAATTAGGGTACGATAATCATGAAACAAGGCTTTGGATTTATCATTGTCATAGGTCTGTCAAAATTAAATCTATCAACAGATGTAAATTCTTTAACCTAATACATGGATCATCTATTATTTAGGTATAGCTAAAATGGGAGGTTTTCATACATGAGTCAATTATTTAATGTTTTAAAAGAAAAGGTAGCACCCAAAAATAAATCCATCGTATTTCCAGAAGGTTTGGATGAACGAATTGTAACAGCGGCAAGTCAATTGGGAGTGGCTGGAATAATTACGCCCATATTAATTGGGGATAAAGCAGAAATTAAACAAAAAGCCGAGGAAACCGGTGTAGATGTATCTTCCTGTAAATTAACAGATCCTAAGGAATTTCCGGAATTTGATCTTATGGTAGAGACATTTATAGATCGGCGTAAAGGGAAAGTATCTAAAGAAGAAGCTGAAAAAATTTTATTGGATGAAAATTATTTCGGTACGATGCTTGTCTATATGAATCAAGCGGATGGCCTGGTGAGTGGTGCAGCTCATTCCACAGCTGACACAGTTCGCCCAGCACTTCAGATTATCAAAACCAAACAAGGTATTAAGAAAACATCAGGTGTATTTATTATGGTACGTGGAGACCAGAGATACGTATTTGCAGATTGTGCGATCAACATTTCTCCAGATAGTCAGGATTTAGCTGAAATTGCACTAGAAAGTGCTAATACAGCAGAGTTATTCGATGTCGATCCGCGAGTTGCTATGTTAAGTTTCTCAACAAAAGGATCTGCACAATCAGAAGAAACGGAGAAAATAGTTGACGCGATCAACATTGCTAAAGACAAGAATCCAGCACTAGTACTCGATGGTGAGTTTCAATTTGATGCTGCATTTGTTCCAAGTGTTGCAGCAAAAAAAGCACCAGATTCTGAGATACAAGGGGATGCGAATGTGTTTATATTCCCCAGTTTAGAAGCGGGTAATATTGGATACAAAATAGCACAGCGATTAGGCGGATTTGAGGCAGTTGGACCAATCCTGCAAGGTCTTAATCAACCAGTTAATGACTTGTCACGTGGATGCAGTACAGAGGATGTCTATAATTTAGCTTTAATCACAGCAGCACAGGCTGCGAGACAATAATAGAAGTATAATAAGAGCTTGCACAGGATCTTCGTAACTGCAAGCTCTTATTTTGCTCGTAACACAATCACGTTCTATTGCATTTCAGCAATTTTTTCATTCCGTTTTTTCATCTGATCCAGTCGTTTTTGAAACGTTTCTAATTCCTCACGTGTAAACGCAGGGGAAACAATAGATTCACTTAATTCCTCTAACGCGAATCTTACTCTTGATTTCATGTCATGTATTGTTATTTTCTCCTCCAACAACTCTGATAGAGATGCCATCGTTGTCGGGTCAACGACAGGATACGTAAATTTTGTTTCCTCGTTTTTTGTACTAATCTCATAAAATTCGCGAATCATAGAAGCTCGTTTTGCCCCATTCCCTTCGACATCGATATAAATTTGAATGGCAGCTCCGTCTTTGACTCGGCGCTGAGAAATACCAGCGAATTTTTTGCCGCCAATACTCAAATCGTAATCACCAGGGCAGTAAGAACCGACTATTTCATATGCCTCTATCTCACCTGTTAGATCTTGTAGCATATATTGGACAAAACTTACCATCGCTTCATAGCATTCCAGGATCGATATGTTCCTTACCCCAGGTAAGACGAGTGATATATTCAGAACACCTTCATCTAAAGCTACTGCTAACCCACCTGAATTACGAACAATCACCTGGTATCCTTGCTCAGTTAATAGCTGCACACCTTCTTCAATGTAAGGTAAACGCGCATCAGGAATGCCAAGTACGACTGTCTCAGGGTGAATCCATAACCGGACAGCAGGAGCAGAAGTGTTATCACTAACCGATAATGCTAATGTATCGTCTATAGCAAAAGATGATAGCGCGGTGTAGGCCTCATCATTAAAAACTTTTTCTTCTGCATGATCTATGTATCGAAACGTGTTATGACGTATTATTTCTTTCCAGCTTTTCATAGCAAACTCCTTAGGACTCTTTTATCATCTACCTATCTATTATATAATATAACAAAATCAACGAAAAGAAACGGGTTGGTAATTAATGGCATATAAAGATGAACAATTGAATGAAGAAAAGGTGTTTAAAGACCCAGTACATAGATATGTCCATGTAAAGGATCAAGCAATCTGGGATCTAATCGCCTCACCAGAATTTCAGCGATTACGTCGTATTAAGCAGCTTGGAACTACTTATTTAACATTTCACGGAGCAGAGCATAGTCGCTTTAATCATTCCTTAGGTGTGTATGAAATCGTCCGTCGGATCATTACCAATTTTCAGGGTCGTCCTCATTGGAATAACGAAGAACGATTACTATGTCTATGTGCTGCACTGTTGCACGACCTTGGACATGGGCCATTTTCGCATTCCTTTGAAAAAGTATTTAAACTGGATCATGAAGAATATACACAACAAATCGTTCTTGGAAACACGCACGTACATACCATTCTAGAACGTGTCGAACCAGGATTTTCGCAAAAAGTTGCGGATGTTATCGCCAAAACATACGCTGATAAATTAGTCGTAAGTTTAATTTCCAGCCAAATTGATGCAGATCGAATGGATTATTTACAACGTGATGCCTATTTCACAGGTGTCAGTTATGGACATTTTGATATGGAGCGAATTTTACGTGTCATGCGTCCAATGGAAGATCAAGTTGTTATTAAAGCAACAGGTATGCATGCCGTGGAAGACTATATAATGAGCCGTTATCAAATGTATTGGCAAGTTTACTTTCATCCCGTAACCCGGAGTGCTGAAGTGATTTTATCAAAAATACTGCACCGTGCTAAGTATTTATTTGAAAATAACTATACATTTAAGCTTAAGCCAACACATTTTATTTCCTTTTTTACAGGAAATGCCAGTTTGGAGGAGTACTTAAAGCTTGATGAGGGAATTGTGTCGTATTACTTCCAATTATGGCAAGAGGAAGATGATTTCATTATAAGTGATTTATCTGAACGGTTTATGAATCGCCGTCTGTTTAAATATACAGAGTTCAATCCAAACCAGCAAATGAATGATTGGATGGAGCTTTATCGACTGTTTCAGGAGGCTGAAATTGATCCTGAATATTATCTTGTTGTCGATTCCTCATCTGATTTGCCCTATGACTTTTATCGACCTGGGGAAGAGGAGGAGCGCCTGCCAATCCATTTAGTAATGCCAAATGACGATTTGAAGGAGCTCTCCAGAAATTCGGATATTGTAGAAGCCATTTCAGGAAAAAAACGTACAGATCATAAATTATATTTTCCGATAGACTTAATAGACAACCTCGATGATGAAAATTTGAAAAAGAAAATCAAAGCTATCTTGGCAGATAAGAAAGTATAAAACTTTCTCATCTGCATAAGTGCAACTAAGGCTGCCGCCATTAAGGCTTGGCGATAAGCCAAGTTTTCTAATATCAAGGAGATGTGAACGATGCTGAATAATCACACAAAACTAATGCAGTTTTTTTCAGTGGCGAAGGAAGTAACAGGACGGAAAAAGCTACAAAAAATGATTTATATTTTACAAAAATGCGATGTCCCATTTGAAGAAAAATATCAATTTCATGTTTACGGCCCCTATTCTGAGGAACTAACGCTACGAATGGAAGAGCTATGTAACTTAGGATTTGTTCATGAAGAAAAAGAAGAGAAAAGTAATTATCATCAATATCATTACCAGATTACCAAAGATGGTCACGAGTTTTTAAGCCAATTCGCTATGGAAATGCCAGATATGAGTGAACGAATAGGACTTTTAAATAATCAGAGCTCACGATTTCTTGAACTGGTCTCGACGATGCTTTATTTCGATGACCTACCACACAATAACATGAATGAAAAAATCAATACGGTTAAACCTAAGCAAAACTTCAGCAATGAAGAAGTAGACGAAGCATGGGAATTTATAAGTAAGTTAAAGCATTAATCTCGAACCTAATGGAGATTTCATCATATACATAGTAGATATGTGAAAATCCCCAATCACCTATGCTACAATGGGAACAATAGAAAGAAGGAGGGTTCCTGGATGAGTTCAGATCAATCTTCGAATAAAAAGAAGAGTAATGCTTTTACCATATTAAAAGATGATTCCACCGATGGCCATGGCGGTTACGGTGCAGGTACAATAAGTTTAGAAAATATGTCTCCAGTAATAGTTGACCCAAATGAAGATAGAGCATTTGTTGATATGGGAGCAATGCATGCACGCAGTGAAATAGAACGACGTGTAAAAATCCTTCCAAATCGTGATGAAGTACCAAATGGCTTGCTTTACTGGATTGTTTGGGTAAACGTAGGACGGGGAGAAAACGGACCATACTATGAAGGTGTAGCAGGCAGTGAAATTCGCGTCGATCGCTCCATTAAACGCGCATACAAGTCCATGCCACAACACGTTACCCATATGGATAAATCATTAAAAGGAAAAATTATTCTAGACCATATGGATGACCATTCCAAAAAATTACTCAAAGACTTCCTTGTCGATTTCAACGAGGAAATGTGGAATAATTCTACTGATGAGTTAAAGCAAGTACTTTCTGAGTAAAATAATTTAAATTTGAACAAAATGTGTCAGAATGATGAATAATTAGCTAAACGATTGTACTTTGTAATAGAAATTTGTAAAATGTGAATACATGGGCTACTCATGTATTGCTAGGACAAAAAAGAAGCCGACTCACTAAGTAAGCTGGACACTTATTTAGGAGTCGGCTTCTTTATGTAGTAAGCTAAGTGGCAGAAAACAAGTGACTCGCGCGGCACCAGCGGAAACCCGCGCGGCAACAGCACAAACTCGCGCGGCACCAGCGGAAACTCGCGCGCGATCACCACAAACTCACGCGGCAACAGCGGAAACCCGCGCGGCAACAGCGCCAACTCGCGCGCGCCCAACACAAACTCGCACGCCACCAGCCGAAACTCGCGCGGCACCAGCCGAACTCGCGCAGCACCAACACAAACTCGCGCAGCACCAGCACAAACTCGCGCGGCAACAGCACAAACCCGCGCGGCACCAGCCGAAACTCGCGCGGCACCAGCGGAAACTCGCGCGGCACCAGCACAAGCTCGCGCGGCAACAGCGCCAACTCGCGCGCCATCACCACAAACCCGCGAAACCCGCGCGCGATCACTCACACCCCGCCTCCATCGAAATCAATCTAAAAAAACACGTCAAACCACTTTTTAAAGATTCCTCCATCACTTTCCTTCTCAGAATCACGTCCGCGTTCCATAATGTCATCTCGTTCCTCACCATGGTAATGATCGGAACAATAGCTCATCGGTTCGCTTCCTTTTTCAAAATACATGACGCGACTCGTGTCACAATATGGAGTTGCCCGTTTTCCTGTTGTCGGATCAATTGGTAAACCGGTAACCCCACTTGGAACATCAAATGTCGAAAAGGGGAGACCTTGATGAGCTGCCTCCATGTAGGTAGCCCATACATCCTTTGCGTAGGTGGTTTCTTTGACTTTCTCAATCGGGCGGTTATCGTCGTAACCTGTCCAGACTCCTGTAACCACTTCTGGACTAAATCCGATCATCCAACTATCCGAATCAGTAGTACCAGACTTCCCAGCATACGTCCGCGTAATATTATTGGCGATTGAAGATCCGGTCACTGCCATATACCCATCTAGTGCACGATCAAACATTCCTGTCATTAAATGTGACAATATAAAAGCAGTTGTTGGTTTTAGTACTTGTTTTTGGTCGTCTACATCTTTTTCATAAACGGTGTTATCTTGTCGATCAACGATTTTTTCAATCGTGAATCCGTTGATTTCATACCCTCCATTTGCAAGTCTTCCGTAACCTGCAACCATATCCTTTAATGTCACGGTGGCTGTCCCTAATGCGAGTGATGGGACTGCAGGTAAATAACTATCAATACCAAAGGAACGAGCTGTATCGACCAATTGTTCCGCGCCTAAAAAGAGATTTGTTTTCACTGCATATATATTATCCGACAAAGCGAGTGCTTGGGCTAAGGTAATCAAGTCATCTGCATAGTAATTATTAAAATTAGCTGGCTTATATACTTTTCCGTCTGACAGCTCAAAAGCAGTTGGTTTACTCATTAATTGGGTGCTTGGTGTGTATCCGTTTGATAATGCAGCATAATACAAAAAGGGTTTGAAGGCAGACCCGGGCATCCGTTCAGCCCAAATTGCCCGGTTATACTGACTTTGTTCATAATCCCGTCCTCCAGCTAATGCCTGAATGGCTCCTGTGTGAGGATTCATTGAAATAGCACCCACTTCAATGTCACTAGTAGGGTGGATTACCGTATTAATTTTATCCATCAGCTCATCTTGCAAGTCTACATCTAACGTTGTGTGAATGTGGTATCCACCTGAACGAACGGTTTCTGAATCAAGATCTAATATGTTGGATGCCTCCAGCAAAACATAATCCTGAAAATAGGGGGCAATTTCATGTTCTTGTTCATTTTTTTGTTCGTTGAATGCGAGTTGTTCTCTTTTAGCTAAGTAATGATTTTCTTCTGTAATCATCTCGTTGTCTAGCATCGCATTTAAAATCAGATGCTGCCTCGTTTTTGCACGTTGGCTATCATTAAATGGGGAGTAATAGGTCGGTCCCTTGGGAATACCTGCTAACATAGCTGCTTCTGCAAGAGTTAAATCAATAGCTGATTCATCAAAAAAATACCTGCTGGCAGCCTCCACCCCATATGCTCCATGACCATAATATATCGTATTTAAATAGCCTTCTAAAATTTCATCCTTCGAGTAATACATTTCCAGGCGAACGGTGTAGAAAGCTTCTTTTAGTTTTCGAGTCCATGTTTTCTCATGTGTTAAATATAGATTTCGTGCATATTGCTGTGTAAGTGTACTTGCCCCTTCTTTTAAGGAGAAATTTTTAAAATCGGATAGAGCAGCACCTAGTATGCGTTTAAAATCAAAACCATTATGATCATAAAAATGCTGATCCTCTATAGCTAATGTTGCATCCATAAATGAAGATGGTATTTCATCGAGACTTAACCAGTACCTGTTCTCCACACCACGTTCTTCACCAATAACTTCCCCGGAATTACTGTGGTATATCGTATTTTGGTCATTAACTAATTGTGGTGGACCAAGGAGAAAGCTGAACAAATAAACACTAATAACAAGGGTAAAACATAGCGTGATCCCTGCTATACTGGCAATTAGAAATTTTTTTTGAAATATGCGCTTTCGTGCCATGTTTTTAGCTCCCATTTTTTAAGAGTACATTATTTTCATTATGGGAAAATATACGTATAAATAAACTAAGTATGTCGAAAAGCTTGATTTTTTATCGAACTTCTTTATAATTCTATTGATTCAGTTGAAAAATCAAAAGCGCAAGCGCCTTGAATGGCTCGGTTTAAACTGCGCTTTCCATAGCTAAAATCAAACTATATTTCTACATAAAAGGAGTTGTTCCAATGGGTATTTGGTTTACGGAAAAGCAAACAGCTAATTTTGGAATTACGGCAAAAATAAAACAAACACTTGCAACAGTTAAAACCGATTTTCAGGAGCTTGAGATGATCCAAACCGAGGAATGGGGAAACATGCTTGTGCTAGATGACATGGTAATGACAACCGAAAAGGATGAGTTCGTCTACCATGAAATGGTTGCACATGTTCCGTTGTTTACTCACCCTAATCCGAAAAAAGTACTGGTAGTTGGCGGGGGCGATGGTGGTGTTATTCGCGAAGTACTCAAGCACAAATCAGTAGAGAAAGCAACACTTGTAGAAGTTGATGGAAAGGTACTGGAGTACTCAAAAAAGTATTTACCAACTATTGCTGGGGCACTGGATGATGATCGTGTGGAGGTTAAAGTAGACGATGGCTTTATGTACATTGCCAATAGTAAACGGGAATTTGACGTCATTCTAGTAGATTCCACTGAACCAGTAGGTCCCGCTGTCAGTTTGTTTACCCAAGGGTTTTATACAGGGATTCATAAAGCATTAAAAGATGATGGCATATTTGTGGCTCAAACAGATAATCCTTGGTTTAAAGCGGATTTAATTCGTCAGGTTTATAACGATGTAGGGGAAATCTTTTCTGTAACGACACTATATACTGCCAACATTCCAACCTATCCAAGTGGCTTGTGGACTTTTACAATGGGAAGTAAAATTCATCATCCATTAAAGGTGAAAAAAGAACGTTTCACAGACATAGAGACGAACTATTATACGTCAGAACTTCACTATGCTTGCTTTGCATTACCGAAATTTGTGAAGGATTTGACTGAGTAAACGAGGTGTATAACATGCGTTTTGATGAAGCATATTCAGGTAAGGTATTCATCATGTCCCAACCGGATGTCGAAAAAGCAAAAGCCATCATTTACGGCATGCCAATGGATTGGACCGTCAGCTTTCGTCCTGGTTCGCGGTTTGGTCCGGGGCGTATTCGTGAAGCATCAATTGGACTTGAGGAATACAGTCCATACATGGATAAACATTTGGAAGAAGTTGCTTATTTTGATGCTGGTGATATCCCACTGCCATTTGGTAATGCTGAACGCAGTATTACGGAAATTGAGAACTATGTAAAAAAGATAATAGCTTTAGGAAAATTTCCACTTGGACTTGGTGGGGAACACTTAGTAACGTGGCCAGTTGTACGTGCCATGCACGAGGAACACCAGGATATGGCATTTATTCATATTGATGCACATGCTGATTTACGTGAAGCGTATGAAGGCGAATCGCTATCACACTCCACGCCTGTTCACAAAATCGCAGAGCTGATTGGACCGGAAAATGTGTATTCATTTGGAATCAGGTCGGGAACGCGGGAAGAATTCGAGTATGCCAAAACAAGTGGCATGCATATGACAAAATTTCATGTCGTACAAGGGCTGCTTAAAATGTTGCCAACCCTCAGCAGACGTAAGGTTTATGTGACGATTGATATTGATGTGCTTGATCCAGCCTTCGCACCAGGTACAGGAACAGCTGAAGCAGGCGGCATCACTTCAAATGAACTATTAGAGGCAATTCAGCTTATCGCAGAGTCAGATGTGGATGTAATTGGTGCCGATTTAGTGGAGGTTGCACCAGCTTATGATCAATCTGAAAAAACAGCCATCGCAGCTAGTAAATTTATTCGAGAAATATTACTTGGCTGGGTAAAATAATAGGAATGCTCTCTCAGGAAGCGGGGGAGTGTTTTGTTTTTACGTATACAAAAAATTGATTTTAACTATTTGTTTCTTTATATTGATAAAGAGATACGTTTATCGCTATAATAGAAAATTATACCGTAGCAGGAGGATTGTATGAAAAGTCAACAAGCAAATGTTCAAATTGAACTAAAAACAGCCATTGAAGATGATGGGCAATTGGAACATAGCACAATAAAACAATCCGGTAATTTTTATCATAAAAATAATATCGATGTACTTACATTTAAAGAGGATATGGAAGGTTTGATCATTAGAAATATGATCACCATTCAAAAGGACAAAGTAAGTATTAAACGAACAGGTTCTATATCCATGAACCAACAATTTCGTGTTAATCAGTTAACGGAAAATGTGTACCAGCATCCACATGGAAACATACATATGGAAACATTCACAAAAGACATGGAATATCTGCCTGACAATGGCTTATTAACGGTCAATTATATAGTAAAACTAAACGGACAAGAAGAACGTAAGCATCAACTTGTCCTATCTTTCACAGAGGAGGTCTCCCAATGAACGTGTTAGCACAAACAGAAGAAACACTAAAACAGGAAATAGCTGCAGCCGTAATAAATGCGAATCTCGCTAGTGTTCAAGAGCTGCCTGAAGTTATTTTAGAAAAACCAAAAGACAAGGCACATGGGGATTTTGCAACAAATATTGCCATGCAGCTTGCACGTATTGCAAAAAAAGCACCACGCCAAATTGCTGATGATATCGTAGCAAAACTTGATAAAACGAAAGCATCCATTCAACAGGTGGATATCGCAGGACCAGGGTTCATTAACTTTTTTATGAAAAACGATTACCTTGGTGATCTTATTCCCACAATCCTAGAAGCAGATCAGGATTACGGTACAACAAATGCTGGGCAAGGAGAAAAAGTCCAAGTTGAGTTTGTATCCGTTAACCCAACTGGTGACCTGCATTTAGGTCATGCGCGTGGAGCGGCATTTGGGGATGTGCTTTGTAATGTTTTAAATAAGGCCGGCTACTATGTAGAACGAGAGTACTATATTAATGATGCAGGTAATCAAATTGATAACTTGGCATTATCGGTGCAAGCACGCTATTTGCAAGCTTTGGGTCGCGATGTCGAAATGCCTGAGGACGGCTATCACGGTACCGACATTATTGAAATAGGCAAAACTCTAGCTGTAGAGCAAGGGGATAAATGGGCAGTAGCAGAAGAAGCCGACCGCTTATCATTCTTTAAAGAGTACGGCTTAACATACGAATTAGATAAACTGAAAAAGGACCTGGCTGATTTCGGCGTTCAATTTGACAATTGGTTTTCTGAACAGTCCCTATACGATAACGACAAAATTGCAGACGCACTCGAGGTATTGAAAAAAGGAAACTATATCTATGAACAGGACGGGGCAACCTGGCTGCGTTCGACTGATTTTGGCGACGATAAAGACCGCGTACTCATCAAGCAAGATGGAACCTACACATATCTCACACCAGATATCGCGTACCACCAAAATAAGTTTGAACGTGGTTTCAACAAAGTAATCAACGTCTGGGGAGCAGATCATCACGGGTATATCGCACGTATGCGAGCAGCAATTCAAGCACTCGGTTATCGAGAAGAAAACTTCGGTGTGCATATTATTCAAATGGTAAACCTATTTGAAAAAGGCGAGAAAATTAAAATGAGTAAGCGATCGGGCATCTCTGTTTCGTTACGAGAATTAATGGACGAAGTCGGTGTCGATGCCGTACGTTATTTCTTTATCGCACGATCAAACGATTCTCAACTTGATTTTGATCTTAACCTTGCTCGCTCACAGTCCAACGATAACCCGGTATTTTACGTACAATACGCACATGCACGTATCTGCACGATGCTAAACCAAGCAGAGAGTAAGGGAATTGCTGTTGATCAAACGTTTGATCAATCGTTATTAACGTCAGAAAAAGAACTAGATCTGTTGAAAAAACTAGGTGAATTCCCACAATACATTGCAGATGCAGCAGAGAAATCTACACCACATAAAATGACACAGTATGTTTTTGACTTAGCAACCTTACTGCATAGTTTTTACAATGCAGCAAAAGTATTAGACCAAGAAAATCCAGAACTTACCAAAGCTCGAATAGCGCTAATGAAAGCAGTACGTATCACAATTGCCAATGGCCTAACCCTAATCGGCGTAACCGCACCAGAGAAGATGTAATCTTAAAAGCTTGCAGGAGAATGAAGGGAGACTTTCCTGTAAGCTTTTTTAACTTAAAGCTGTGCGATAATGGTTAAAACTTGTGCGATAATCACTTAAAGCTGTGCGGTAATGGTTGAAACTTGTGCGATAGTCACTTAAAGCTGTGCGATAATGGTTAAAACTTGTGCGATAATCACTTAAAGCTGTGTCATAATGGCTGAAAATTACGCGATAATCACAAAATTCGGTGCAATCATCCACGAAACCTATGCCATGACAAACTGTTTGTACTTCTCATCTATACGATCGTTTAGACATGCAGGTAGGGGGCATTCTGATTATTTTTTGCTCGATAGCGTATAAAGCTAGACTCGCCAAAATATGACAATATTTACATCCTGCTAAAAACCTGTTGACTGAATGATCATTCATGTATAAAGTAGTAATATACTTTAAAAAAAATAAAATTGCTATATTTTCCGAAAAATGCAATCGCTAACATTTTCCGTTATAATAGTTACTAAGATTGCAAGTAAAGGGAACAGTATAAGAAAGGCAAAAGTTTCACCTGACATGCTGTGATGCTTGGTTTTCCTTGTACTTTATAAAAGGGGGAGCGAATAATGGATACTTTTTTATTGATCAACATGCTAGCATTCATAGCTATAACCATCTATGGATTATATTTATTCGCTAGAGTTGTAGCTACACGAATTGCTTATATTAGACTCGGAAAAAAATCGGAATTTGACCGAGATTTCAAAGAACGGTTCCGCCGAATAGGGAAGATCGTTTTTGGTCAGTCGAAGCTACTTAAAGACAAGAAATCCGGAACAATCCATGTCATGATGTTTTATGGTTTTATATTGGTTCAATTCGGTGCGATTGACATGTTTGTAAGAGGGTTGTCACCAGGTAACCATTTACCTTTTGGACCGTTTTACGCTGGATTTACTTTTTTCCAGGAAATCGTCACACTAGTGATACTAGTTGCTGTTATATGGGCATTTCACCGCCGTTATATCGAAAAACTTGTTCGCCTTAAACGTGGATTTAAAGCAGGACTTGTTTTAATTTTTATTGGAACATTAATGCTCTCCGTTTTATTTGGAAACGGAATGGCATTAGTATGGCATGGTGAAGGTGTAACGTGGACAGAGCCAGTTGCTAGTTTAATAGCTTCAGCGTTTGCCTGGTTACCACAAAGTGCTGCTATGGTTATGTTCTATATCGCGTGGTGGGTTCATACGATTACCATTTTAACGTTCTTAGTTTATGTTCCGCAGTCAAAACATGCACACTTAATTGCTGCGCCAATTAACGTATTTTTAAGTAAACGTGTTCCTGGGAAATTGAAAAAAATAGATTTTGATATCGATGAAGACATAGAGGAAAGTGAAGAAGAGATTTCATTTGGTGTAGGAAAAGTGGAAGATTTTGAACAGCATCAAATGATAGACTTCTACGCATGTGTGGAGTGCGGACGTTGTACCGATGTTTGTCCAGCGTCATTATCAGGTAAAATGCTCTCGCCAATGGACATTATGATCAAAGTTCGCGATCATTTGACCGAAAAAGGAGCAGCAATCACTGGTAAATCGCCATGGGTTCCAGCTTATGCTTTCTCTAACACACAAGGAAACCAAATGGCTGGTTCTGGTGCGGGTGAAGCTGCAGCAGGTATGGAAAGTATGAGCCTGATTGGTGATGTTATTACAGAAGAAGAACTTTCTGGATGTACGACATGCCGTAACTGTGAAGATGCATGTCCGGTTAACAATGAACATGTTGGAACGATTATCGATATGCGCCGTTACCTTGTTATGACAGAAGGTAAAATGGATTCAGATATACAACGTGCAGTTATGAATATTGAACGTCAAGGTAACCCTTGGGGATTATCGAAAAAAGATCGCATCAAATGGCGCGAGCTTGACGAAGAGGCTTATATCCCAACTGTTAAAGAATTGAAAAAGGAAGAAAAAGACTTTGAATACTTGTTCTGGGTAAGTTCTATGGGTGCATACGACAACCGCAGTCAAAAAATCGCACTTGCTTTTGCAAAATTGATGAACCAAGCAGGTATCAGCTTTGCTATTCTAGGTAATAAAGAAGCTAACTCTGGGGATACAGCACGTCGTATTGGTAATGAATTCTTGTTCCAGGAAATTGCCGAGAAGAACATTAAAGAATTTGAAAAAAATGACGTGAAAAAGATCGTAACCATTGATCCACACGCATATAATATTTTCAAAAATGAATACCCTGATTTTGGTTTTGAAGCAGAAGTTTATCACCACACACAAATGCTGTATGACTTAGTGATGAACGGAAAACTGAAACCAGAACGCGAAATTAACCAACGACTTACGTATCATGATTCCTGTTATTTAGGAAGGTACAACGGTGTATATGATCCACCACGTGAAATTCTTAATTCCATTCCAGGCCTTGAATTGGTGGAAATGGATCGCAACAAAGAAAATGGAATGTGCTGTGGTGCAGGTGGAGGCTTAATGTGGACTGAAGAAACAACAGGTAACCGCATTAATGTATCCCGTACAGAACAAGCAATGGCCGTGAAACCAACAATGATTTCCAGTGCATGTCCATACTGCTTAACGATGTTGAGTGATGGTACAAAAGCGAAGGAAGTAGAAGAAGACATTAGCACATTGGATGTTGCAGAAATTCTAGCATTATCCGTGTTTGTTGAAAAAGAAGCACAAACTGCATAAGATAGAATGAGAGGTATTAACGTACCTCTCATTATTTAGTAATAGATTGAGTGAGCGTTCAATCGGAAGTGGAAAAGTAAGCGTTATCAATGGAAATAAATACATATAAACGAGAGGATGTCTTAATGATGAGAAAAACTGTTATCGTTTCAGGAGCAAGAACCCCGTTTGGTAAATTTGGAGGATCACTGAAATCATTTACCGCATCACAACTTGGCGGTAAAGCAATTCGTGAAGCATTGGATCGTGCAGGCCTTGACGAAAAAGAAATTGATGAAGTAATTATGGGAACTGTTTTACAAGGTGGTCAAGGTCAAATCCCTTCTCGCCAAGCAGCACGTGAAGCAGGGATTCCATGGAATGTAAAAACAGAAACAATTAACAAAGTTTGCGCATCAGGTCTGCGTAGTGTGACATTAGCTGACCAGCTAATCCGCTTGGGTGATGAGGATACCATTGTCGCAGGTGGGATGGAAAGCATGAGCAACGCACCATACTTCCTACCAGATGCACGCTGGGGTAATCGGATGGGCGATAAAAGTGTAAAAGATATGATGGTTCATGATGGTTTAACATGTTCGTTTAACGGTGTACACATGGGTAATTACGGAAATTCAACCGCTGAAGAGTACGAACTAACAAGAGAAGCACAAGATGAGTGGTCATACCGCAGTCATCAACGTGCAGGTCAAGCAATTAATGATGGGAAGTTTGCTGAGGAAATTGTTGCTGTTGAGGTCCCACAACGTAAAGGGGATCCAATCGTTGTTGATACAGATGAAGCACCACGCATGGATACCAGTGTGGAAAAACTAGCAAAATTACGACCTGCATTTGGCTCTGAGGGTACAATAACTGCAGGAAACGCTCCTGGTATTAATGATGGCGCATGTGCATTTGTTGTCATGTCTGACGAAAAAGCAGAACAATTAGGAAAGACGCCATTGGCAACAGTTCTTGGTCATGCGGAAGTTGCTGTAGAAGCAAAAGACTTCCCGCAAACTCCTGGTCTAGTAATCAATAAACTACTAGAAAAAACTGGTCATTCCAAAGGCGAAATCGACCTATTTGAAATCAACGAAGCATTCGCGGCAGTATCTCTTGCAAGCGGGAAAATTGCTGATATTGACCCAGAAAAAGTTAATGTTAATGGTGGAGCGGTTGCACTAGGTCATCCAATCGGAGCAAGTGGAGCACGTATTATTTTAACACTGATCCACGAACTAAAACGTCGCGGCGGTGGTCTTGGAATCGCAGCAATTTGTAGTGGCGGCGGTCAAGGCGACGCAGTATTAATCGAAGTTCCAAGAGGCTAGACTTCTATCTAAGATAGAAAGTCGCGCAACAGGGAAAGTCGCGCAACAGAGCAAGAAAGTCGCGCAACAGAGCAAGAAACTCGCGCAACAGAGCGGGAAAGTCGCGCAACAGAGCGGGAAAGTCGCGCACCCCAGCATAAAACTCGCGTAACAACGAAGACGAACTCGATCAAGCAACTATAAAGGAGGACCTTTCATCATGACAATAAAAAAAGTAATGGTAATTGGCGCAGGGCAAATGGGAGCGGGAATCGCCCAGGTCTGTGCGCAATCAGGATTTAGTGTATTACTAAATGACATGAACGAAGATGCCCTTGATAAGGGAATGAATAATATTGAAAAACTGCTCACGCGCGCCGTTGATAAAGAACGTATCACTGAAGAAGCAAAAGCAGAGACATTAAACAGATTAGCACCTTCATCTCAACTGAGTGATGCAGAGTCCTGTGATCTAATCATTGAAGCTATCGTAGAAAATATGGATGTAAAAACAAAGGTGTTTAGTGATTTAGATAAATTCGCTCCAAAGCAGGCAATTCTAGCGACGAATACATCATCATTGCCGATCACTGAAATTGCTGCTGCAACTAATCGTCCTGAACAGGTTATTGGTATGCATTTTATGAATCCAGTACCTGTTATGAAACTAGTGGAAATCATTCGAGGGCTACAAACGAGTGAGGAAACCTATCAAGCTATCGAAAATATGACAGAGAAACTAAGTAAAACACCAGTAGAAGTACAGGATTTTCCAGGGTTTGTTTCCAACCGAATCCTTATGCCAATGATCAATGAAGCGATTTATACCGTGTATGAAGGGGTGTCATCACCAGAAGATGTCGATACGGTTATGAAACTAGGTATGAATCATCCGATGGGTCCGTTAACTCTGGCTGATTTTATCGGTTTGGATACATGTCTGTACATTATGGAAGTACTACATGAAGGATTTGGCGACAGCAAATACCGTCCATGCCCGTTACTAAGGAAATATGTTAAAGCTGGATGGTTGGGCAAAAAGTCCGGCCGAGGATTCTATCAATATTAGGAAATGTACGTAAGCATTAAAGTAAAAAAATAAACGATCACGAAAAGCAGAGAGGGGGGCAATTATATGAACATGCATTTTTCAGAAGAGCAAGAAATGATGCGTAAAATGGTTCGAGATTTTGCCCAAAAAGAGGTTTCACCAGAAATAGAACGAATAGAGCAAGAAGACCGTTTTCCAAAAGAAATCATTCAAAAAATGGGTGAACTTGGGTTGATGGGGATTCCTATCCCGGAAGAATACGGTGGAGCAGGAATGGATTATACGTCCTACATTATTGCAATTCATGAGGTCTCGAAGGTAAGTGCGACACTGGGTGTCATTTTATCCGTGCACACATCTGTTGGTACGAATCCAATTTTATACTTTGGCAATGATCAGCAAAAAAAACAGTACCTACCAAAGCTTGCTACAGGTGAATACTTAGGTGCGTTCGCTGTTACTGAGCCTGGTGCAGGATCTGATGTTGCAAACATGAAAACGACTGCAAAAAGAGATGGCGACAATTATATTTTAAACGGTTCAAAAGTTTTCATTACTAATGGTGGTGCAGCGGATACGTATATCACGTTTGCACGAACAGGTGAGGAAAAAGGTGCAGCTGGTGTTAGTGCATTTATTATTGAAAAAGATACGCCAGGATTTGTAATTGGAAAAAAAGAGAGGAAAATGGGACTACACGGGTCAAGTACGGTACAATTGAGCTTTGATCAATGTGTTGTACCAAAAGAACAGTTGCTTGGAACCGAAGGCGATGGATTCAGAATTGCTATGGCAAACTTAAATGTCGGCCGAATTGGCATTGCTGCTCAGTCACTTGGTATAGGGGAGGCCGCTTTAGAACATGCGGTAAGCTATGCCAAAGAACGTGAGCAGTTTGGAAAACCAATCGCCTCGAATCAAGGGATAGCCTTTAAATTAGCAGACATGGCAACAGAAGTAGAAGCTGCTAAGCTATTAGTCTATAATGTTGCGTCAATGGTAGAGCATAATATTCCGTGTGGAAAAGAAGCATCCATGGCGAAAATGTATGCATCCAAAACAGCCATGAAAACAGCTATTGAAGCGGTTCAAGTATATGGTGGTTATGGATACACCGAAGACTATCCGGTAGAACGTTTCTTCCGTGATGCGAAGGTCACTGAAATATACGAAGGTACAAATGAAATCCAGCATATTGTAATCGCTAAAAATCTATTGAGGGACTAAGGGGGACAACGGAAAATGAATTTTCAACTAACAGACGAACAAGAAATGCTACGAAAAATGGTACGTGATTTTGCAAAAAAAGATGTCGAGCCAACAGCAGCAGAACGTGATGAAGAGGAACGTTTCGATCGGGAACTTTTTGATAAAATGGCTGAGTTAGGTCTGACAGGAATTCCATGGCCAGAAGAGTACGGTGGAATTGGTGCGGATTATGTGAGTTATGTAATTGCAGTTGAAGAGCTTTCACGCGTATGTGCATCAACTGGTGTAACGTTGTCAGCTCACCTTTCACTAGCAAGCTGGCCGATCTTTACCTATGGAAACGAAGAACAGAAGAAAACCTTCTTATACCGTTTAGCAACAGGTGAAGCGTTAGGTGCATATGCACTATCTGAGCCTGGTGCTGGTAGTGACGTTGTTTCGATGAAAACAACGGCAAAAGAAGATGGCGACCACTATGTATTGAATGGTAGCAAAGTATGGATCACCAATGGTGGTGTTGCTGATATTTATATCGTATTTGCAAAGACAGATGCGGATGCAAAACATAAAGGAATCAGTGCATTTATTGTAGAAAAAGGTACAGAAGGCTTCACATTTGGTAAAAAAGAAAAGAAACTTGGGATCCGTTCATCTCCGACAACAGAGCTAATTTTTGAAAATTGTCGTATTCCGAAAGAAAACATGTTAGGTGCTGAAGGTGAAGGATTTAAAATTGCGATGTCAACACTTGACGGTGGTCGTAACGGAATTGCTGCACAGGCATTAGGAATCGCTCAAGGAGCATTGGATGCAGCAGTAGATTATGCAAAAGAGCGCGAACAATTTGGTAAGCCAATTGCAACTAACCAAGGGATTTCTTTTAAATTGGCAGACATGGCAACAGAAATTGAAGCGTCTCGCCTACTAACTTACCAAGCTGCATGGCTCGAATCAGAAGGCAAACCATATGGAAAAGCATCTGCTATGTCTAAATTATATGCAGGTGACACAGCAATGCGTACAACTGTCGAAGCAGTTCAAGTATTCGGTGGATATGGTTATACAAAGGATTATCCTGTAGAACGCTATATGCGTGATGCAAAAATCACTCAAATTTACGAAGGAACAAACGAAATTCAACGACTTGTAATCGGTAGAATGCTTACAAAATAAATGAATGAGCAAAACTCGGGCCACAAAGCAACAAACTCGGGCCAGAACAAGCCAAACTAGGACTACAACGCACTCAACTCGGGCGATAGCACCCTCACCCTCAACTCAGGCCGCAAATCAGAAAGGACGTACTTACATGCACGCACTAGTCGAACGGATGAAAAATAAGGACATACGAGCATTAGCTAAAGCAATTACATTAGTGGAGAATGATCATCCAGAAAAACTTCAAATGCTTAGCGATGTGTTTTCGCTTAAAAAAAATGCCCGTTATGTTGGGATAACTGGATCACCAGGAGCTGGGAAAAGCTCTCTTGTGAACCAGCTCATTACCCATATCCGCAACGAAGGCAAAACCGTTGCTATTATTGCGGTTGACCCTACTAGTCCTTTCAGTGGCGGTGCATTGCTAGGTGATCGTGTTCGAATGAACCAGCATTTTACTGATGATGGTGTCTACATAAGAAGTATGGCGACACGCGGTAGTCTTGGAGGACTTGCTCGTTCAACAAAGGATGCTGTGCGGGTTTGTGATGCGTACGGGTTTGACGTTGTGATTGTGGAAACAGTTGGAGTCGGCCAATCAGAGCTCGACATTATGAAAATCGTGGATACAACAGCACTTGTGTTAACGCCGAACAGTGGTGATGTGTTGCAGATTTTTAAGGCAGGGATCATGGAAATTGCCGATTTATTCGTTATTAATAAAGCAGACCTTCATGGTGTAGGAAAATTAAAAGCCTTGTTGAAAGAGCTTGTGATGATGACATCGAGTGAAACACATGAACCATCCATAGTAAAAACGATAACAACCGAAAATAAAGGTATAGATGAATTGTGGGAGAAAATCAAACAGCATCATGAATTTTTGTACACGACTACAGAAGGAAAAAAACGACGTGTATTCCAGCAGGAACTTGAAGTACATGAGCTGATTCGTGAGGAAATATGGCGTGAAGTGAACGACTTTATAAAAAATAATAAGGAACTTCCTCCAATCGATGAAAATAGCGATCCCTATCAGCTAGCACGTGATTGGTTTAAAAAATGGAAAAAGGAAGGGGGAAGCTAAATGACCCAAAAACAAGTCCTTTCTTCTGTAAAAGACTCAGAACTAATCGAAAAACGTCGTAACCAGATGATAAAAGGTGCGATCACGCTTTTTAAAGAAAAAGGTTTTCACCGTACAACTACACGAGAAATTGCCAAGGAATCAGGCTTTAGCATCGGCACCCTCTACGAATATATTCGGAAGAAAGAAGATGTTTTGTTTCTTGTATGTGATTCCATCTATGAGCAGGTTAGAGAGCGATTGGAGCTAGCGATAGATTTAGAGAATCCATCGACTTCTAATCTAGTATCGGTAATTGAATCGTATTTTCACCTCATGGATGACATGCAGGAAGAAGTATTAATCATGTACCAAGAAGTAAAATCATTACAAAAAGATACCAAGGAATACGTACTGCAAAAGGAAAGAGACATGGTCGGTATGCTAGAACAGGTTATCGTTACGTGTATGCCGCATGAAATTTCCAAGCAGGACGCGGAATTATTAGCGAACAACATTTTCATTCAAGGACAAATGTGGGGATTTAGAAGATGGATGCTGCAAAAGCAATTTACACTTGAAGAATATGTCGACAGGCAAATTTATTATCTTTTACAAGCATTAGCAATAAAGCTTCCGTCTGATGAAGTAAGCTAACTAATTCATTATTATAAATAAGGATGTTTTCGTAAAGTTTGCTGCTTTTGAGAGAATAGATATAAAAAGCGAACGTATCAGCAACTTGATTTTCGCTCCGGGCAGTCGCTTTCCGCGGGCACGGCTTCAGCCAAGGTACTACTTGAATCCTCTTTTCTAAGTTCCCTTGCGCCGAGGAAGCAGACTTCGAAGCGTTACTAGAAGACGCAGGCGTATCTATGTGAGGCCTTCAGACAGGAAAGGCATAGGTGAAATTCTGAAATGCGTCAGCATGAAGAAGCTCACCAGCCGCCCTAAGGTGCGCGAAGTGTATTTCCAGAGCGGTAAATTACGTCACATTTTATAGCAACTATGAAGATAAATAAGCAACAATGCGTGCTAAAACAGCCATAAATAAAGATAGGAGGACTGAAGATGGAAAACGCAACACTTTATAAACCTACACATCCGGTTCGTTTTGTAACAGCATCAAGTTTGTTCGATGGACACGATGCGTCCATAAATATTATGCGCAGAATCCTGCAAGCTAGTGGGGCAGAAGTTATTCATTTAGGTCATAACCGTTCCGTTGAAGATGTTGTTCATGCTGCGATTCAGGAGGATGCACAAGGGATTGCCATATCATCCTACCAAGGTGGGCATGTGGAGTACTTTAAATATATGATTGATTTATTAAACGAACTTGGCGCTAATCATATTAATGTTTATGGTGGCGGTGGAGGAGTAATCATTCCACGCGAGATCAAGGAACTTCATGAATATGGTGTTTCACGGATATTTTCTCCGGAAAACGGTCGTGAATTAGGGTTACAAGGGATGATCGACCTCATGCTTAAAGAGTGTGACTTCATTCCGCCAATGGATGTAAAAAAAGATCAGGAACAATTAATGCAAGGTAACCGTCAAGCAATTGCGCGGTTTATAACGTATGTGGAAAACAGTGAAGTTGATAGAGACGAGAAGCAGGCTGTTGTCGAAATGTTAGAAGCAAAAGGGAATAAAACAACACCAGTACTAGGTATTACAGGTACAGGTGGAGCTGGTAAAAGCTCGTTGACCGATGAGTTGATTCGTCGTTTTATTAATGAAATACCGGATAAGAAGGTTGCCGTTATCTCGATCGATCCGACGAAAAAGAAAACAGGCGGTGCCTTGCTTGGGGACCGTATTCGCATGAATGCTATATTTACGGACCGCGTTTTTATGCGCTCCCTTGCAACTCGTGACTCGAGAAGTGAATTATCAAAGGCGATTCAGGACGTAATTAGTGTTGTTCGTGCATCAGGCTACGACTTCATTATTATCGAAACAAGTGGGATCGGCCAAGGTGATGCAGCTATTACGGATGTCACGGATCTATCGATGTATGTAATGACAGCCGAATTCGGTGCTCCATCACAATTGGAAAAAATCGATATGATTGATTTCGCTGATTTTATCGTTATCAATAAGTTTGAGCAAAAGGGCTCGGAAGACGCACTCAATCAGGTGCGTAAACAGTACGAGCGTAGTCATATGCTATTCCATCAAGACAAAACTAAGTTCCCTGTATTCGGAACAATTGCCAGTCAATTTAATGATGCAGGTACGAATGCATTGTTTGCATCCCTTGTTGATACATTGAACGAAAAGTACAACTGGAGTGATGATATTGATTTCGAACGTAATATCATTGCCCAGAAGCAAAATATGATTATTACAAATGAACGTCGTCATTATTTACGCGAGATTGCAACTCATGTCCGCGGGTATCACCAACACACAGAAAAACAAAGCGGGATAGCTCGTAAGCTTTATCAATTAGAAGGTTCAAAAGAAGTAATTGAGGACGAAAATGCTAAAAAAGTTATTGATCAAACGTTTGATCAATATGCCGAAAACCTTAATCCAAAGGCAAAAAAACTGCTTGATGCCTGGGATGAGACAAAAGAAAGCTACAGCCAGGATAAAATGACGTTCTCTGTTCGTGACAAGGAAATTGAAATGGATATTGTTACAGAATCACTATCTGGGACCAAAGTACCAAAAGTAGCTTTTCCAAAATTCCAAGACTGGGGCGAGCGTTTAACGTGGCTCCTTAAAGAAAACGTTCCAGGTGCGTTTCCATTTACAGCAGGTGTTTTTCCATTTAAACGTAAAGGGGAAGATCCGACCCGACAGTTTGCTGGTGAAGGTACACCAGAACAAACAAATCGCCGTTTCCATTATCTATCCAAAGATGAGGATGCAAAACGGTTATCAACGGCATTTGATTCGGTAACATTGTATGGCGAAGACCCAGCGCCACGACCAGATATTTACGGAAAAGTCGGTGAAAGTGGTGTAAGTATCTGTACACTGGAGGATATGAAGAAGCTGTACGATGGTTTTGATTTAACCAATCCATTAACATCGGTATCAATGACGATTAACGGGCCAGCACCAATTATACTGGCAATGTTTTTTAATACAGCAATCGACCAACAGCTGACAAAGTTCAAAGATGAAAATGGTCGCGAACCAAACAATGAAGAATATGAAAAAATAAAAGATGATACGATTTCAGTCGTACGCGGAACGGTTCAAGCAGATATTTTAAAGGAAGACCAAGGTCAAAACACATGTATCTTTTCAACCGAATTTGCGTTGCGTATGATGGGTGACATCCAGCAATACTTTATTGACAAAAACGTGCGTAATTACTATTCCGTTTCCATTTCTGGTTATCACATTGCAGAAGCGGGAGCGAACCCAATTACACAGTTGGCATTTACATTGGCTAACGGATTTACGTATGTGGAATACTACTTAAGCCGTGGAATGGATGTTAATAAATTTGCGCAAAACCTATCATTCTTCTTCTCAAACGGACTAGACCCTGAATATACCGTAATCGGGCGTGTAGCTCGTAGAATATGGGCTGTAACGATGCGAGATAAGTATGGAGCAAATGAACGAAGTCAAAAGCTGAAGTATCATATTCAAACATCTGGAAGGTCACTTCATGCACAGGAAATTGATTTTAACGATATCCGAACAACACTGCAAGCGCTGCTAGCCATTCAGGACAATACAAATTCCTTGCATACAAACGCCTATGATGAAGCCATTACAACACCAACAGAAGATTCGGTTCGCCGTGCAATGGCAATTCAAATGATTATTAGTAAGGAATTCGGATTAACAAAAAATGAAAATTCCTTACAAGGTTCATTCATTGTCGAAGAATTAACTGATCTTGTAGAAGAAGCAGTACTGCAGGAATTTGAAAAAATGAATGACCGTGGTGGTGTACTTGGTGCCATGGAACGTCAATATCAACGTGGTAAAATTCAAGAAGAATCTCTATACTATGAAGGCAAGAAACATTCAGGTGAACTTCCGATTGTCGGAGTTAACACGTACCTAAACCCGAACCCGCCTTCAGAGGATCAAATTGATTCCATGGAGTTGGCACGTGCTTCCAAAACAGAAAAAGACCATCAAATCAGTGAGCTTCACAAATTCCAGGATGAGCATAAAGCACATACCGAAGAAGCGCTTAACCGATTAAAAAACGTTGCCGCATCTGGTGGAAATATTTTCGCCGAACTTATTGAAACAGTTAAAGTGGCAAGCCTTGGCCAAATAACAAATGCACTGTACGAAGTTGGCGGCCAATACCGTAGAAATATGTAAGTGGAAGTAAAGCATAATTGAAACATAGCAAGGGTTTGAGGAAATCAAACTAGAGCTTAGGTAGTTATAACATCGTATCCCTATTGAAAAGCTATTAACTGCATAGGCTTCGTCCAGCTACAGCGCCAAACGACGTATGGACTTTCTTATCCTCCTTAAGATAAGTCAACATCGATTCGCTTAAGCATTAGGAAGGCCGACTAAAATCGGGCTCCCGGTCCAACGTCGGCATACCCCTAAGAAGGTGCATGTTTCCTTTGTGAACTTGACTTTTCGCCAGTTTATGGCGAAAGTTAAAGTGAATCTCATGCGGAAATGGAAGATCGACTAAAACCACCCGGTGGCAACGTCGACCCACCCGCGATGCGCGGGCGCACATACGTCGTTAAACGGGCGCTTACGCTTTTGTTAAATTTCTCAACCTTTTTGCTCTTTTCTCTGGCATAATCGCTTATCATTTGTTTATAATGTATGGTATGGTTTATCATGTAACGAATGGGAATAATAGGATTTGTGAGATATTAGGCCTAAATGCCTTAAATATATGAGTAAAGGGAGTGCGTTACCGTGAGCTTGAAAAAGTATAGCCACGAGGAAATAGAGAAAATGTCAATGCTTGAATTGGCTAATCTAATTCTATTGGATGGAAAAAAAGCGCAAAATTTCAGAGATGTATTTGAGAAAATTGCAAAGATGAAAGGCTTCACTAACGAAGAGAATAAAGAACGTATTGCACAGTTCTATACAGATTTAAACCTTGATGGACGTTTCATGACAATTGGATCAAACATGTGGGGGTTAAAGCGCTGGTATCCGGTTGAGCAAGCTGATGAAGAAGTTACAAATGCTCCGAAGAAAAAGAAGAAAAAAGCGAAGGCGAAACCTAAGAAAAAGAAAAAAGAAAAAGAACCAGAAGTGGAAGAAGATCTTGATGTTGTCGATGATAATATCGAAGTGTTAACAGCTAATTTCAATGATGACGATGATGATGACGACGAAGACGAAGATATAGATTTTGATGACGAATTCGATGACGATGACTACGATGAGTCTGATGATGACGATGATGAATCAGACGAGGAAGAAGTAAAGAAATAGATGCTTAATAGTAGCTTGACTTTTTAAAATGATATGAGTACAATTTCTATTGGGCTCTATAAATTAAATCAAAGCGCTCCCCTACTTTTGGGGAGCGCTTTTCTTTTATTGCAGATAAGAAAGTAAGTGAACTAGGGTCTCCTTGGCGAGTGCCAAGTTTATGAATATCCATTTTTTAGTAGATAGGAAAGTATAAAACTTACTTATCTAGATAAGTGTAATTAAAGCTTTCGTCATTAAGGCTTGGAGATAAGCCAAGTTTTCTAAGAATAGCTTTTAAGAAAAGTTTGAACAATAGTATAAACACTAAATAGAAGGTAGAGGGATGAATAGTGACGAAGTATATTTTTGTTACAGGTGGTGTTGTTTCATCATTAGGGAAAGGGATAACAGCGGCATCACTAGGAAGATTATTGAAAAATCGCGGGTTAAAAGTAACCATTCAAAAGTTTGATCCATACATTAACGTTGACCCGGGAACAATGAGTCCCTATCAGCATGGTGAAGTTTTTGTAACAGAAGATGGAGCGGAAACGGATTTGGACTTAGGACATTATGAGCGTTTTATTGATATTAACTTGAATAAATACAGCAATATTACAACTGGGAAAGTGTACTCAAGTGTTATAAAAAAAGAGCGCCGTGGTGATTACTTAGGTGGTACTGTTCAAGTTATCCCGCACATAACGAATGAAATAAAAGAACAAGTTTACCGAGCAGGCCAAGCTACAAAGGCCGATGTAGTTATCACTGAAATTGGTGGAACGGTTGGTGATATTGAATCACTTCCATTTTTAGAAGCGATCCGTCAAATTAAAAGTGATATTGGTAAAGAGCATGTCATGTATATTCACTGTACGCTAGTTCCTTATATCAAGGCAGCTGGTGAAATGAAGACAAAACCAACACAGCATAGCGTTAAAGAGTTGCGTTCATTGGGTATCCAGCCAGATGCAATTGTATTACGTACAGAGCATTCAATCAGTAAAGATATGAAAGAAAAGATTGCGTTGTTCTGCGATATAAACGAAGAAGCTGTTATTGAAATGCGAGATGCAGACACCTTATACCATGTTCCTATTGCATTACAGGAACAAAATTTGGATCAATTAACGTGTGATCATTTTGGGTTAGAGTGTGAACCAGCAGACATGATGGAATGGAGTATATTGGTAGATAAAGTCAGAAGCCTTTCTAAAACGACTACGATTGGCCTTGTTGGAAAATATGTCGAATTACCAGATGCTTATCTTTCTGTTGTTGAATCCCTGAAACATGCTGGTTATGTGTTTGATACCGATATTACGATTCGTTGGATTAATGCAGAAAAATTAGATAAAGAAACCATTAAAGATGAACTAAAACACGTAGATGGAATACTTGTACCTGGTGGTTTTGGTGACCGTGGTATTGAAGGGAAAATGGAGGCAATTCGTTTTGCACGTGAAAATAATGTGCCGTTTTTCGGAATTTGTTTAGGTATGCAGTTAGCAACCGTTGAGTTTGCACGAAATGTATTAGGGCTTAAGGGAGCCCATTCTGCTGAAATTGATCCGAAAACGCCATATCCAATTATTGATTTACTTCCGGAACAAAAGAATATCTCAGATCTAGGAGGTACATTAAGACTTGGAATTTACCCATGTAGATTAAAAGAGGGCACAAAAACCAAGGCAGCATATGATGGAGAAAAAATGATTCAGGAGCGCCATCGCCATCGCTATGAATTTAATAATGAATTCCGCGAGGCAATGACTGAAAAAGGCTTTATCTTTTCAGGGACAAGTCCTGATGGAAGATTAGTTGAAACAATTGAATTAGCAGATCATCCATGGTTTATTGCTTGTCAATTTCACCCAGAATTTAAATCACGTCCGACAAGACCACAATCATTGTTCCAAGGATTTATCGGAGCAGTAGTAGGTCAGCAAAAATAATAATAATGAACTATAAATTCCCGAAAATGAAACGTATTGCTCACGTTCTTCATTTCGGGAATTGTTTTATCATCATCAGACAGAAGACTCCCTCTTCAAGCGCGGGAAGGGCTTTAGCTCAGCGATAAGGGGGAGATGAATGGCGGTTGGCAGTAGCCAAAACGAACCTCAGTGTGCTATAATTAGAACAAATGTTCCTGTAAAAATGAGGTGAAATCATGCTAGTAAAAAAGGCTTTTAAGTTCCGCATCTTCCCGAATAAGAAGCAGATAGAGTTGATTCATAAAACGATTGGTTGTTCTAGATTTGTTTTCAACTTCTTTCTCGCCAAACAGAAAGAAAAGGATGGTTTTTGGTATATCGCTGAAGAGATGAAACAAAATGGTCAATTACCATCTAACAACTGGAAAGGTGAGTTTTTCCATAAATATGAATCGGTGAAAGCAGTTCGTCAATTGAAAGAGAACTACCCTTTTTTGAAAGAGGTAGACAGTATTTCACTACAAAAGTCAGTTGAAAATTTAGCTGACGGGTATCAACGCTTTTATAAAAAACAAACTAATGCACCTCGCTTTAAAAGTAAAAAGAATAACGTGCAGTCTTATACCACGAAACAAACGAACGGCAATATGGATGTTTTAGAAAATCATATCAAGCTACCAAAGCTCGGGCTCGTTCGTTATGCCAAGAGTCGTGAAATAGATGGTCGTATTATCAATGCGACGATTAGACGTAATCCAAGCGGAAAGTACTTTGTATCTATCGTTGCAGAAACAGAAGTAAGCGAATTAACTAAAACAAATTCTAGTACAGGTGTTGATGTAGGATTAAAGGACTTCGCTATCCTTTCAGATGGCACGAAATATAAAAATAACCGCTATTTCAAATCCCTAGAAGAAAAGCTCATAAAAGCCCAACAAATCCTTTCAAGACGTGTCATTGGTTCAAACAACTGGTATAAACAAAAAACAAAGGTTGCCAGAATTCATGAGAAAATCGAAAACAAGCGTACTGATTTCTTACATAAGACCTCTACAGATATCATCAAAAACCACGATGTAATCGGAATAGAGAATCTGCAAGTATCCAACATGATGAAAAATAAGAAGCGTGCTAAAGCGATCGCTGACGTTTCCTGGTATCGATTCAAGACGATGTTGAAATACAAAGCTGAGTGGTACGGTAAGTCAGTAGTAGAAGTAGGTAAAACCTTTCCGAGTTCTCAACTATGTTCGTGTTGTGGTTACAAGAATAAAGACGTTAAAGATCGAGGGTTAAGAGAATGGAAATGTCCTTCGTGCAAAACATTCCACGACCGCGATATTAACGCAGGATTAAATCTTAAAAATGAGGCTATAAGGCTTCTAACCGTAGGGACTACGGGGATAGCCTAATCAATAACCAGCGGTTACGCTGGTGTTCTTAGGAATCCCCCACTTCAATCAGACCGCAAGGTCGATAAGTGGTGGGTAGTTCAAAAGACCTCTTCTTAAGACCCATATAATTCTTGGGATTATTTATGAAATGGGACAAATAAGAAGGAGTTTCCCCCCTTTGTATAGAATTTATTTAAAAAACTAATTATGTGAAGGGCGGGGGTTGATTGTATTCTATGGAAAAGGAGATATTAGTTGTAGATGACCAACCGGGTATACGACTATTGTTACAGGAAATTTTTACAAATGAGGGGTATAAGGTCACTACTGCAATTACAGGAAGAGAAGCACTAGATAAACTTTATAATAAACCGTATGATTTACTTATTCTTGATTATAAACTGCCTATAATGGATGGGGGGAAAGTTTTACAACAATTGGAAGCTGCAAATATTGACATTCCTGCAATTTTAATGAGTGGTTTGGCAGAAGATATGATCAAGGAGTATCAAGGTAGTTTAGTGAAGGGAATCCTCGCTAAACCATTTAATGTTCAGTATGTATGTGATTTAGTGAAATCGATCTTAACGTAAATATAAATTCGTAAACACTAAAATAGATGGTATCTCAAAGTAATGGTCATTATAATCATTACACTATTGTTGCGACTTCAAACCTAAGTTGGTATTCTTGTAGTGTATTTAAAATAATTTCAGCTAGATGAACGGTCTCATCTAAGAGGAGGAAACGTATGCCATTAGTATCTATGAAAGAAATGCTTGATAAAGGGAAAGAAAATGGTTATGCTATCGGGCAATTCAATTTAAATAATATGGAATATGCCCAAGCAATTCTTCAAGCAGCAGAAGAAGAGAAGTCACCAGTCATTCTTGGTGTTTCTGAAGGGGCCGGAAAATATATGGGAGGCTTTAATGTAGTTGTAGATATGGTTAAAGCGTTAATGAAATCATATGGTACAACTGTTCCAGTAGCCATCCACCTGGATCATGGTTCAAGTTTCGTAAAATGTGCGGAGGCAATTCAAGCTGGATTCACATCCGTCATGATTGATGCATCACATGAACCACTAGATGATAATATTTCCCTAACGAAAAAGGTAGTTGAATTAGCTCATATTCACGGAGTTTCGGTTGAAGCAGAACTTGGACGTGTTGGTGGGCAAGAAGACGATATTATTGTAGAAGACGCAGAAGCTGCTTATGCCATCCCCTCAGAATGTGAACGACTTGTTAACGAAACGAACGTAGACTGTTTCGCACCGGCACTCGGTTCTGTACATGGCCCATACAAAGGCGAACCAAACCTTGGATTTGACCGTATGGAAGAAGTTATGAACTTAACAAACATTCCACTTGTCTTGCATGGTGGTACTGGCATTCCAACAAAAGATATTAAGCGTGCTATTTCATTAGGCTCTGCAAAAATTAATGTAAATACAGAAAGCCAAATTGCTCAAGCAAAAAAAGTGCGTGAGGTGCTAAACGAGAAGCCGGATCTATACGACCCAAGAAAATATTTAGGGCCAAGTCGTGACGCAATTAAAGAAACGGTGATCGGAAAAATGCGTGAATTTGGTTCTTCCAATCAGGCGTAATAATATAACGAACGTTTGAAACATAATGTATAATAGATAGAACGACATTTAGATGAAAGAGAGGAATTTTGTATATGAAATATTTTATCGATACGGCTAATATAGATGAGATCCGTACCGCAAATTCACTTGGTATTTTAGCTGGTGTTACAACCAACCCAAGCTTAGTGGCAAAGGAGGGCGTGTCCTTTCATGATCGCCTAGCAGAAATCACAGCAGAAGTTTCTGGCTCCGTAAGTGCTGAAGTTATTTCTGAAGACGCAGAAGGAATGATCAAAGAAGGAAAAGAACTTGCTGCCATTGCGCCAAACATCACCGTTAAGGTGCCAATGACATTAGAAGGTTTAAAAGCGGTAAAAGCATTTAGTGATTTAAATATTAAGACGAATGTAACACTAATTTTTAATGCTAACCAAGCTCTTTTGGCTGCTCGTGCAGGCGCATCATATGTATCCCCATTTTTAGGTCGCCTTGATGATATTGGACATGACGGGATGACGTTAATCGCAACAATTAGAGAAATATTTGACCTTCATGATATCCAATCTGAAATCATTGCAGCATCGATTAGAAATCCATTACATGTTATTGATTCAGCATTAAACGGTGCTCATATAGCAACGATTCCGTACAAAGTAATCGAACAGCTTGTAAAGCATCCACTAACAGATCAAGGGATTGAAAAGTTTCTTTCCGATTGGAATAATCAAAAATAATTGCATGAAATTGGTAAATTTGTGCAAAATAAACGTAATCGACTAGTACGTTCAGTACGTTTAATTTAGGTGTGATGTGTGTTCAATTGTGTTGATAATTGAATACTACAACCAACAATGTACGTCATAAAAGCGGGGTATTCCGAATGCAGAAAATGTTAATTGAAGGCGGCAATTTGTTGAATGGTAAGGTACGAATTAGCGGGGCAAAAAATAGCGCCGTAGCACTCTTACCAGCAGCAATATTAGCTGATTCAGATGTTACAATCGATGGACTTCCAGAAATCTCGGATGTGTATACGCTTGGAGAATTACTGGAAGAAATAGGCGGAAAAGTAAGCTGGGATGGTCAAACCGTTCATATTGATCCAGCGAATATGATTTCGATGCCATTGCCAAATGGACAGGTGAAAAAACTTCGTGCATCTTATTACTTCATGGGGGCAATGTTAGGTAAGTTTAATCAAGCTGTTATTGGTTTACCTGGGGGTTGTCATTTAGGCCCACGTCCCATTGACCAACATATCAAAGGATTTGAAGCACTTGGAGCTGAAGTGACGAATGAGCATGGTGCTATATATATCCGTGCCAAAGAGCTAACAGGAGCAAGAATTTATTTAGATGTGGTCAGTGTAGGTGCGACGATTAATATTATGCTAGCAGCAGTAAAAGCAAAAGGGAAAACAGTTATTGAAAATGCTGCAAAAGAACCTGAAATAATCGATGTTGCTACATTATTAACCAACATGGGCGCAAAAATAAAAGGTGTGGGTACAGACGTAATCCGTATTGAAGGAGTTTCCTCATTACATGGTTGCCGTCATACGATAATACCAGATCGAATTGAAGCAGGTACATATGCTATTGCTGCAGCAGCTACCGGAACCGAAGTCATTATTGACAACGTAATTTCTCAGCATTTGGAATCACTGCTTGCAAAACTACGGGAAATGGGTGTTTCGATTGAAGAAAGCGATGAACAATTATTGATCACACCTAAAAATCCGTTAAAAAGCGTAGATGTAAAAACGCTGGTATATCCTGGATTTCCAACTGATCTCCAACAGCCATTTACTACTTTGTTAACTAAAGCAGTCAATACAGGTGTCATAACAGATACAATTTACTCAGCAAGATTAAAGCATATTGACGAATTAAGGCGAATGAATGCTATAATAAAAGTTGAAGGTGGATCAGTAATCGTGTCTGGTCCGGTTCAACTAGAAGGTGCGAGAGTTAAGGCTAGCGATTTACGTGCTGGTGCTTCCTTGATCATCGCCGGATTAATGGCAAAAGGTATAACAGAAATTACCGGCCTGGAACATATTGATCGAGGTTATGAGAAAATTACAGATAAATTAATAAGCCTTGGTGCGAATGTATGGCGAGAAGAAATGACATATCAGGAAGTAGAGCAATTTCAAAACTCATGAAATACAAAAGCAGAAGCGCCCGTTAAGCGACGTATGGCCTGGACCGTTGGCGATATAAGAAACATGCCCCTTCATAAGGGTATGTCGACGTTGGGCACTGGCCGATGAAAACGCCACGTCCTTGAAAAAGAAAAGCACTTTTTCTGCGTCCGATGCTTTTTCAGGGGGAATTTCCTTATCCTGCGGCGTCATCAATACTAGTACGTCAGCTGAACGTGGTTGAAACATGAGTACTCTCTGCTTTACATATATATCTTCTTTGGGATGAGGGTATTTATACAAAAAAGGAGAGGGAAAATATGGAAAGAAGTTTAACGATGGAATTAGTACGTGTTACAGAGGCAGCTGCTTTATCCTCAGCTCGCTGGATGGGTCGAGGAAAAAAGGAAGAGGCTGATGATGCAGCAACATCCGCTATGCGTGATGTGTTTGATACAATTCCAATGCAAGGTACAGTAGTTATAGGTGAAGGTGAAATGGATGAAGCACCAATGCTCTATATTGGTGAAAAACTTGGAACAGGTGTTGGTCCAGGAGTTGATGTAGCGGTTGATCCTTTAGAGGGAACGAACATTGTTGCTCAAGGTACATGGAATGCATTAGCAGTTATTGCGATTGCTGATGAAAAGACACTTTTACATGCGCCAGATATGTATATGCAAAAAATTGCAGTTGGTCCAGAAGCAATTGGTAAAGTTGATATTAACGCCTCAACACTCGACAATCTAAAAGCAGTAGCAAAAGCTAAAAATAAAGACATCGAAGACTTGGTTGCGGTTGTATTAGATCGTCCTCGTCATGCGGAATTAGTGGAAGAAATTCGTCAAGCAGGCGCAAGAATCAAACTTATTCCAGATGGTGACGTAGCTGCAGCAATCAATACAGCATTCGATGACACTGGCGTGGATATTTTATTTGGAATTGGTGGTGCTCCAGAGGGTGTAATTTCTGCCGTAGCATTGAAATGTTTAGGTGGCGAAATCCAAGGAAAACTTATCCCATCCAATGACGAAGAAACAGAGCGTTGTAAAAAAATGGGTATTCCAGATATAAATAAAGTATTTTACATGGATGACTTCTGCAGTGGTGACGACGCCATTTTCGCAGCTACCGGTGTAACCGATGGTGAGCTTCTAAAAGGCGTACAATTTAAAGGTACTAAGGGAACTACACAAACAGTTGTTATGCGTGCTAAAAGTGGAACCGTCCGCTTTATCGATGGTGAACATAGCTTAAAGAAAAAACCAAATCTTGTTATGAATCCGTAATGAAATTAGATAAGAAAGGAAGTCGCCACTGCTCGTGACTTCCTTTCTCTATTAATCATTTAATTAATTTTAAAAATAGAGTTGAATAATAAACACGAAAAAGGTAATATTGTAGATGTTTAATAATAGTAAAGAATGGCAATTATAATTTAAAAGAAACTTTGATACTTATTACCTGAGGTTTACGCACTTTTCTCTATTAAAAACTTCAATTCTAGCTTCCGGCAAATCTTCATTTCTACACGAACAGACCTTTCAATTAAGAAGTGAAAATCATACCAAAAATATAATCATGTACGTCGGCATAGAATATTTTATAGATCTATCACAAATCTACTTTGTAATAATACTTATTTAAATAATGTGAAAATAAAACAGATTTTAGAAAAACGTAACATTCGCCATGCCTTTATGGCGAATGACCTAATTGCACTTATGTAGATAAGGAAGTTTTATACTTTCTTACCTGCGGAAAAAATTCTTTACTAATACAAAAATGTAAAAATGAATAGGCGTGGTGATTTTTATGGCTGCATTAACAATTTCTCATTTAGAGACATTAACATTGAAAGAAATTTATGCATTAGCAAGAGAGTATAAAGTCTCTTATTATGCAAAGTTGACAAAAAAGGAACTTATTTTTTCTATTTTAAAAGGTCAAGCAGAAAAAGACGGTTTTTTATTCATGGACGGAATATTGGAAATCATTCCTTCAGAAGGCTTCGGTTTTTTACGACCAATTAACTATTCCCCAAGTGCAGAGGACATTTATATTTCTGCATCACAAATTCGTCGCTTCGATCTGCGTAATGGCGATAAAGTATCGGGTAAAGTTCGTCCCCCTAAAGAGAATGAGCGTTACTATGGCTTGTTGCATGTAGATGCTGTTAATGGTGACGACCCTGAAACAGCGAAAGAACGCGTTCATTTTCCAGCACTAACAGCTCTATATCCAGATCGTTTAATGAAGTTGGAAACAGAAACAAAAACGTTATCAACACGAATTATTGATTTAATGACACCGGTTGGATTTGGTCAACGTGGTTTAATTGTTGCTCCTCCAAAGGCCGGAAAAACAATGCTTTTAACAGCGATTGCCAATAGTATTTCCACTAATCATCCAGATGCAAAGTTGATTATTTTATTAGTGGACGAGCGTCCTGAGGAAGTAACAGACATTGAACGCTCGGTAGCTCCTGATGTTGATGTAGTTAGCTCAACTTTTGATGAAGTACCTGAAAATCATATTAAAGTATCTGAGTTAGTACTAGAACGAGCAATGCGTTTAGTCGAACACAAGCGTGACGTTATCGTGTTAATGGATAGTATTACTCGATTAGCACGTGCGTATAACTTAGTGATCCCACCAAGTGGTCGTACACTTTCAGGTGGTATTGACCCAGCAGCGTTCCACCGACCAAAACGATTCTTCGGTGCAGCAAGAAACATCGAAGAAGGCGGTAGTTTTACCATTTTAGCAACCGCATTAGTTGATACCGGATCACGTATGGACGATGTTATTTATGAGGAATTCAAAGGAACAGGTAACATGGAATTGCACTTGGATCGACAACTTGCCGAACGTCGAATATTCCCGGCAATCGATATATTACGCTCAGGTACTCGAAAAGAAGAATTGCTCGTACCAAAAAGCCATCTTGATAAAATTTGGGCAGTACGTAAAACAATGCAGGATTCACATGATTTTCTTGATCGATTCTTAAAGAGACTGAAGACATCAAAAAATAACGAAGAATTTTTCCAACAAATGGACGAAGATATGAAACGACGTGGTACAAAACGGTAAAGCGTAATGCTAGTAGGATAAATTAGCACGATACTATTGCAATCAATTCCGCACACTGTTATAATCTTTCTATGTGAGTTTAGAAAAGGTAAAGTGCCTATAATGGCTCTTGTAACAACTCTGTTTCCAAAGGATTCAGGGCAAAAAGGAGTGTAATAACATGAAAAAGGATATCCATCCAGAATACAGAAAAGTTGTATTTCTTGATACAAGTTCAGACTTTAAATTTATGAGTGGTTCAACACAAAGCTCAGAAGAAACAATTGAATGGGAAGATGGTAAATCATACCCACTAATCCGTGTTGAAATCAGTTCAGATTCACACCCATTCTACACAGGTAAACAAAAAGCTGACAAAGTCGGCGGCCGCGTAGACCGATTCAAGAAAAAATATAATATGAAATAAAAAGCTGAGCTGACCGTTTAGGGACGACCGCATAAGCAAAGAACCGAAAAACGCCCGATTTTGGCGTTTGTAGTGTCAATTGCTTATGACGCGAGTCCCTGGGAAGAGAAGCTGGATTGAATAAAAAGCTGAAACGACTGGTCAGAAGCGGACGCATAAGCAAGGGGCTGAAAAGCGCATGGTTTTAGCGCTTGAAGTTTCAATTGCTTATGACGGCAGCTTCTAGGAGTCGAAGCTGGATTGATAAAAAGCTGAAACGACAAGTTCTCAGCTGAAATAAAAGTGCGCTCAACCTGCACGCTCATGAAGAAAACAGGCAAAACGTCTATAATTTTGCCTGTTTTTTTACTTTAAAAAATGCTTATAAATAAACAAATTATGCCGATATTAATGTTAAAATAATATATATACATATGGAATATCACCATTGAAGGGAGAAGACCGCTCATGTACGTTATGAAACAAAGTGGTTGGGTAGAAGTAATTTGCGGCAGCATGTTCTCTGGTAAATCAGAAGAACTAATACGCCGTGTACGCCGAGCAACATTTGGCAATTTATCTGTACGCGTATTTAAACCAGCAATTGATGATCGATATGCGGAAGATTCGGTCGTATCCCATAACGGCACAACAACATTGGCACGTCCTGTAAAGAACTCCAAAGAAATTTTAGAACATATTGATGACGACTTAGATATAATCGGAATTGATGAAGTTCAATTTTTTGATGAAAACATTGTTGCAGTAGCAGACGAGCTAGCAAACAAAGGTATCCGTGTGGTTATCGCAGGACTTGATACTGACTTTCGTGGAGAGCCATTTGGGCCAATGCCAAAATTAATGGCATTAAGTGAATCGGTAACAAAATTGAACGCAATCTGTCCAATATGCGCAGCACCAGCAAGCCGTACTCAGCGTCTAATTAACGGGAAACCAGCATCTTATGATGACCCAGTAATCCTAGTCGGCGCATCCGAATCATACGAGCCTAGATGCCGCCACCATCATGAAGTCCCAAACAAACCCAGTAAACAAATACTAAAAACCTTATCAAAATTGTCTAGATAAAAGAGTGCTCCGGCGCTCTTTTTTGGTAGATAAGAAAGAATGATAAGTTGGTGTATATACATATGAACACGTTACAGGTAAAGGGTGTCAGTACAGAAATAGGCAGGAACAAATTGCTGGAGGATATTACTACGCGAACTGGAAAATTCATCCATTATTGCATTAGTCGGCCATAATAGTGTTATTCCGAGCTGGAAACCAGTACACCTGGTTCACGAAATGACTTCTTATTCTCCTTACCTTCTAACTCATCGCTTATAACTGGAAATGTTGCATGACAGTGAGTTCAGTTAACAAGAGGGTTTCTTCCGGTAAATAGGAAATATTATGTTAAAATTATTCAATAAAAGAAGGAATTTCACTTCCCCTGTAGAATTAGCAGTATGTAATTATAAACTTTTCACAGGAGGAAAATAAATTATGATCGCTCAACACCGTGAAGAATCAATTTTACTATGGCAATTGGAGGCACTATATGGGAGAACACCAGCTCATCATCAAGCTAAGAGTTTCATAGAATTAGATTATAAAAAGAGAAGGAGTGGCGTGAAAGGAGAAAAGGATTTAGAATTTCCGTTAAGCTTTTTAAGTGATAACGATTATCTTATACTTCATGATATACGAATCAAAGACAAAAATGGCTACTTTCAGATAGATACACTAGTTCTTTCCATGTGTTACTTTCTTATAGTAGAAGCAAAGAACTGGTATGGGACCGTACTATTTGATGGGGAAGACCAGGTAGTTAGAATCGGTGACGATGGTAAAGAAGAAGGCCTGCCGAATCCTGTCTCCCAGGTGAATTTGCAAAGGTACCGGTTGCAGGAGTGGCTCAGCAGTAACGGAATTATCAATATTCCCATTGACTATTATGTCGTTTTCACATCTTCAAGTACAATTATCAAATCTATCTCTCCAGATAAACCTATTCCAGAAGCTATTATTCGTAATAATCAACTTCTATTTAGAATCCAGGATATGAATGAAAAATATAATACTCCACGATTAACTATGGAACAGCTTCATGAGCTAAGTACACAGATAATTGCAGCGCATACACCTCGAACAGTAAACGTATTAGAAAAATACTGCATGTCTATAGACGAATTAATAAAAGGAGTCTTTTGTCCAAAATGCGCCGCGGTACCAATGGACTGGCAGCATGGGAAGTGGGTATGTCGAAGTTGTCATCATATGTCAAAGAATGCACATGTGAGAGCTTTTCATGACCATAAATTAATAATAAGCGACACAATAACAAATCGTGAGGCGAGAGAATTATTGGGAGTCGATTGTCCAGACGTGATAAGGAGAATTTTACTAAAAGAGAAGTACAGTTGTATTGGAACAACCAAAAACTGCTATTATAAGCTGGAATTACATCATAAATAATGCAAATGCGGAATAAATCATCAGAAACGCGGAATAAACTGCCAAAACGCGGAATTATCATCTTCAAACACGGAATAACAGAGTGAAAACGCGGAATAATGAATAAAAACGCGGAATCGATATCGCGGGCCTGTTCCAAACACGATAAACCCGCAAATTCGCTGATAAACTGCCCCACACCAACCCATTCATAACGAAGATTTTCTGCCTCCGCAGAAAATCAACCACATCCAATGAAACCAACCAACAATACCCCCAACACACAAATAATTTTGACCTCTTCACGTTAGTATACTATAATTATACTGTTAATTAGAAAGAGGTGACCGTGGTGTTAGATCGTTTACAAACGCTTGAAGACCGTTATGATAAGTTAAATGAATTGCTTAGTGATCCTGAAATTATTAGTGATACGGCTAAATTACGTGACTATTCGAAGGAACAGGCGGGCTTGGAAGATGTTGTTCAGGCTTACCGTGAATATAAAGATGTTAATACACAGTTAAAAGATGCAAAAGAAATGTACGACGATAAGCTTGATGATGATATGTATGAAATGGTCAAAGCTGAAGTTGCCGAGCTTTCAGAGAGTAAGGAAGAGCTTGAGGAAAAAATGAGAGTTCTTCTTTTACCAAAGGATCCAAATGATGACAAGAACGTTATTATGGAGATTCGTGGAGCAGCAGGTGGAGATGAGGCAGCGTTATTTGCTGGGGATTTATACCGTATGTATTCTCGTGTTGCAGAGAAATATGGTTGGAAAACTGAGGTTATTGAAGCTAGCTCCACAGGGGTTGGCGGCTATAAAGAAATCATCTTTATGATCAACGGTACAGGAGCTTACTCGAAGCTGAAGTATGAAAATGGTGCCCACCGTGTGCAGCGCGTTCCAGAAACAGAATCTGGCGGCAGAATCCATACGTCAACGGCAACTGTAGCTGTTTTGCCTGAAGCAGAAGAAGTAGAAATTGATATTCATGAGAAAGATATACGTGTAGATACGTTCGCCTCTAGTGGACCTGGTGGGCAAAGTGTTAACACGACTATGTCTGCTGTCCGCCTTACGCATGATCCAACAGGTGTTGTAGTATCGTGTCAGGATGAGAAATCACAGATTAAAAATAAAGAAAAAGCAATGAAAGTTCTACGTGCTCGTGTGTACGATAAATTTCAGCGAGAAGTACAAGCGGAATATGATGAAAACAGAAAGTCAGCTGTTGGTACCGGTGACCGTTCTGAGCGAATCCGTACGTACAATTTCCCGCAAAATCGTGTAACCGATCACCGTATTGGCTTAACGATTCAAAAGCTGGATCAAATTATTGAAGGTAATTTGGATGACTTTATCGATGCATTGCTTATGGAAGAACAGACGAAAAAAATGGAGCAAATTGGTGAATAAAATGGATGAATCAATGAAACAGTATGAAGTCCTCGAATGGGCTTCTCTTTTTTTAGAAAAGCATAACCGGGAAACGAAGGTAGCTGAGGTTCTATTGCAGCATTATTTAGATGTGTCCAGATCGACCTTTTTCACTATGATGCGTGAGCGAGTCTCAGCATCTGTTCAACAACAATTTGAAGAAGCGATTAAAACACATGCTGAAACTGGAAAACCCGTTCAACACATCACTGGATATGAATACTTTTATGGACGAAAGTTTCACGTAAACGAAAATGTACTAATTCCAAGACCGGAGACAGAAGAGCTTGTACAGTTCGTTATCGAGTCAACTTTGCAAAACAACCCAGACCAACCAGTAACGATTGTTGATATTGGTACGGGAAGTGGGGTTATTGCGATCACCCTTGCACTCGAATTAAAAAATGCTACTGTTTATGCTACCGATATATCTGAAAAAGCCCTTGATACGGCAAAAAATAATGCAGCAAGCCTAGGCGCGAGCGTTCATTTTTTACAAGGCGATTTTTTAAAACCAGTTATCAAACATAGGATAACAGCGGACTGGATCGTGTCGAATCCACCGTATATCGCTAGAGCAGATGAACCCTCACTCGCTGATACCGTAAAAACCTTCGACCCTGAACTTGCTTTATTTGCTGAAGAAAACGGATTAGCTGCCTATCAGCAAATTATTGCCGATCTTCCGGATGTAGTAAAACCTTATAGTCACGCAGCATTTGAAATAGGTTTCGAACAAGGTGAATCTGTTTCCACACTTTTGAAAAAGATATACCCCAACAGCAGGGTTACAATTAGTCAGGATATTAACAAAAAGGACCGTATCGTCTCAGCAGAACTAGTATAATAAAAGGATTGGACTTTGTTATTATGATTTTATGTTGCTGCAGCTACTTACCGTTACGTTCTTTTACCAATTATAAAAAAATACTAGAATACTAGTTTAAAATAGTCATACCCTGCCCATACTGTTTGTAAATCAAAGCAAACGGGGGTAAGGAATGATGAAGAAACTAGTATTTTTTGCATTTATATTTTTTATTCTATTATTATCGATGCCAACTAAAGGGGCAGGGAATCAAGCCGTACAAGAGGATGATTATCAGGTTATACCTGACGATGCTATTCGCCTGCGAATATTAGCTAATAGCGATTCAGAATCAGATCAGCAGATCAAACGATTAATTCGTGATGAGGTAAACGAAGAGATAACGAAATGGGTGGAGGATATTGCTGATATAAATGAAGCACGAGACCTTATTCAGGCAAATCTACCCGAAATTAAATCCATTGTTTCTTCTGTCTTAGAACAACAGGACAACAAAGAGTCATTTCAAGTAGAATACGGAGATAATGTAACATTTCCTACCAAATTATATGGTTCATTTTTATACCCAGCAGGTGAATATGAAGCAATTCTTATTACGATTGGTGATGGAAAAGGATCCAATTGGTGGTGTGTACTTTTTCCGCCACTATGCTTTTTAGACTTTTCGAATGGGACGAGTGTAGCAGAGACGGCAAGTAGTGAGCCTATTGAAGAAGAGGAAGAAGAAGATGAAGATTCCGTTAAGATTAAATTTTTTCTTTTCGAATGGTTCGGTTGGTCATAGATTTCAACACAAATGCATATAGTAGTGTAAAGAAAGCTAGTAAATCTAGCAAAAATTAGGTAGAGGTGAAAAAATGAAACTTATACCAACCGAACAGGCGTCAGTAGAAAAAGTGAACGTATTTTTGGAAAAAAATCAGGACATCAATAGAGAGCTTCTATTTCAGATAGGTTATGTTGCTGAAGTAAACGACCGAATTTCGGGTTGTTTTATGTTAGATACAATGGAAGAAGGCGTATATTGGCTAAAACAACTTTATATTACTCCGGATGCAGCTACTTCATTGCCTGCATTATTGGAATCCGTTTTAGCTCTTGCCAAACAAAAGCATGCTAAGCAAGTTTATGTACACAGTCATCAGCCAATGGTCGATGTTTTATTGGAGGCATTGCAGTTCCATCCACAAAGAAGCAACAATATTGTAGATAACTATCCAAGAAATAGGGGTAGTTGGTGGATGTATAACGTTTCCTAGCAAGGTTATTCACATAAATAGTAAGTTATCAACACATACCTGGGGATAACCTGTCCAAAACGTGTGGATGATAAATACACACCTGTTAATAACTTGGTAGATAAAAAACTTTCTTATCTACATAAGTGCAACTTAGGCTTCTGCCATTAAGGTTTGCACTCCAAAGCATAAGGGCTTCTAAGAGCAAAGTACGCTTACTAAGCATCCCTTTCACGATCAGCCAAGTTTTCTAATCTATTTAGTTCATATAAAGAAATAGCTTGTGGATAGTCTGTGAATAACCCCCTCACAGGCTATTTTACTGTTTAGAAAGTTATAAAATTAGGGCCAGTGGATATGTATTAACTGCTTAAGCCACGTCTAGCTCCGAGGTCTAACGACTAGTGTTCTTTGCTAAAAAAATGTATATCATCTAGAATAATGATAGAAATGGGGTAACAGCAATGTTTGAGACAAAACGATGGAATTTACATAATGATCAAAAATATAATGACGAAGCACTTGAAGAAGCTGCCGAACTTTTAATAAAAGGAAAAACAGTAGCGTTCCCGACAGAAACGGTTTATGGATTAGGGGCAGATGCAACGAGTGAAGCTGCTGTAGCTGGAATTTTCCAAGCAAAAGGACGGCCAACGGATAACCCGTTAATTGCCCATGTTGCAACGAAAGAACAGCTAACACAGTTGGTTATACAGTTACCGGTGCTTGCTGAAAAATTGATTCATGCCTTTTCACCTGGCCCGATAACGTTTGTGCTGCCAAGTAATGGAGCATGTGCAAGAAATGTTACGGCTGGGTTATCCACAATCGCAGTTCGTATGCCAGATCATCCTGTGGCACAAGCACTTTTAAAAAAATGCGATATACCAATTGCCGCTCCAAGTGCAAATGTATCCGGAAGACCTAGTCCGACAACTGCAGACCATGTGTGGCAGGACCTTCACGGTGAAATTGCTGGACTATTAGATGGTGGGGCGACAGGGGTTGGAGTTGAATCAACTGTAATTGACTGTACACAGGATATCCCCATAATATTACGACCTGGTGGAATTACGAAGGAGCAGTTAGAGGAAGTAGTGGGGCGAGTCATGGTTGATCCAGCTTTAATTAATCACGAGGAACAGCCAAAATCGCCTGGCATGAAATATACCCACTACGCTCCAGAAGTTCCCCTGTGGTTAGTGGAAGGATCTTTCGAACACATCCAACAGGTAATCGATAGAGAACGAATAAGTGATAAGAAAATTGGACTCATAGCGAGTACTGAAACAGCTAAGCAAATTGATGCAGACCACACGATAAATCTTGGCTCGAGTCAACAACTGAACGAAATCGCAGCAAACCTTTACGACGCGTTACGCGCATTCAAACAAGGAAACGTCGACTTAATTATCTGTGAAGCTTTTCCGGAAGAAGGAATCGGACAGGCCATAATGAATCGGCTTAAAAAGGCTGCCCGTATGGTGGTAAAAGAAATGTAAATCTATTTACAAAAAAACGTATCCACAGCAATTTTTAAGGAGCAACATATTCTCCATCGGACATGCATATAGATGAATTAGCATGTCCGGGGAGGATGGTCGATGTCAATCAATCAATTAGGGGAATTCGTATCACTTTCGTTTATGGCTATAGCTTTAGGAATGGACGCGTTTTCAGTAAGTCTAGGTATGGGCATGCAGCGTATGCGCCTAAAAAGGATTGCGTTAATTGGTGTAATTATTGGTTTATTTCATATTATAATGCCTTTTATAGGGATGCTCCTGGGACAGGCAATCTCTGAGCGAATCGGCTATCTTACTATTATATTTGGTGGTTCATTGCTGATTATTATCGGGGCACAAATGGTTTTCTCAGCATTTAATCGAGAAGCGATAAAGATTGTTCAACCAATTGGAATGGGACTTTTTTTCTTTGCGTTGAGCGTGAGTTTCGATAGTTTTTCCGTTGGATTAAGTTTAGGTATGTCCGGGGTCAAAACAGTAATAGCTCTATTATTGTTTGGTTCGGCAAGTATGGTACTAACATGGAGTGGATTATTACTAGGCAAAAAAGTACATGGGTTATTTGGTGTTTATAGCGAAATTCTAGGTGGGAGCATCCTGTTTGCATTTGGATTAAATGTCTTGTTTGGTTAAAACTTTATATAAAATACTACTCTGATTCTCTGCTGTGTAGAGAGTCTTTTTTTGTTGTCTCTGTCTGTTTATATTTTTCCTAACATACTGCTTCTATATATGGTATAGTTTTAATAAATGATAACTGATGAATGGTGGTGGGGGTTTATTATGAAAATCTTGTTCGTTTGTACTGGGAATACATGTCGAAGCCCAATGGCTGAAGCGCTAGTTAAGCATAAGATGCCAACAGCAAAAGTGCAATCAGCGGGTATTTTTGCTGGAACTAATCAGCGAGCAAATCACCATTCGATTGAAGCGTTGAAACAACAAGGAATTAATATGAATCACAGCTCACAACCTGTGACTGACAGATTATTAAATTGGGCTGATCTAGTATTAACCATGACTACCCAACACAAGCAATCACTAATTTTAAACCACCCAAAGTTTCAGGATAAATTTTATACACTGAAGGAATACGTGTCAGATGCCGATAAAGAAGTATGGGAAAAACTGAAAAAGGCATATGCGGATTTTGAAGAAAAACGAAGCCAATTTATCCACAAAAATCAGCATACACTGAATAATGAACATTTAGAGGAAGAACTTACCAAGTTTTTACGGAACGATATACAACATATAAAACAACTAGAAGCAAGTCTAATTAATTATGATATTTCCGATCCGTTTGGAGGAGAATTCGATACGTATCAACAAACATTAAAAGAAATAGATGAATATATTGATTCACTACTAAAAAAGATCAGTGATTAGCAACGAGTGGGGGAAATGGGAATGGGGAGAAAGTATCGATTTAGTTTGCGTTTAAAATTAGTTCTATTAACAACGCTATTGGCGATAGTCACGTATTCGTTTAGTGCACTATTCATTTATTTCATTTTTGACTACGTACAAGCTATTTGGGAAATTTCCGAACAGTGGTTTACAGTACTTACATTGGTGATGGGGATATTTTGGTCGGGTGTGTTAGCTTATTTTGCTGCTAGACTTATTACAAAACCGTTAGAAAATCTAGAACAAGCAGCATCACAGATTGCAGATGGAAATTTAAATCAAACGATTGATATATCAACATCCGATGACGAAATTAGGGCGCTAGGTATAGCGTTTGATGGAATGCTTAAAAATCTGACAAGCATGGTACATAATATTGATAAGCATTTTGAAAAAACGAATCAGTCCGTTATCCATATGAAAACAGCATCCAACGAAGCTTCGCAACATTCTAGATTGATAAGTGCATCGATCGATGATATTTCAAAAGGTGCTGAAAGTTCATCCGAAGCAATCCAAAATACAGCTGAGGCAGTGGAAATGGCAACAGAGCTTGCTCGTGAAGTTCAGGGTAGAGCAGCACAGTCGAAAGAAAAGTCAAGTACCATGTTAGAAACGTTAAACAATAGCAAAAGTGTGGTAAATCAATTAGTAGCAGGTATTCAAAAACTGGCTAGTGATGAGGAACAGTCTTTAGAGGATGTTGAACATTTAAAGGAAAATGCCCAACAAGTCGAATCGATCATCACAATGGTCGGTGGCATTGCTGAACAAACCAATCTCCTTGCATTAAATGCATCCATTGAGGCTGCCCGTGCGGGTGAACATGGCAGAGGATTTGCTGTAGTAGCTGATGAAATCAGAAAGTTAGCTGATCAAAGTGCAGGTGCGGTGCAACGTATATCAGATTTAATTACAGCAATTCAATTAGATGTTAATCTAGTAGTAACAAAGATTAATGAAAATGTAGGCTATGCAAATAAAGAAGCACAAAATGGATTACGCACCAATAAAGCGATTGAGCAAATGTCAGGATCGATTATGGAAGTTGCAACAGGAATAGATTCCATATCTACTCTGGTAAATAGACAGCTGGAATCCATCCAGGAAACGGTAACTCAATCACAAGAAGTCGCAGCGATTGCTGAGGAAACTTCTGCAGGAACAGAAGAAGTAAGTGCATCGATCCAGGAACAATCAAGCACGATAGAAAGAGTTGACGGATTGGCACATGAATTAGAAGAATTAGCGAAAAATCTTAATAAACAAATACAGCAATTTAAAGTTTAATTCTGTTACCATACACCTAGAAAAGGAGTGAAAGAACTATGAAGGTCATATTAACAGCAGATCATGCGGGCATGACAGTCCGCAATGAAGTTATTAGTCTTTTAGAAGAAATGGAAATTGAATACGAGGATACCGGGTGCAGTTGTGAGACTTCTGTTGATTACCCGGACTATGCACTTCCAGCAGCAGAACGCATTGCCAAGGGTGAGTTCGACCGTGGTATCTTTATTTGTGGAACTGGAATTGGCATGTCGATTTCAGCGAACAAAGTAAAGGGAATCCGCTGTGCTTTAACACATGATGTGTATAGTGCAAAGCTGACCCGTCAACATAATGACTCCAATGTGCTGGCAATGGGAGAGCGCGTAGTTGGACCTGGATTAGCACGAGAGGTTGCCAAAACATGGCTCGAAACAGAGTTTGACGGTGGACGTCATGCTAATCGTATTGGTAAAATAACAGAGTATGAAGCGTAAGACCGAGCCTCAAACCTAACATGGAAGGTGAGCACAATGGCAGGGTTTAACCAAGACGTACAACAGGATATGGAAGCGGTTGTAAAAGAATGGATCGAAAGTGGACACTTACACGAGGGTGATCTATTTGTAATCGGCTGTTCGACAAGTGAAGTTGCTGGTAAGAATATTGGAACTTCAGGTAGTGAGGACATTGCAGCAGTTATTTTCCAATTTGTTGAAAAACTGCAGCAACAAACTGGCATCAGGATCGTTTTTCAGTGCTGTGAACATCTAAACCGTGCATTACTCATGGAAAGAAAAACGATGGAATATGTAAACGCTGAAGAAGTCTCGGCAGTTCCGGTACCAACAGCTGGCGGCTCAATGGCATCCTATGTTTATAAGCAAATGCAGGACCCGGTCTTAGTTGAGACCATTCAGGCACACGCAGGCATGGACATTGGTGAAACGATGATTGGCATGCACTTAAAGCGTGTTGCTATACCATTACGCTTCAACAAACGAAATATTGGAAATGCACGTGTAGCGTTTGCACGAACGAGACCGAAGTTAATTGGTGGAGAGCGTGCACACTATCAAAAAACACATGCTAATAAAAGTTGTAAATAATTAATAGGGGGAATCACATATGAACCATGTAAAAGAAGCAGATCATCAATTATACGAAGCAATGCAGGCAGAAAAAACACGTCAACAGGAAAAAATTGAATTAATCGCATCAGAAAACTTTGTATCAGAAGCAGTGATGGAAGCAATGGGTTCAGTACTAACGAATAAATATGCAGAGGGTTATCCAGATAAGCGCTACTATGGTGGCTGTGAATATGTAGACATAGTTGAAAACCTAGCTCGTGATCGCGCAAAAGAACTTTTCAGTGCGGAACACGCAAATGTTCAACCACACTCAGGAGCTCAAGCTAACATGGCAGTTTATTTTACGGTACTGGAGCCTGGTGACACGGTTCTGGGGATGAATTTGAATCATGGTGGTCACTTAACACACGGCAGTCCAGTGAACTTCAGTGGAACACTTTACAATTTTGTTGATTATGGTGTGGAAAGAGAAACCGAACAACTTGATTATGACGCTGTATTGGAAAAAGCAAAAGAAGTACAACCTAAGATGATCGTTGCTGGAGCAAGTGCGTATTCACGTACCATCGACTTTGCGAAATTCCGTGAGATTGCCGATGCAGTTGGTGCTTATCTAATGGTGGATATGGCGCACATCGCAGGATTAGTTGCAACTGGATTGCATCCAAGTCCGGTTCCACACGCTGATTTTGTTACGACAACTACACATAAAACATTACGCGGCCCACGTGGTGGTATGATTTTATGTAAAGAAGAATACGCGAAAAAAATTGATAAGTCCGTATTCCCAGGTATGCAGGGTGGCCCGCTAATGCACGTCATCGCTGCAAAAGCTACATCGTTTAATGAAGCATTATCCGCTGAATTTAAAACCTATTCTAAACAAGTCGTTACAAACGCGAAAACGCTAAGTGACGCATTAGCTAACGAAGGTATTCGTGTAGTTTCAGGTGGAACGGATAATCACCTATTACTATTGGATGTAACGCCACTTGAACTTACCGGGAAAGTAGCGGAAAAAGTATTAGATGATATTGGAATTACAACAAATAAAAACACTATTCCGTTTGATAAAGAAAGCCCGTTCGTAACAAGCGGCATCCGTATCGGTACAGCAGCCGTGACTACTCGAGGCTTTGCTGAAGCGGAAATGAACGAAATAGCAGCTATTATTTCATTGACATTAAATAATCATGAAGATGAAGCAGTACTAAAAGAAGCTGCAAAACGCGTGATTGCGTTAACAGATAAATTCCCACTTTACGCATAAATAAGGATGAGGATGTTCCTATCGTAGGAGCGTCCTTTTTTTACAGACAGGAAAGTTTATACCTAACTAACGCTGTTGTGAGTGGGTGTCTAATCAGCGTGATGGACGTTAAATGCTGATAAAACGGTCAAAAGTGCTGATAAAATTTGAAAATTACTGATAAAACAGCCAAAAGTGCTGATAAATCACAAAAAATACTGATAAACTCACAAAATTCACTGATAAGCGACTCATCTCACAAAAAGCAGGAGCAAACAGACCGCATTATACTGAAACCGACTGCATCCATAACTTGTTTTGCCGGTTTGCTTGAAAGCTTAACTATTATTAAGTACAATTTGTAAGATGCAACTAATAAGAAGGAGTGATTTGCTATATGGGAAGAGTACATGTTTTAGATCATCCGTTAATTCAACATAAATTAACGTACATACGTGATAAAAACACAGGAACAAAAGAATTCCGCGAGCTTGTTGATGAAGTCGCAATGTTGATGGCTTTTGAAATTACAAGAAATTTACCACTACAGGAAATCTCAACGAACACGCCCGTAATGGAAGCAAAAACAAAAGTATTAGCTGGTAAAAAAGTTGGTTTAATTCCAATTCTCCGTGCTGGCTTAGGTATGGTTGATGGCATGTTAAAGTTAATCCCAGCAGCACGTGTTGGCCATGTGGGGTTATATCGTGATCCAGAAACACTTAAACCCGTGGAATATTATATAAAATTACCGACTGATATTCCCGAGCGTGAACTAATTGTAATCGACCCAATGCTTGCAACAGGTGGATCGGCAAACGATGCTATTCACTCCTTAAAAAAACGTGGGGCAAAACAAATCCGTCTGATGTGCCTAATTGCAGCGCCAGAGGGAGTCGAAGTTATTCAACAGGAACACCCTGATGTAGACATCTATTTAGCTGCACTCGATGAAAAGTTAGATGAAAAAGGATATATCATTCCTGGTCTCGGTGATGCAGGAGACCGTTTATACGGCACAAAGTAATTTTTCAAGACTATGAATAAGCGGAGTGACACCTATAATGACAAAGCGTATTAAAGTAATGACCATTTTTGGAACCAGGCCTGAAGCAATTAAAATGGCGCCACTCGTACTCGAGTTAAAAAAACGCAATGATCAATTTGAACCGATCGTGACAGTGACGGCACAGCACCGGGAAATGCTCGATCAGGTACTAGAAATTTTTGATATCACACCAGATTTTGATTTAAATATTATGAAGCAAAAACAGTCGTTAGCACAAATTACTACCCGTGCACTAGAGGGCCTTGATGAAGTGATGAAAGAAACGAAGCCAGACATCGTGCTCGTTCATGGTGACACCACTACTACATTTGCTGCCTCACTTGCTGCCTTTTACAATCAGATAGCAGTAGGTCATGTGGAAGCAGGACTTCGTACGTGGGACAAGCATTCCCCATATCCAGAGGAAATGAACCGTCAGCTTACTGGAGTAATGGCAGATTTACATTTTGCACCAACAGAAAAATCGGAACAAAATCTGCTGCGTGAAAATAAACCAGAGAACCGGATTTTTGTTACCGGTAATACAGCGATTGATGCACTAAAAACAACAGTCGATGATGCCTATTCGAGTCCGGTGATGGATGAACTTGAAGGCAAGCGTCTTGTGTTAATGACCGCGCATCGTCGGGAAAATTTGGGTAACAACATGCAGCAAATGTTCCGTGCGATTAAGCGGTTAGTGGAAACGCATGATGACATTCAAGTTATTTACCCAGTACACCTTAACCCAGTCGTACAAGAGACTGCGAACGAAATTTTAGGAAATGACGATCGAATTAAATTAATCGAACCACTTGGTGTTGTCGATTTCCATAACTTCGCCGCACGCTCCCATTTAATATTGACTGACTCTGGTGGGGTTCAAGAAGAGGCTCCATCTTTAGGGGTACCGGTTCTTGTGTTGCGCGACACAACTGAACGCCCAGAGGGAATTGAAGCGGGCACATTAAAACTTGCTGGTACGGAGGAAGATAATATTTTTAACCTGGCAAATGAGTTACTTTCTGATGAAAATGCCCATGCAAAAATGGCCAAAGCATCAAATCCATATGGTGACGGAGAAGCTTCAAGACGTATCGCCGATGCTATAGTAAATTATTTCAAATAAACGGTACAATGAAGGATTCAGCAGTCGCTGAATCCTTTAAATTTTTCAATCGTGCATGAATATTTATTTTTTCCAAAAGATAAGAAGAAATTGCTGAAGCATTTCTCTAAATCAAGTATTCTCAAGCTACCTACCAACCCTATTCTTACAAAATAATAAAAAAGGAGTCTCCCCATTATGCGACTAATCTTCCTCATTTTAATCACAGCAATAATCTACATTTCTAACCCAGTTCCAATGGCAGCCACTACAGATAACAAGCAATCTATCATAATTGAAGTAGAGGGAGATCCCAAAGAGCATAAAAAATACATTAACACCTACCATCCATTCATCGATGTTATAGCGATGTATGATCAATTGTTCAACGGACTTGCGTTGCAGGCTGCCCCAGATAAATTAGCGAGAATGGGATCACTTGAATTTATTAAAGCGATACATCCGGTACGTACATATGAAACGTTGCCTAACGATTCTTTAAAAGAAGTGCAACAGGATAATATGGTCATGCCATTCACGTTAAACGACACTACTTATACAGGTAAAGGTGTCAACGTGGGTGTGATTGACACTGGAATAGCCTATGATCATCCAGATCTTTCAACAAATTACAGAGGAGGGTATGATTTAGTTGATTTAGATGATGATCCGCTGGAAACGCAGCGTTCACAAGGGATGCCAACGATCCATGGATCTCATGTAGCGGGGATTATTGCGGCAAATGGTGATCTGTTGGGGGTAGCACCTGGAGCAGGAATATATGCATATCGTGCACTCGGTCCTGGTGGAAGAGGGTCAACTGTTCAGGTAATTGCAGCAATGGAACAAGCGGTGAAAGATGGGGTAGATATTATCAATCTTTCATTAGGAAATGCAGTAAATGGTCCTGATTTTCCAACAAGTGTTGCTGTTAATCGGGCAGTCGATCTTGGAATAGGAGTTGTTATTGCTAATGGGAATAATGGTCCAGATAATTGGACAGTGGGTTCACCTGCAACTGCAACAAAAGCGATGTCAGTTGGGGCGTCAGCTTCACCACAAACAGTTCCTTATTTGTATGAGCCGATTCAAGATAAGACAATTGAATTAACCTCTATGCAAGGCTCTATTCCTTGGAATTTAGAACACCGTTATCCAATTGTCCAAGTAAATGATAACCATGCTAATTTAACAGGAAAAATTGCACTCGCAAAGCGTGGAGAAGTTCCTTTTCATGAAATGGCAAAAAAGGCTGAAGAAAGTGGTGCTGAAGCGGTATTAATTTTTAACAATGAGGAAAAACCGTTTCAAGGGTCAATTGAAAATCCAGAAAACCCGGTAACCATTCCTGTTGCTTCCATATCTCATCAGGATGGGCAATGGTTACAGAATAATACAGATTCGCAAACAATAGAAACAATCTATCAAACAACAGAAACGACCATAGCTGACTTTAGCTCACGAGGACCAGTGACAGTAAACTGGGATATTAAGCCTGATATTATAGCGCCCGGTTCAAACATCATTAGTACGGTTCCAAACGGGTATCAAGCATTACAAGGAACAAGTATGGCTGCCCCGCATGTAGCAGGTGTGATGGCATTAGTGAAAGAGGCGCACCCTGATTGGACAATAGAACAAATTCAAGGAGCATTAACGACAACAGCAACACCATTAGAAGATAATAAAGGTGATCTCTTAGACCCGATCATTCAAGGTACAGGCCAAATTCAGCCTAATAAAGCTATTGAAACAAACACGATTATTCAGCATGCATTGTTATCATATGGCAAAATCAATTCATATAAAGAAGAAAAGACCATAAATGTAACTATTGAAAATACAACAAATCAAGCACAAAGCTATTCATTTGATATTCCAACCAAACAAAAAGGACTTACTTGGAATTTGCCTCAAATGTTCACCTTAGAAGGCAAACAGCAAAAGACAATTCCAATTGAATTAAGTGTTACCACACCACAATTGGAGAAGGGACTCTACCAAGGATGGATTTCGTTACATCAACAAGGTGAAACCTATCAATTGCCTTATCTTTTTGTAAATGAAACAGCGGACTATCCTAAGGCAATGGGCTTTGAGTTTTCGTTAATGCCTTTTTCGGATGATACGTATTTTTATAAATTGTATGTAACAGATGAGGCGAAAAGTGTGACTGTAGACCTTTACAATCCTGGCACACTGATCTATGATCGAACATTTTTAGAATTAAGTGACGTTGAAATTGGTATGAATGAGGGACAAATGGAAAAGAAGGAATTAGGTAAACCTGGTCAATACAAGGCATTAATTACCGTATTATTGGAAGATGGTAGTTATGAAAGTTACGAAACGGAGGTTATTATTAACTAAAACTCATTTCGTAAGTTTGACTACTATTTAATCCTCACAGTTGATGTAGATTGCGACGCAACTTTAGGCTTACTTCTATTGCCGCTGTCCGGGATCGCAAGGGGCGGATGCTTTCCGCGGGCACGGCCTCAGCCCTCCTCAGAAGCAAAAAACGCTTCTTCCGGGGTCTTCGGACACGTGCTGTTCCCACAGGACAAGGAAGGCTTCGACAGCATTACATCGCACGAAGAAAATCGGTTTGTATTTTCGAGGAGTCTTCGTGTTCTGCCTTCGCTGATCATGGCGTTCTAATCATTGTTTGGATAAAACATTTGGAATCTTGAACAGAAAGCTACTCTAAGCTGTGAAAAAGTGCAACACTCCTGGGGGATGCTGTTCCCGATAGGAGTCGACTGACCTCCGCTCCAATCAAACACCATAAAAGGGTAGTTTATGCTATAAAAAACGAAATGATAGCTGTTGTTTCATTGTGGAAACTATATCAGCGGCGGAAATACACGAAGACTTCTGCGGGAGGATAGGCATAGGTGAGTTTCTGAAATGCGTCAGCATGAAGAAGCTCACCAGCCGCCCGCGAAAAGCGAAGTGTATTTCCAGAGCGAGTAAAAGCACCAACCATCATATCAGGTTACGTCGCATTATATATCTATTGTGTCAAAAACAAAATCTTTTAAAAAACAGCCTTAATTAAAAACAACAAAACAAAGCAATTCCATTTACGACAAAATTCGTTCACAAAAATGTCATTTTATTCGACAGGGTTATTCCGTTATAATAGCAAGGGATATGGTTTGAAATCCACCAAACAACTAGCTGATTTATGTTCATAGGTGAAGCCTTGTAAGAGGCATCATATCAGTGATGAAGAAAGATTAAACGATTGTTTAAAATTGCCAATATCCATTCGTTGGATTATCCGTCAAACCAATTGACAATAGGGTACTGCTACTGTAAACTTGCTTAGTGTGAATGGTAAGGTTTTCATTAAACTGCAATAATTATGTCCCTTAATTGACAAACCTTACATAAGTATAAGACAAACTATTCATATTTGCAGTGACTTATCTCACGGATTTTTTGCTGTATGTATGAGTGCTGTATGTGGGAAGATATTGCCATGAAGCTATATAGGGCAACACTTGCAGGATTATTTGTTGAACAAAAGCTAGACAAGCATCATCTGCTAACCCCCTATCCTGAGAATAGGGCTTTTCATAGGCCTGCAAACCTTAAAATGTGCAACAAAACGGGGGAAAAGTAATATTATGTCGCATTATGAAAATATGATTGCGCGTCAACGTAAGTGGATGTTCTACCTTTTGGCATTATTGGTACTTGGAGCAGGGTTCACCCCATATCTCCGTATCTTCCTCGGTCTTCTTTTAGGAAGCGTAATTAGTTTATATAACTTAGTGCTTCTTCAAAGGAAAACATACGACTTTACAGAGGCTGTTGCAAAAAAGCAACCCGCAAGAGGGCTTGGCACTGTATCGCGATTTGCTGCTGTTGCATTGGCAGTCATTATCGCACTTCGTTTTGAAGACTATTTTCACATTATCGCTGTAATAATTGGATTAATGACATCCTATCTCGTCATGGTGATAGATTTTGTTATATCCCACTTTAAGAGTGAAGAAAGTCCTAAGAAATAAGATAATCCAAAGCTTTTGCCACGATTTTGGTGAGGAGCCAAGGCTTTCTAGAAAACAAGGATTATAGTATGAAAGAGGGGTGAACAAGGTGGATCATGGAGCACCAATGTTAAGAGATGTATTTGGAATATCCTGGCTTGATTTTAATATGTCCAACGTATTAATGATTGCAATTACGTCATTAATCGTATTTGTCCTCAGTATGTTGGGTGCAAGGAAATTACAAATGAAGCCAACAGGTGTGCAGAACTTCATGGAATGGATTCTGGACTTTGTTAAAGGAATTATTAACGACACGATGGACTGGAAAACAGGTAAGGTCTTCTTGCCATTAGCACTAACATTAATTACATACATTCTTGTGGGTAATATGCTAGGTGTTATAACAAATGGGGTGTTTGGCCACGATCTATGGTGGAAATCACCAACAGCAGATCCAAGTGTCACATTAACGCTTTCCGCGATGGTAATTGTTCTAACACACTATTATGGTGTTAAGATGCGAGGCGGAAAAGAGTATGTGAAGGAATATTTCCGACCGCTGCCATTCTTATTTCCGATAAAAATTATCGAGGAATTTGCAAACACATTAACGTTAGGTTTACGTCTTTTCGGTAACTTATATGCCGGTGAAGTACTACTAAGTTTACTAGTAGGTGTAACAACCTCAAGTGTATTAGGCTTCCTTGGTGGAGCAATTCCATTCTTGGCATGGCAAGGATTTAGTATATTTATCGGTGCTATCCAAGCATTTATTTTCACTATGCTGGCAATGGTTTACATGTCACATAAAGTAAGTAGCGATCATTAAGCTACATCCAATTGTTAATTAGCCTATTTTAGCTTTCATGCTGAAAAAGGAAATTATGAAAAAACTTATACAACTATTTTGAGGAGGATTTATATTATGGGAGCTTTAGCAGCTGCAATCGCAGTAGGATTAGGGGCACTTGGTGCTGGTGTAGGTAACGGTTTAATTGTAAGTCGTACGGTTGAAGGGATTGCTCGTCAACCAGAACTAAAAGGTCAACTACAAACAACGATGTTTATTGGTGTTGGTTTGGTTGAGGCTATGCCTATCATCGCGGTAGTAATCGCACTAATGGTAATGTAATAACTTATTACTAAAAAAGATGGCGGAGTATGTCTGAATTAGAACCTTCGCCGTTGTTATGCTTTTTACTATTTTTTAAAATGAAGATATAACTGAACTTTGCAATCGTGTAATGTTCTCTAAATGAAGGTGAAAGGAGTGAATTCTGTGCAAGCATTCACTGGATTTTCTACTATAAATGCAGCACTTGGTGGTCTTCATGTTGGAGACATGCTAATGCAGTTATTCTTCTTCGTTATTTTGCTTGTCCTATTGCGTAAGTTCGCATGGGGTCCAGTAATTGGAATGATGCAAAAACGTGAAGAATACGTTGCTGGTGAAATCGAAGCTGCAGAAAAGAGCCGCGCAGAAGCTGAAAAAGCTTCAAAAGAAGCTACAGAACAATTAAAACAAACCAAACAAGAAGCTCAACAAATCATTGAAGATGCAAAGAGTGCTGGTTCTAACCAAGAAAAATCAATCATTGAAAATGCTCACCAAGAAGCAGATCGAATTAAGCAGTCAGCACAAGAAGAAATTCGCAATGAAAAAGAAAAAGCACTTCAAGCACTTCAAGATAAAGTGGCTTCATTATCTGTACTTATAGCAAGTAAAGTAATTGAAAAAGAAATAAGTGCACAGGATCAAGAAGACTTGATCAATGATTACATTAAAGAGGTAGGAGAAGAGCGATGAGTGAAGCAGTAGTTTCCAAACGTTATGCAGAAGCTCTTTTCCAGCTCGGAAATGAAAAAGCTACATTAGAAAAGCTTATAGAAGAATTACACGTTGTACGTGAAGTTTTTCAAAACAATCAGCAACTTTATAAATTCTTGAAGCATCCTAAGGTTAATTATGTGGAAAAGAAACAATTTCTTGATGAAGCGTTTCAAGGATACTCAACAGATGTGTTAAACACAATGAAGCTATTGGTGGAACGTCAACGAGTTGAGATCATCCCATCCACTATTGATCATTTTATTAAATTGGTAAATGATGCAGAAGGAATAGCACAAGCAACCGTATATTCTGTTCGCGAATTATCCGATATGGAAAAACAAGAGCTAGAGAGTAAATTTGCTAAACGGTTTAATAAAAAAGCGATTAAGCTTGAAAATATTGTAGACCCTTCGATTATCGGTGGTGTTAAAATCCGCATGGGCAACACGATTTACGATGGCTCCATTAGTGGAAAACTACGACGTATCGAACGTGACTTTAAACTTGGCAGTTAAGAAAGGTTAAAACTATCTTACCTGCTTAAGGCTTTCGCTACCTGCGATAAGCCAAGTTTTCTAACGAACAAATGATGATAGGGGTGAAATGGTATGAGCATCAAAGCTGAAGAAATCAGTACACTGATTAAGCAGCAAATCGAGCGGTTTGACTCGGATATAGAAGTAAGTGATGTCGGGACGGTTATTGAAGTCGGTGACGGTATCGCACGTGCTCATGGTCTTGATGATGTCATGGCCGGAGAGCTTGTTGAATTTTCAAACGGTGTTATGGGTATGGCGCAAAACCTTGAGGAATCCAACGTTGGTATTGTTATCTTAGGGCCATACACAGGTATTAGAGAAGGCGATGAAGTTCGTCGCACAGGCAGAATTATGCAAGTACCTGTTGGGGAGGAACTACTAGGTAGAGTAGTAAACCCACTTGGTCAAACAATTGACGGAAGAGGTCCAGCAGAAACGACTAAAACTCGTCCCATTGAAGGAGCTGCTCCTGGGGTAATGGATCGTAAATCAGTTGATGAACCATTACAGACAGGGATTAAAGCGATTGACGCACTTGTGCCAATCGGTCGTGGCCAGCGTGAACTTATTATTGGTGACCGTCAAACAGGTAAAACAACTGTAGCAGTAGATACCATCATTAATCAAAAAGATCAGGATATGATTTGTATTTACGTTGCAATTGGACAAAAAGAATCAACTGTCCGTGGAACAGTGGAAACATTCCGTCGCCACGGTGCATTAGATAATACGATTGTAGTAACTGCTGGTGCATCAGATCCAGCTCCATTATTATACCTAGCTCCATATGCAGGTGTAACAATGGGTGAAGAATTTATGTATAACGGTAAACATGTTCTTGTTGTATATGATGACTTATCAAAACAAGCAACAGCATATCGTGAACTTTCTTTACTTTTGCGTCGTCCTCCAGGTCGTGAAGCATTCCCAGGGGATGTATTCTACTTGCACTCACGTTTACTAGAGCGTGCAGCTAAGTTAAGCGATGCTTTAGGTGGCGGTTCATTAACAGCACTACCATTTGTTGAAACACAAGCAGGTGATATCGGTGCATATATTCCAACGAACGTAATCTCGATCACGGATGGACAAATCTTCTTACAATCAGATTTATTCTTCTCAGGTGTACGTCCAGCAATTAACGCAGGACTTTCGGTATCTCGTGTTGGTGGTTCCGCACAGATCAAAGCGATGAAAAAGGTTGCAGGTACATTACGTCTTGACCTTGCATCATTCCGTGAACTAGAAGCATTCGCGCAATTTGGTTCTGACCTTGATAAAGCAACACAGGCGAAACTAAATCGTGGGGAACGTACAGTTGAAGTACTAAAACAAGGATTGCATAAACCATTAGTTGTTGAAAAACAAGTTATGATTATTTATGCACTAACAAAAGGCTTCTTAGATGATATTCCTGTAGAAGATATTACTCGCTTCGAAACGGAAATGAACATCTGGTTAGATGAGAACCGTAAAGAACTACTAGCATCTATCCGCGATACTGGTAACCTTCCAGAAGCAGATGATATGAATGATGCAGTAGAATCATTTAAGAAAACATTCTTACCAACTGGAGCATAAAATCAAAGCGTAGGCAACTGTTCAGCGGCGTAAAGACTGGACTTGCCGAACGTGATTCGTAATAAAATTCGTAACACGCAACCTTTTACCAAGAAAGGGTGGTGAAAAAGCTTGGCATCACTAAAAGATATTAAAAATAGAATTGATTCGACAACGAAAACGAAACAAATTACCAAAGCTATGGAAATGGTTTCTGCTTCCAAAATGAGTAAAGCAGAAATGAATGCTCGTGCATTTGTACCATATAGTGAAAAGATTCAGGAAGTTGTTGCAAGTATTGCTAATAATAATACGGATGCAAGTCATCCCATGCTTGAAAAACGTAATGTGAAAAAGGCAGGTTATCTTGTCGTTACTTCTGATCGTGGTTTAGCAGGTGCTTATAATAGTAGTATTTTAAAAAGATTACTTCAAACGATCCAGGACCGACATAGCTCTCCTGAAGAATATACAATTATTACTATTGGAAGAATGGGTTATGAATTCTGCAAGAAGCGTGACATGCCAGTTGCTAAGAGTATCTTAGGACTAGCGGATCAACCTAATTTTGCAGACATTAAGGAACTGGCAGCTGAGACGGTTCAGATGTTTAGTGATGAAGAAATTGATGAACTAAGTATTGTTTACAATCACTATATAAGTGCCATCTCGCAAGAAGTTACCACAACTAAAATCCTGCCGATAACAAATATGGAAGATGCTGGTTCAGGTAGTCAGTATGAATATGAACCAGACCAAGAACAGATTTTAGAAGTGCTTTTACCACAATATGCCGAAAGTTTAATTTATGGTGCATTGTTAGACGGTAAAGCAAGTGAACACGCAGCACGAATGACTGCAATGCGTAGTGCAACAGATAATGCCGAAGACTTAATTGATGATTTAACATTATCTTATAACCGCGCACGCCAAGCAGCTATTACACAAGAGATCACTGAAATTGTAGGCGGGGTAGCTGCATTAGAATAGTACGCTGACCTATCGATTTAAGTGTTTAAGTATAAGAAAAACGTCATCAATTACGAAGAAAGACTATGTAAGCAGCGTTTTTCTAAAGTTAGTTAGGAGGGAAATCGATGAGCAAAGGACACGTTACACAAGTTATGGGACCTGTTGTCGACGTAAAATTCGAAGACAGCCAGCTTCCAGAAATTTATAACGCATTAGTTGTCCATCAATCTGATGATAGTGCTGAAGGAAGTATTGATCTTACTTTAGAAGTAGCACTTCATTTAGGTGACAATTCTGTACGTACCATCGCCATGGGATCAACTGATGGTATTAAACGTGGTATGACAGTAGAAAATTTAGGACGTGCTATTACAGTTCCTGTTGGTGAGGTAACATTAGGCCGTGTATTTAACGTACTAGGTGAGAACATTGACCTTGATGAACCATTAGCGAAAGATATACGACTGGATCCAATCCACCGTGAAGCACCCAAATTTGAAAACCTTGCGACAGACACAGAAATTTTAGAAACTGGTATTAAAGTTGTTGACCTTTTAGCACCATACATTAAAGGTGGTAAAATCGGTTTATTTGGTGGTGCCGGTGTTGGTAAAACGGTACTTATCCAAGAATTAATTAACAACATTGCTCAAGAGCACGGTGGTATATCCGTATTCGCCGGTGTTGGTGAGCGTACACGTGAAGGTAACGACCTTTACTATGAAATGAAAGATTCAGGTGTTATTACAAAAACGGCAATGGTATTTGGTCAGATGAACGAGCCACCTGGAGCACGTATGCGTGTTGCACTTACAGGCTTAACCATGGCTGAATATTTCCGTGACGAAGAAGGACAAGACGTGTTGTTCTTTGTTGATAACATTTATCGTTTCACTCAAGCAGGTTCTGAGGTATCCGCGCTTCTAGGCCGTATGCCATCTGCCGTTGGTTACCAGCCAACACTTGCAACAGAGATGGGACAATTACAAGAGCGAATCACATCAACTGATAAAGGTTCTGTAACGTCAATCCAGGCGATTTACGTACCTGCCGATGACTATACGGATCCTGCTCCTGCGACAACATTCGCTCACTTAGATGCAACAACAAACTTAGATCGTAAACTATCTGAGCAAGGTATCTACCCAGCGGTGGATCCATTAGCTTCCACATCACGCGCACTAGATCCTGAGGTTGTTGGTGATGAGCATTATGAAGTAGCACGTGAAGTTCAACGTACACTTCAACGATATAAAGAATTACAGGATATTATTGCAATCCTTGGTATGGATGAATTATCGGATGAAGATAAACAAACCGTATCTCGTGCACGTCGTATCCAGTTTTTCCTATCACAAAATTTCCACGTAGCTGAGCAGTTTACAGGACAAAAAGGTTCTTATGTACCTGTTAGTGAAACAGTAAGTGGTTTTAAACAAATTCTTGATGGTAAATATGATGACCTACCAGAGGATGCATTCCGTCTAGTAGGACGCATTGAAGATGTAATTGAAAAAGCAAAAGGTATGGAATAATAACGAAGACATACGGTAGAAGTGTAGGTATAGGGATAATCCTTATATGTACGAAGGCCATTAGGGTGTTTTGCAATGTCAAGCACTCTAAGGATCTACCAGTCTGAGGAGGGGTTACATTGAAAACACTAATTGTGAGTGTTGTTACTCCTGATGGTCCAGTGTTGGAAGATAGTTTTGAAATGGTTAGCTGTAAAGCAGAAAATGGGGAGCTCGGTATCTTACCAGGGCATATTCCATTAGTCGCTCCATTAACAATCAGCGCAGTACGATTAAAGCGTGAAAATGATGAACAGCGACTTGCTGTAAATGGCGGATTTTTGGAGGTTCGACCAGATAAAGTGACCATCCTGGCACAATCTGCTGAGAAACCTTCAGAAATAAATGTTGATCGTGCACAAGAAGCAAAGTCACGAGCAGAGCAACGTCTTCAGACTAAACAAGATAACATCGACTTCCAAAGGGCAGAATTAGCACTCAAACGCGCAATGAACCGATTAGATATCATAAGGTAAATCATTGAAAAATCTCTTGTAACATATGTTGCGAGGGGTTTTTTGCGCTTTAGTGTAGTCAAATTTACAGTATCAATCATATTTAATGTCGATATTTCCCGGGAAATGAATTATTTTCTGGATTATTTCAATAGGGTAAATTACATAAGCTTCTCCATTCAACTCCGCCTAACACACCAATTAATTGACATTTCCCATCGGACGTGGCAAAGTATCAGTAGTGAAAAGAGCAAATAAATTACGAATATAAATAAGGTGGTTCTCATGTTTTCAATTGGACAATTAGCTGTTACAAGTATGATATCGCATTTACTATTTATTTTTATTACGTGGAGAATTGTACAGACAATAAATTTCGATCCACTAATAAGAAAAGGTCATGGAACAGAAGCTAAAATTCTTTTAATGTTCATAACGATTGTAGTTGGTGCTGGAGTAAGTAGGTTTTTCCTTGAATTCTTGCAATGGTCACAAGATCTTCTCTATTTATTCTAATTGCCGGGGTAATACTCCCGGTCATGATTGTAAACTAGTATTCTATTAAAATATTATATGGAAACGTATAACAGATAATTCTTCCGTTCATACTGTAGATACAGAAATGAACAGGGAGGATTTTTTTATGAGAAAATCTGCTATTATGGTACTTTTACTATTATTACTACCGAATGAAACCATGGCCAATCATACGCAATCAGATGAATTAATAGATATGACTGCATTTGTTACGAGTGAGGATCTTGCTGTAGAGGAATGGCAAGTCACCATAAAGGAACAAATGGAAAGAGAAAAAGTAAAAAAAGTTATCGAAGAATTAAAAAATAGATATAATGGCACTGTTGCAGAAGATGAAAACATAATAGAATATTCATTTAGGGACGTACACAATTCGGTGGGGATTATCGAACATTATAAAGTGTTGATACCAAAAGATGAAAACTACCAATCTGAGATCAATGTACTTATAGAAGGTAAGGCATGGAATGAATCTATTAAAGAGTCATATGTTTCAAGGAAACACGACATATTAAATCAATATTTTACAATGTCTGCTAAAATATTTTCTTGTCTGACAACTATAGATCATGGTATAATCAATAGTGTTTATTTTATTCAAAAAATAAAACAACAGTTTGGTTTACAACATGTAACGACACAAAATGACACAGTAGAAAATTCAATGCATAAAAATATAGTTTACGGGTACACACCAATGTGGTCGGAAAAGATTACGATCACAGACAAACCGGTTAACTTTCAACTAGTAGTTACAGCAACAGAAAATGGAAAATCAAATTACACGATAGGAACACCTATCCTAATAGATGAATATTAATATAGTGAAATTGGATCTGAAGGAGATTTGTAATATGGAAAAAATCATCGTAAGAGGCGGGCAGCAATTAACTGGTACCGTAAATGTAGAAGGTGCTAAAAATGCCGTCCTACCAGTCATAACGGCTAGTATTCTTGCAAGTGAAGGTAAGAGTCTTATTACCGATGTTCCTGTCCTAGCTGATGTTTATACGATTAATGAAGTTTTACGAAATATGAATGCAAACGTACAATTTGAAAATAATGCAGTGGCAGTTGATGCTTCAAAAAAGTTAAAAACGGAGGCGCCATTCGAATATGTGCGTAAGATGAGGGCATCTGTATTAGTTTTAGGACCACTTTTGGCTCGATATGGTCATGCAAATGTTGCGATGCCAGGTGGTTGTGCAATAGGTTCACGTCCAATTGATTTACATTTAAAAGGTTTTGAAGCAATGGGGGCAGATGTGCATGTCGGTAACGGCTTTGTAGAAGTAGAAGTTGACGGCCGCTTACAAGGTGCGAAAATCTATCTAGATATGCCAAGTGTAGGGGCTACAGAGAATATTATGATGGCTGCAACACTTGCTGAAGGTAAAACAATTATAGAAAATTGCGCAAAAGAACCAGAAATAGTTGATTTAGCTAACTTCTTAAATAAAATGGGTGCTAAAGTAATAGGTGCAGGTACGGAAACGATTAAAATCACAGGTGTGGAAAAGCTTCACGGTGCAGAACATGCAATTATTCCCGACAGGGTAGAAGCTGGAACGTTTATGGTTGCAGCAGCCATCACAGGTGGAAATGTGCTAATTGAAAATGCAGTTAGTGAACATTTGCGTTCTGTGATTTCCAAACTCGAGGAAATGGGCGTTACGATTATGGAAGAAAACAATGGATTACGTGTTATTGGTCCCAAAGAGTTGAAGGCAACAGATATTAAAACTCTACCACATCCAGGTTTTCCAACTGACATGCAATCACAGATGATGTCCTTAATGTTATGTGCACAAGGCACAAGTGTGATTACCGAAACCGTATTTGAAAATCGTTTTATGCATGTAGAAGAATTTCGTAGAATGAACGCTAAAATGAAAATCGAAGGCCGTAGTGTGATTATCGAGGGTGGTTGTGACCTCCAAGGAGCAGAAGTTGCTGCAACAGATTTACGAGCTGCCGCTGCGTTAATTTTAGCTGGTCTTTATGCAGATGGCTTAACACATGTAACAGAGCTTAAGCATCTAGATCGTGGCTATGTAAACTTAGCTGGAAAATTAGCTTCTTTAGGAGCTGATATTGAACGAGTGGATGAAAATGGTGACGTTGTTGGACCTTTTGTACAAGTAGAAGAAATGGATATTCAACCAAATAGAATGGTAGCTGAATTCTCTAAAATATAAAATAAACGGATATTAATCACGTATATGAATTCTCAAAACAGATGGGCAATTATGCTCATCTGTTTTTTAACGAGCTTTTAATCCCTCATTGAAAAATGCTCGACTTTTAATAAGGCTGTTTTCGTAAAGATTGTTTTTTGAGAGATTAGATATAAAATACGCCGTAACTTGAGATGATGGTTGGTACTTTTACTCGCTCTGGAAATACACTAGGTTTTTCGCGAGCGATAGCAGAGCACTGATCGTGTTTTCAAGTTACGTCGCAATTTATAGCAACAATGAAGATGGCGTGCGAAAACGACTTTTAATAACAAAAAAGCTATGGTAAAATAAAAATATCAAATCGATTTAAAGACTACTATTCAACTAAACTATTTTGTAGGTTTGGCATAATCTATTATTTTAATTTTCGTAAAATTGTGACACATGTTGGTTACCAGGTGTAATAAACAATAGTAAAAATGCACCACTGAACAACCATGTATCTTATGGTAAGATGAAAGAATATTACTAATACTAAGATCATTAATGAGAATAAAGGGGAGTACATCATGAAGCTATATGTTTCTGTAGACATGGAAGGTATTACAGGATTACCGGATCATACATATGTAGATTCAAAAAAGCATAATTATGAAAGAGCACGCAAGATCATGACAGATGAAACAAATTATGTAATTGATGCAGCGTATAAAAGCGGCTGTGAAGAAATTCTGGTAAATGATAGCCACTCAAAAATGAATAATATTTTGATAGACCAATTACATACAGAAGCTAGATTAATAACTGGTGAAGTAAAACCTCTATCTATGATGCAAGGGCTTGACGCAACCTACGAAGGTGCCATCTTTGTTGGATATCATGCTCGTGCAGGTCAATTTGGCGTGATGTCACATGCGATGGTTCATGCAGTAAGAAACTTTTTTATAAACGATAAACCGATTGGAGAACTGGGGTTTAACGCTTATGTTGCAGGATATTTCGGTGTGCCGATTTTAATGGTTGCAGGGGACGATCAAGCTTGTAAAGAAGCAGAGGAACTTATTCCGAATATTACAACCGCAGCGGTGAAGGAATCGATATCACGATCTTCAGTAAAAAGCTTGACACCGAAAAAGGCCGGTGAACTTTTAACAACTAAAGTAACAGAAGCGTTCGAAAATCGTGCGAATGTGCAAGCACTTACACCACCAGATAAACCAGTAATAAAAATTGAATTTAGCAATCATGGTCAGGCCGAGTGGGCCAATCTGATGCCAGGTACCGAAATAGAACCTGGAACAACAATTGTAAAATACCAAGCTAAAGATATACTAGAAGCGTATCAGGCGATGCTTGTCATGACAGAATTAGCGGCGAATACCACGTTTTCAACCTAATTACTTGATATTTATAGACACACTATAGCTCTGCCATTGGTGTTTAGCTCAGACTTTTTATACGGAAAGAACTGATACGTATTGTTGGTTCTGTGAATATAAATTTCTAAGATTATCACTATTAGGTCTTGGCTTAAATCAAGACATTACAATGATTATGTGAAGTATAAAAATTAGCTGTGAACAATTGGTTGTAAGGCTTAGACACGTCCAGCTTAAACGCCCAACTACTAGTGGACTTCCCTCACCTTCATGCGATAAGTTAACGAAATCGATTTACTTAGCATAAGGAGGCCCGACTAAAAGCGGGCTCTTGGCCCAATGACGGCATCCCCCTATGAAGGGCATGTTTCATTTTGGATGTTCGACTAAAATCGCCGATTTGCGCGGCAACGCCGAACCACCGCGATGCGCGGGCGAGTCCATACGTCGCTACCGGGTGCTTCTAGCTTTTGTTCATGACTGGAGGAAAATCATGCTACAATACATACTAAAACGGTTACTTATAATGGTTGTGACCTTATGGATTATCGTTACACTTACATTTGTGCTGATGGTAACTATTCCTGGTTCTCCACTTAACGAGGAGCGAGGAACTAATGAAACGGTACAACGAAATTTAGAAGCACATTATAATTTAGATGAACCTTACCATGTTCAATATTTACTTTATTTGAAATCGATTGCTACATTCGAATTTGGTCCATCGATCAAGCAACCCACACAGACGGTAAATGATTTGCTCGGACGGGGATTTCCTATCTCGTTTGAACTAGGTATTATTACGATTATTTTCGCTGTTGTATCCGGAATTATTCTAGGAATAGTAGCGGCCCTACGACACAATGGTGTCATTGATTATATGGCAATGAGTTTTGCTGTGTTGGGAATTTCGATACCGAACTTTGTGCTAGCAACATTACTGATTCAGCAGTTAGCTGTAAATACAGGAATTTTCCCGGTGGCTACCTGGTCAAGTCCTGCTCATATGGTACTCCCTGTACTTGCCTTAGCAACAGGACCCATGGCGATTATCGCGAGACTGACTCGTTCAACCATGATTGAAGTTCTGACACAGGATTATATTAAAATGGCTCGTGCAAAAGGGCTATCACCTTGGAAAATAGTCTTCAAGCATGCTTTGAAAAATGCGTTGATGCCAGTTGTTACCATCATGGGTACACTATTAGCTGGAATTTTAACAGGAACATTTGTTATCGAAAAAATATTCGCTATACCTGGAATGGGGCAGTATTTTGTCGAAAGTATCAATCAGCGCGATTATCCTGTAATCATGGGAACTACTGTGTTCTATAGTGCCTTTCTCATTTTCATGCTTTTCTTAGTTGATATAGCATATGGCATATTGGATCCGCGTATTAAAGTACACAAAAAGGGAGGAGAATAAGATGAAACCAGCAAACAAGATGAATGTACCTCATTCTCCGACCGAAGTACCGAATGACTGGTTTAAATGGAAGGAAAAGGATAAGGGTGCTGCCGAAAACGTTTCAAGGCCGTCATTGTCTTATTGGCAAGATGCTTGGAAACGCCTTATCAAAAATAAATTGGCGATGGCCGGACTAATATTTTTAATATTACTAGGGATAATGGCCATTTTGGGTCCAATTCTATCACCATATTCGGTTAAGGATCAGAATCTACCAAATCAGTTTCAGTCACCATCTGGAGCGCATTGGTTTGGTACAGATTCATTAGGCCGTGACGTGTTTACCAGAACATGGTACGGGGCAAGAATATCCCTATTTGTAGGCTTAATGGCAGCTTTAATAGATTTCTTTATTGGGATCATCTATGGTGGAATTTCCGGCTATAAAGGTGGTCGCACGGATAACATCATGATGCGTATTATCGAAATATTATATGGACTTCCATATCTCTTAGTTGTCATTCTATTATTAGTAGTTATGGGACCAAGTTTAACAACGATCATTGTTGCCTTAACGGTAACAGGATGGGTAGGAATGGCCCGAATTGTGCGGGGGCAAGTATTACAGATTAAAAACTATGAATTTGTTCTCGCCTCTAAATCATTTGGAACGAAAACAGCACGAATTATCCGAAAAAATTTACTCCCTAATACGATGGGGCCAATTATTGTGCAAATGACGTTAACAGTACCAACAGCTATCTTTGCAGAAGCATTTCTAAGCTTTCTAGGATTAGGTATTCAATCGCCTTTTGCAAGCTGGGGTGTTATGGCTAACGATTCATTAGGTGCAATTCTATCTGGATACTGGTGGACATTGTTCTTCCCGGCGTTTTTCATTTCATTTACAATGTTTGCATTTAACGTATTAGGTGATGGACTTCAGGATGCACTCGATCCGAAGTTAAGGAAGTAGGTGATACACATGGAAAAAATTCTAGAAGTCGATAACCTCCACGTGACATTCACTACATATGGAGGAACAGTTAAAGCCGTTAGAGGTGTTAATTTTGATTTATATAAAGGGGAAACCCTTGCAATAGTAGGTGAATCTGGTTGCGGGAAAAGTGTTACATCAAATGCGATCATGCGCTTGATCCCGGACCCACCAGGTAAAATTTCTAATGGAATCATCAAGTTCAAGGGAAGAGAGCTAACCAAATTATCGGAAAAAGAAATGCGCTCGATCCGTGGTGTTGATATTTCAATGATATTCCAAGACCCGATGACTGCCTTAAATCCAACCTTAACAATTGGATCACAGCTGATGGAAGGACTACGCCAGCACCATACAATTTCCAGAGATCAGGCGAAGAAAAAAGCCTTCGAGATGATGGACTTAGTTGGTATTCCAAATCCTGAGGAACGCTTAAAACAATATCCACACCAATTTAGTGGAGGTATGCGGCAGCGAATTGTAATTGCTATGGCTCTTATTTGTGAACCAGAGCTTCTGATTGCAGACGAACCAACGACCGCACTTGATGTAACCATACAGGCACAAATTCTAGAGCTATTTGGCAAAATTCAGGAACAAACAGGCGTTTCTATTATTTTGATCACCCATGATTTAGGGGTAGTCGCGAAAATCGCTGATCGTATTGCCGTAATGTATGCTGGGAAAATTATCGAAGTTGGTACGAAACGAGAAATTTTCTACCATACCCAACACCCTTATACCAAAGGGTTACTAAAATCAGTTCCTCGCCTTGATTTACAAGGGGAGAAACTCGTTCCTATTGATGGAACACCACCAGATTTATTCTCACCTCCTATCGGATGTCCATTTACAGCAAGATGTCCGTTAGCGATGGAGGTGTGTGATAAAGTTTATCCTAATTCATCACAGCTTAGTGACACACATGAGGTAGATTGCTGGCTGCAAGATGAAAGGGCTAAACAACTCTTGGCTGCAACAGCCACCAAATAATAAGGGGGAAAATTAGTATGAAGAAGTGGTTAATTTTATTACTGACCGCACTAACTATTATGGTACTCACAGCATGTACAACAAGTGAAAATGCTGGAGAAGAAGAGCCGGAAGATAGTAGTGATGGGGAAGAAACTACTGAAGAGGAAAGTAGTGATAGTGAAGATGGCGGTGAAAAAGTATTACAAATGAACAATGGTAACGAACCTACATCACTAAACCCACCATCAGGTTTTGATTCCGTATCATGGAACGTTTTAAACAACCTAATGGAAGGGTTAACACGTTTAGGGGAAGATGATACACCTCAAGCAGCAATTGCTGAAGACTGGGATCTTTCAGAAGATGGGAAAACCTATACATTCACGCTTCGTGAAAATGCGAATTGGTCAAATGGTGATCCGGTAACAGCTGAAGACTTTGTGTATGCATGGCAACAGTTGTTAGACCCTGAAACAGCTTCACCAGCAGCATTTCTAGGTTACTTTATTGAAGGCGGAGAAGCTTTCAATAATGGAGAAGGTGCTGTTGATGATGTTGCAGTAACAGCAGTAGATGAAAAAACGTTTGAAGTTACCTTAACAGCTCCAACAGGGTTTTTCTTACATGTTATTTCAAATCCGGCATTTTTCCCTGTAAATGCTAGTGTCGCTGAAGAAAATCCAGAGTGGTATGCAGAAGCAGATTCATTTGTTTCTAACGGCCCATTCTCACTTGAGTCATGGGAACATGATAGTGAAATGGTAATGGTTAAAAATGAAGAATATTGGGATGCAGAAACTGTAAGTCTTGATAAAGTTCACTGGGCAATGGTTAACGACACAAACACAGAATATCAAATGTTTGAAGCAGGCGACCTTGATATGACAAATATCCCATCTGAAATGGCTGATCAGCTTATCGATGGTGATAATGTCGTTATTGAAGAGCAAGCAGGGCTATACTTCTATCGTTTCAACGTAACAGAAGAGCCGTTCCAAAACGAGAAAATCCGTAAAGCATTTGCTTTAGCAGTTAATCAACAGGATATTGTAGATTATGTAACAAAAAACAAAGAAAAAGCAGCAACAGCGTTTGTTTCACCAGGATTTACAGGCCCATCAGGTTCTGATTTCCGTGATGTAAATGGAGATCTAGTAGAATTCAACCCTGAAGAAGCAAAACAATTATTGGAAGAAGGCATGGAAGAAGAAGGCTATGATGAGCTTCCAGAAGTTGTCATGTCCTATAATACAAGTGATTCACATAAAGCAATCGCTGAAACGATTCAAGGTATGTTTACAGAAAATCTTGGTGTGGATGTAGAACTTGAGAATACGGAATGGAATGTATTCTTAGAAGATCAAAAGGCATTAAATCTTCAATTTTCACGTAGCTCGTTCATATTTGACTATGGTGATCCAGTAAACTTCCTAGAAAGCTTTATCACTGACTCAACAATGAACCGAACTGGCTGGTCAAATGAAGAGTACGATGAATTGATTGCTAATGCAAAAACAGAAACAGATGAAGAACAACGTTGGGAATATATGTATCAAGCAGAAAATCTTCTAGCTGAAGAAATGCCATTTTTCCCAGTTCATTACTATAACCAAGTATTCATTTATAGTGATGAAGTAAGTGGTGTTGTACGTCACCCAGTTGGTTATTTAGAGCTGAAATGGGCAGACAAACAATAGTTTAATAGGATAACAGGAATGGCTCATATACAAGTGTATTTGAGCCGCTCCTTTTTCCTTACATCATACATATTGTTTTTGAAAGAAGGGTTCTCAAATGATGAAACCAGCACGATTGCAAAAAGGAGACACGATTGGTGTCATTGCACCATCAGGTCCTGTGAATATGGAGAAGCTGCATAAAGCCATTCCATTTTTTGAAAAATTGGGCTTACATGTCCAACTAGGCCAGCATATTGAAGAGAAAAATGGCTATCTAGCAGGTACAGATGAACAACGACTAGCTGATTTACATGAAATGATTGCAGATAAAAACATAAAAGCAATTATTTTTGCCCGTGGTGGATATGGTGCAGGACGAATCGCCTCGGATATTGACTACAATTTAGTTAGAAATAATCCAAAAATCATTTGGGGCTATAGTGATATCACCTATTTACATACAGCATTCCATCAAGCAACAGGTCTCGTAACGTTTCACGGACCGATGCTTGCATCTGACATTAGCCAGGATGATTTTGACGAGCTTTCAGGTAGGATGTTTGAACAACTCTTCGAACCAACGAAACTATGCTATTCGGAAAAATCCTCTCCATTGTGTGTTCGAGTTTCTGGGGAAGCAGAAGGAGAACTCGTTGGTGGTAACCTATCATTACTCGTAAGCACGATCGGAACCCCTTATGAAATCGATACAAAAGGAAAAATAATTTTATTAGAAGATATTGGTGAGGAACCATACCGAGTGGACGCGATGTTAAATCAATTGAAACTATCAGGAAAACTAGCCGAGGCAACAGGAATTGTTGTTGGAGATTTTGCCGAATCAGAGCCCAAAGTAGAAAAGCCATCCCTTACGATGGAACAAGTCTTCCACGATTACCTCGATAAGCTAAACATACCTGTAATCAGCGGATTTAAAATCGGACACTGTCTGCCACATTTCTCTGTGCCATTAGGTGTTCATGCAAAACTATCGAGTTCTAAGAAAACATTGACTGTAGATGCAGGTGTTGAATGATTTTGAATAAAGATTTGTAAACGACATTTCGGCATAATTGCACAGCATTCGAGCGTAATCGCACAGCATTCGTACATTATCGCACAGCATTCGAGCATTGTTGCACAGCATTCGTACATTATCGCACAGCATTCGAGCATTGTTGCACAGCATTCGTACATTATCGCACAGCATTCGAGCATTGTTGCACAGCATTCGTACATTATCGCACAGCATTAGCGCATTATTGCACAACATTATCGCATTATCGCACAACTTTTTACTCCATGGAGGTAAGCATATGAATATAGAAAAAATCGAAACGTATCGAATTGCCATCCCTTTACATACACCCTTCAAAACTGCGTTGCGCACGGTAACCGTTGCTGAATCAATAGTAGTTAAAGTAACCTGTGACGATGCTATAATTGGTTGGGGAGAAGCACCACCAACCCACGTCATTACAGGTTATAGCCTGGCCAGTATTGAATTTGCGATTAATGGAATTATGAAACCATTAATCGTAGGCGAATCACTTCTAAATCGGGAGCGAGTTTTTGAAAAAATTCATCAAAGTGCTGTCGGCAACTCAAGCGCTAAAGCAGCTCTCGACATGGCGTTATATGACTGTATCGCCCAACATGCTAACATGTCTCTGGCGAATTTCCTTGGTGGCTACAATGATACAATTGAAACGGATTATACGGTAAGCGTCAACAGCCCCGAAGAAATGGCTACAGATGCCGAGAAATATATTGATAATGGATTTACGGCATTAAAAGTAAAAGTAGGAAAAGACCTGATAGAGACAGATGTAAAACGAATTGAGGCAATCCGTAAACAAATTGGTCCAGATGCACTTATTCGCTTAGATGCAAATCAAGGCTGGAAAGCGAAGGAAGCAGTCCGAGCAATCCGGAAAATGGAAGATCTCGGATTGAACATCGAATTAATTGAACAGCCCGTAAAGGCTCACGATATCGAAGGCTTACAATATGTAACAGATCATACGGATACACCGATCATGGCAGATGAAAGTGTATTCTCACCAAATGATGCTAAGCGCGTCCTAGAATCTGGAGCTGCAGATATGATTAATATTAAATTAATGAAGGCTGGCGGCATCCATCAAGCGTTAAAAATTGCAAAACTAGCAGATGTATATGGAGTAGAATGTATGGTTGGCAGCATGATAGAAACGAAGATTGGCATAACTGCAGCAGCCCATTTTGCGGCTAGCCAACCGAATGTGACGCGATACGATTTTGATGCACCATTAATGCTCTCAGGTGACGTAATTGCCGGTGGTGGTGTAACGTATCGAGGAAAATCAATCGAAATAGGAAGCAAACCGGGATTAGGAATAGACACGATTGATAGACAGTTCGCAGTTAAGTAGAAACGCGGAATTAACTAATGTTTACGCGGAATAATCAGCAAAAATACGGAATTATCCTGTAATACCGCGGAATAACCAGCAAAATCGCGGAATTAACGTAACAAAACGCGGAATCAGCTTCAATAATCAGTCAAAATAACATTATAATAGAGCAAGTCCGCCTTAACGTGCACATAACTTAACTATCTAGCTAAAATCCAGTTCCAAGGGAAAGGAGAGCATCACATGACTAAACAAACGTTTGATCAATATACAGAAGAGCTTTGGGTTACCGCGGTTCAAGTAGCAACCGTCTGGACATCCCCAACATCAGCAAGAGAGATTGATACTCCAGGAACGACGAATCCGACGAACATCGATCAATGGATTGACAGCCTGAGCTATGAATCTACTGTTGCTCTATGTGATGAAAATCGCGTTCAATCACAATTACTATACGGGGAAGCAGTAATCGTTACAGAGGTGAAGGATGACTGGGCACACGTGATCGTGCCAACACAACCATCTAAAAAAGATAACCGCGGGTATCCAGGCTGGGTTCCGTTTAAACAACTTGAAAAAGTCCAGAAAAATGACTGGGTGAGCGAACAGTATGCAGCTGTCGTAAATGACAAGGCCACACTAGAAGATGAAAATGGAGATCAGTTCATGAAAGTCAGCTTCATGACGGTCCTACCAGTAGAAACAACGAACAACGACCGAATCGAAGTTAAAACACCACACGGCAAGCGCTTTGTGCCAGCACATGCTGTCCAAGTATTTGATGGAGCACAAGGTCTTCCAAAACGCGCTGGAACTGCTATCGTTCAATCAGGAGAACCTTATGTGAGCCTTGATTATTTCTGGGGTGGAATGAGTTCATTTGGATTTGACTGTTCGGGTTTCGCTTATGCGATGCATAGAGCAAATGGGTATCAAATACCACGTGACGCAGGAGACCAGGCAAACCTGGGTGGTGAGGAAATAGCCTATGACCATCTTTTACCAGGAGACCTGCTTTTCTTCGCGTATGAAGAAGGAAAAGGGAAGCTCCACCATGTAGGAATCTATTATGGAAATGGAAAAATGATTCATTCACCACAAACGGGTAAAGGCATTGAAATAATTACCTTAAAAGATACGGTTTATGATAAAGAATTTTGCGGGGCACGGCGTTATTGGCAAAATACAGAGGAGAAATAATGATGGATAATAAAATTTTAGAAGTAAAAGAGCTGAAAAAATACTTCGAGATGGGTAAAGGTAATGTACTTCAAGCTGTCGACAATGTCACGTTTCATGTGAACAAAGGGGAAACGTTTGGGCTTGTTGGTGAATCCGGCTGTGGTAAATCAACTATTGGACGTACGATTATGGGTCTTTATAATAAGACAGCAGGCGATGTCATCTATGATGGAAAAAATGTCCATGAACTAGACACGAAGGAAAAGTTTAAATTCTATCATCAGATGCAAATGATTTTTCAGGATCCATATGCATCGCTAAACCCACGTTCAACCGTTCGTGAGGTAATTGCTGAACCAATGGAAGTGCACGGATTATATGCCAATAAAAAAGAACAACTTGACCGAGTCTATCAATTACTAGAAGAAGTAGGGTTAAATCGTGACCATGCAAACCGTTATCCACATGAATTCAGTGGTGGACAACGCCAGCGTATCGGAATAGCGCGGGCATTAGCTTTAAACCCGGATTTCATCATCGCGGATGAACCCATTTCAGCGTTGGATGTATCTGTTCAGGCACAGGTTGTTAATTTATTGAAAGAACTGCAAGAGGAAAAGGGGTTAACATTCCTGTTTATTGCCCATGACCTGTCTATGGTAAAACAAATTTCAGACCGAATTGGTGTCATGTATCTAGGGAATTTGGTTGAGCTAACGGAAAGTGAATCACTCTATGACAACCCGCTCCACCCATACACACAAGCATTACTGTCTGCTATTCCAATACCGGACCCTGATATCGAGGAAAGCAGGGAAAGGGTCATATTGGAGGGTGAGCTTCCAAGTCCGATTAATCCGCCTAGTGGGTGTGTTTTTCGTACACGCTGTCCCATGGCAATGGAAGTATGTTTCATGAAAAAGCCCGTATGGCAAGAAGTTGAGCCAAATCATTATGTTGCCTGCCACCTTTATGATGAAACGCTAGATCATAAAAAACCTATCACTTAATTACATGTAAAACTCTTTGCGTGATGCAAAGGGTTTTTCTTGTTCTATTTTTTCCTCCAAATGTATAAGTTTAATAGTAGGAATGCTAGAAAAAATGGTTGTTAAAATGAACCCATCTGTTAAGACGACAATATGCTATTTGTATTCACTACTATTATTTATGCAAGGAGGCAGTGTATGAAAAATCGCAAATACAAATATAAAACGGTACCAAAATCGTGGAAACAAAGAAAAACGACTATGCGTAAACAGCAAAGAACACACCAGCGAGATTCGTATGCGCCAGTCAAGCTTGGAAAAGGAAAATCGACACAATTCAAACAACCCTCCCCATGGAAAGTTCCAAGTTTAGTATTTTTAATTGCAATGGTTACCATCATTCTAGTCATTCCAACATTGGTAGTCGTACCATTTATTAAAGATGAAGCGGAGGAATCCAACACGATTGATGAAACAGTCCCTTCAGAAACCATTGAGTTAACTGCTGGAGATTCACCATTTTCCGTCGCGGTCATGCGAGCCAACTCAGAAAAAATTGAGGACGTTCCATTAGAAACATATGTAGCCAGAGTCGTTGCATCCGAAATGCCTGGTGAATTTGAAGTGGAAGCCTTGAAAGCACAATCACTTGCAGCTAGAACCTATATCGTTAACCATTTACTTTATCAAGATAACCCCTCAGAACCTGATGTTACAGACACAACAAGCCACCAAGTGTACAATAACGATGAGGATTTGAGAAGAATTTTGGATAATGATTATAATTGGAAGATGGAAAAAATAACCGAAGCAGTTGCAGCAACTAAAGGGGAAATTTTAACCTATGAGGATACTACAATCACACCTGCATATTTCTCGACAAGTAATGGCTATACCGAGAACTCGGAGGACTATTGGGAAAATAAATCACCATATTTACGCAGTGTAGAAAGTCCGTGGGATGAAGATTCCCCAAAATTCCTAGATCAAAAAATCTTTACTATTAATGATGTGGAACAAACATTAGCCATTGATCTTCCCAATGGAGAGTTATTAACAATGAGGCTTTCCAGAACAGAAAGTGGTCGTGTTAGCGAATTAGCACTCGCTGGAAACACATTTTCCGGAAGAAAAGTTAGAGAAGCATTAGATTTACGCTCAAGTGATTTTACAATTGAACAAAAAAATAACCACCTTATATTTACGACAAAAGGATTCGGTCACGGGATCGGTATGAGTCAATACGGTGCCAATGGAATGGCTGAGGAAGGTAAGTCGTATCAGGAAATCGTAAAGCATTATTATCAAGGAGTGGAGATCAGTCAACTATCTGACACAGCTCCAACACTTGTATCAAAATAAAGGACTATTACAGAAAAACCGAGACTCTAAATCTCGGTTTTTGCTATTAAACTGGAGTTATATGTATATGTTACATTATTGCGTTTGAGTAACAACCAGTTCCAGTGCCCACCGACTAACGGGCTTCCTTCTCCTCCTTACATAGATGAACTTAACTATGGCGAAAGTCAAAGTGAATCTTATACTCTGGAGTGAATCTCATACGGATCAGTCCAGCCCATACGTCGCTAAACGGGTATCTCCACTTTTGTAATAACCACTTACTTTACCCCAATTTTCAAAAAAAACACATAAAAAGAGTAAATTTTTTTCAAATAATGTATAGTATTTCCTTTTTCTGATCAGAATGGTTGTTGAGGTGATGATCATATGAAAGAGGAAAACAATGGTGCTTCAAAAAATAAGTGGAGCCGAATTTTCCGCAAGAAGTGGTTTTTCCCAGCAATGTATCTAACAATTGCTGCAGTACTTTTAACGGTTGTGGTATGGTATCAGAATTTGGATAACCAAATTCCTGAGGTTGAAGATGATCAGGAAGTTACTGAGGACTATACACCAAATCCGTATGATGAAGACGCAGAATCTGTTGTCGGCCAGCAAGAAATAATTAGAATGCCTGTAGAGGATCAAGATCAAGCAGAAATCGTAACTAAATTTTTTGATTACAACGCAGATCAAGAAGATCAAGAGAATGCTTTGATTCTGTATAATAACAGATATTACCAAAGCACAGGCATTGATATTGCAGCGGCTAACGGAGAAGCATTTAGTGTAACGGCATCCTTAAGTGGTACCGTAACGGAAGTAAAGGAAGACCCACTCTTAGGAAATGTTGTTACATTGTCACATGACAATGATGTCGTGACATATTATGCAAGTTTGGGAGAAATTAGTGTTAAAGCTGGCGATGATGTCGAGCAAGGTGACAGCATCGGAACAGCAGGCAAAAACTTATTTGGTCAGGACAATGGCACACATGTTCACTTTGAAATCAGAAAAGATGGCAAGGAATTTAATCCAGAAGAATTTTTTAACAAGTCAGTAAGTGAATTGGATAGTGCTAACCAGGATGCGAATGATGAATCTGAAGCACCAGATGAGGGAGAAACTGAGGATCCAAATGGAGAAACAGAAGATCCAGATCAAGATGAGGATCAAGAACCTGAAGCAGACGATGAAAATCCAGCAGATGAAACATCTGATTCATCAGCTTCAACTTCAAATGCATAATCAAACGGAAATGATTTTGATAACCCTAGTAAAATACTACTAGGGTTTATTTTTTTGCAGAAAATGTCGAGTGATTGTTGCAAATTCACTATGAAATCTGTGTTAGTATATATAATAATAGTACATTATGTTACGTATTGTTGAAAGATATTTACATCGTCACTAATGTGATGAGGTTGTACCCAAGTCTTTATGATCAGAAAGGAGTGGGAGCAGATGGATAAACCTAAATTAAACATTATACCCAACTCTATTATCTCGATGAAAAATACAAATGATCTAACAATGAGTCAACTTATTTTAGTGTTAACACATGAGCATGATCAGGCAACTGTAAATGAATTAATACGTAAATTCTGCTTACAATCTACTTCGAGTGAAATCATTAAAAAAGGAATGGAATTTTTATATATAAATGGCTATTACAATGATTTACAGATTTTAATTAATAAAAACAGCGAAATAAACTGTCCATCACATAAAAGTTGGGCAACCGTGTATCAAATGATGCTTGACCGTAAAAAGATGCAAAAAACACCACAAACTATCCTACAACTATTAAATAATTTTCAAACAGATGAACCAGAACTTAAATGTTTAATTGAATTCTTGAAAATCGCTGCCTATTATGATTTGAACCAATTTGATAGAGTAGGAAATTTTTTGGATCAACAACAACAGTTATTTGTGGAAGTGGAAGACCAATATCTTCTTTCAAATTTTAATAACAGACTGTATCAACATTTATTTTTGTACTACTGGGTGAGAAATGAACTTATTATGGCTCGGAAATATGCATTCCGGGTGTTAAATCAGACATCTAACCCTAAAACAAAGGCAAACCTCCATGTAAACCTTGGACTGACCTACACATTCGATACCTATTTTCAAGGAATGTATCATCTTTCTGAAGCATTAAAAATAACGAATAAACACAACTTAAAAAATATTAAGAATGTGATTGAGCAACAAAACATTCCATTTTTATCAGCTGTATTTCAAAAGGTAGAAGGGATTTCGACTGATGATAAAAGCGAACAAGCTCATATCGAAATAGCAAAAGGTAACTTATTAAAGTCAAAAGAAATCTTGCAGGATATACCAATTAATTCACCGTTTAGAGTATATTATTTAGGTATGGCAGAACAAAATAAAGACATATTACTTCAATCATATAAAAGTTTTGTTGAAGAACGAAGTGACCATTTCTTCAGCAGGTTACCTTTAAACGCGTTAAGGGAATTGGGTAATTGTAAGTAGTTAAAAAGAAAAAAGGGTTATGAGCATATAAGAATAATCGAGGAGGAATAGTAATGAAACAGTTTTATTTGTTAGTAGGCATTACTTCCTTAACCATTTTAATATCTCTTTCATCAGGAACCGCTATCGCTGAACCAGTTCTGTTGTTAAATATTGATCCAGGTTTAGGTGGAGTTGATTAATGAAAAGTATTTGGTGGTAAAAGAAATTATCTAGGACGTAACCCTTTTTTCTTTTAATAAAAAACGCTGACTGTACGTAAGATTGGAAATATCCCATTCTTACGTACAGTCAGTTTTTTTTAGCAGGTAAGAAAGTATAAAACTTCCTTATCTGCATAAGTGCAACTAGGCCATTCGCTATAAAGGCTTGCACTCCAGAGCATAAGGGACTCTAAGAAAGCAAAGTTCGCTTACTAAGATTCCCTTTAACGAATGCCAAGTTTTCTAATGGCTGAAATAATCATCAGTAACACCTTTAAAGTTAAATTTTCTTAAATTTCAAAAAATACTTCTTGTCCTCCTGCTTAAACATGTAATTTTAATCATAATCGCACTCTTTTATTAATAAAATGTTACAAACCAAGCAATCAGTAAAGTCTGAGGTGAGAGCTTGTGTGGCTTTCAATTTTAGTGTTTTTCTAATCACTTCTCGAATAATGCAACAACCAGCCGCATATATAAATACATACAGTAAATCGCCAAACATAACAATACTTGTCCTCGTTTATAAGCTCTACTATATGTAAAACAAACTCTTTTTTTCAAACTTAGCAACCTACATAGCTGCACAGCGCTGCATTAAAAGTAGATAAGTGAGCCGCTTGAAATTAGCATCACCTTGTCTCATTTCACACCTCGGAAATATCCAACTTAGGGAGGCGAACGGTGTGCACGATTACATCAAAGAAAGGACTATCAGGATAGGTAAATATGTCGTGGAGACAAGGAAAACTGTCCGTATGATAGCAAAAGAATTTGGTGTTTCTAAAAGCACAGTCCACAAAGATCTTACAGAACGCTTGCCAGAAATAAATCCTGAGCTTGCTAACCAAGTAAAGGAAATTCTCGAATACCATAAATCAATTCGCCATCTCCGCGGAGGCGAAGCAACTCGCAAAAAATATCAAGTAGAGCCTGCAATCGATGAAACAGCAAATCCAGTTGGCTAAGCAATGCGTTTAGTAGATAAGAAAGTATAAACCTTTCTTATCTGCATAAGAGCAACTAGGCCATTCGCCATAAAGGCTTGGCGAATACTTAGTTTATCTAATATTAATTATGAATACGATTGGCATAAAGCACCACCGACATAAAGGAGGTGATGTCAAACCGGAAAATGGTTAATAATGAAGGTACATGAGGAAGATGTATTTGAACAAGTTAATGGGAAGCAAAATCCTGCCAAAAACGCAGCTGAATTTCAGCTGCGTTTTTGGTTTGTAGAAAAATGAATACAAAATCTAATAATTTTCCGGATTTTGAAGTTAATTGTAGATTTTTGTGGTAAAATATTATACTAATAGCGTTGTGTTCAGTTATAGTTGTGGAAATTAGAGAAAACTTTCGTATTCGTCATTAGCACTTGACGATTTGCCAAAAAGTTTTACATATCTGAACGATGCGGGAAAGTAATTGAAGCAGGAGGTTATTGTTCATGTTCTCTAGGGATATCGGAATTGACCTTGGTACTGCCAATGTGTTGATTCATGTAAAGGGCAAAGGTATCGTTTTAAATGAACCATCTGTCGTAGCAATTGATCGCACTACAGGAAAAGTACTTGAGGTTGGTGAGGCTGCGCGTCGCATGGTCGGACGAACACCTGGAAATATTGATGCAATTCGTCCATTAAAAGATGGTGTAATTGCTGATTTTGATATTACAGAAGCAATGCTAAGGCATTTTATAAATAAAATTAATGTTCGTGGGTTTATGTCCAAACCTAGAATGCTGATCTGTTGTCCAACTAATATTACCAAGGTTGAGCAAAAGGCGATTAAGGAAGCAGCCGAGAAGTCTGGTGGAAAAAAAGTTTACTTAGAAGAAGAACCAAAAGTGGCGGCTATTGGAGCTGGAATGGAAATTTTTCAACCAAGTGGAAATATGATCGTTGACATTGGTGGTGGAACTACTGATGTTGCTGTACTTTCAATGGGTGATATTGTGACAGCCGAATCCATTAAAATGGCTGGGGATAAATTTGATGTAGAAATACTTCAATACATAAAAAGAAAATATAAGCTCTTAATTGGGGAACGCACAGCAGAAAATATTAAAATAAATGTAGCAACCGTTTTTCAAAATGCACGTAATGAACAAATGGACATACGTGGCCGAGATATGGTCTCAGGGTTACCAAGAACGATAACAGTATATTCCGATGAAATTGAAGAAGCGCTACGAGAGCCAGTATCACTGATTACACAAGGTGCAAAATCAGTATTGGAACGTACACCACCTGAATTATCCGCTGATATTATTGATCGTGGTGTAATTCTAACTGGTGGTGGAGCATTAATTCATGGGATCGACCAATTACTCGCAGAAGAGCTGAAGGTACCTGTATTTCTTGCAGAGGACCCTTTAGATTGTGTCGCAAAAGGAACAGGTATGATGCTAGAAAACATCGATAAAATTGAACGCAGAAAAATTATTTAAAAGTATGTGCTAACTGAATATAATTTTGCAAATCGAGGGAGGTTTCACGTCATGCTAAGAGGATTTTACACTGCAGCAAGTGGGATGATGACCCAGCAACGCCAACAGGAAGCATTATCTAATAATATTGCAAATGCAAACACACCTGGTTACAAGGCAGATCAAACTACAATGCGTGCATTTCCTGAGATGCTTATGCATCAAATGGGATCATCTAATATTCCAACGCAAAATGGACTGAACTTACCTACACAAAACCCAATTGGGTCGTTAAATACTGGCGTTTACGTCCATGAAACAGTACCAAACCATGTTCAGGGAAGTGTCCGTGATACGGGGATTTCGACAGACATGGCACTTGTTAATGGCACCATTCCAGATGAAACAGGTTCACTTTTTTTCACGGTGCAAAATGCAGAAGGTGAAGCTCGATATACGAGAAATGGTAACTTCACAGTGGACGGGGATGGTTTTTTGGTAACAACACAAGGGTACTATGTTCTCGATGATGCAGGTAATCCAGTTCAGACAAATGGAATGGAGTTTGATGTAACACCAGACGGACTCTTACAGGTTGAAGGAGAAACAACTCCACTTGGTATCGCATATACAGAAAATGCTAATGAATTGGCAAAAGAGGGTGATGGGTTGTTCAGTGGGGATGCTGGGGCCTTACCGGAAGGAACAACATTTACTATACAACAAGGCTTTCTTGAGCAATCTAATGTTGATTCGCTGCAATCCATGACGCAAATGATGGAATCATATCGTATGTTTGAAACCAATCAACGAGTGTTAAAGGCTTATGATGAGAGTATGGGTAAGGCAGTTAGTGAAATAGGTCGATTAGGCTAGAATAAGGAGGGATTTTTATGTCACGAAGTATGATCCAAGCAGCGGTAACCATGAATCAGCTGCAAAGTAAGTTAGATTTAATTGGAAATAATATGGCGAATAGCCAAACGACCGGCTATAAAAATCGACAAGCAGATTTTGCTTCCCTTTTATTTCAGCAAATCGACAACATGTCAGGACCTGAGAATGCTCAAGGACGTCTCACCCCGGATGGTGTTCGAATTGGCTCAGGAGCTAGGTTAGGTTCAACGAATATTGATTTATCTCCTGGAACGATTAAAGATACTAGTCGCGTATTGGATACGGCATTGCTTGGCGACAATCATCTGTACCAAGTTGAGGTAACGGAAAACGGTGTTGCCCAAACGCGTTACACACGTGATGGGGCATTTTATCTAAGTCCAGTTAACAACAACCAGGATGTAATGCTCACAACCAAGGATGGTAACCCAGTTATGGGTGCAGATGGGCCAATTCTATTTGCAGCAGGGTTCGATGAAATCAACATTCAACCAAGCGGACAAATTGAAGTAAGGCGTGGTAACGTAACAGAAGCTGTTGGGAATATCGAAGTAGTGGAAGCTGTTCGTCCTAGGATCCTGGAGGCAGCGGGACAAAATGAATTTCGTTTACCTGATTTAGCAGCACTTGGTTTTGATGTTAATGAAATTATTCAAGCTACAAATCCAAATGAATCTCTGCTAAAAAGTAGCGCACTCGAAAACTCGAACGTTGATATATCCAAACAAATGACCGATTTAATTACTGCTCAGCGCTCCTATCAATTTAACTCCAGAACGATTTCGATGGGTGATCAGATGCAGGGGCTCATCAATCAGCTTAGATAACAAAAAAATTAATGATTGACGAAAAGTAATAAAATAAATTATAGTAATTCTGTAGAGAATAGGATTACGAATCGTTAACAGAAGTAAGGGGAAACAAGTCATGCCAACCAAACAATCAGAAACACCTGTTACACGAAAGCAGTCAAATAAAAAACAAGATCAATCAAAAAAGCGAGCGAGACAGAAGTCAAGAGAACAGGAGCAACAGACATCTGACAAACTGACTCGTAAACAACAAAAGAAAAAACAAAAAGAAGAAAAACGTAAAAACAAAAAGCCAAGACGTCGTATTTTTCCAATTTGGTTAAGGGTGATTTTCGTTCTTCTGCTTGCTGCAGGTGCATTAGCACTAGGGTTAATGGTTGGTTATGGAATTCTTGGAGATGGCACGCCAAGAGACGCCCTTGAAAAAGATACATGGCAACATATCATTGATATCGTAACACAAGAATAAAAGCATGCCTCAGCTAGGCATGCTTTTATTTTTGTCTAGGAAATTATAAAATTAGGAGCCTGTGGATAATTTATTAACTGCTTAAGCCACGTCCAGCTCCAGCGCCCAACGACTAGTGGGCTTCCTTATCCTCCTTACGATAAGTCAACATCGATTCGCTACCGCTCTTCGTGTTTCCTTTATCTCATGCGGATATGTCCAGCCCATACGTCGCTAAACGGGCGCTTGCGTTTTTGTTCTTTAGGTGCCTGTCACTTCCCGGTTTTTATCGAAATTTGAGGAATATTGAGTTAAGGTACTCTGGTTATTAAGCGTACAATTAGTACGATGAGGAATGAATTCACCGGCAATTTCAAAAGAAAAACCGAGTACATATATAAAATGAGTAGCTAGTGAATGTTCAAAGCATCGAGTAACCTCCTTTTTGGATTTCATTATTAATTACGTCAAATCGTGTATAGTCAACCTTTTATTTGCTATAATGAGGGTATCTTATGAACGAGTTGTTTCATACATAAAAATTAGAAGATTAGGAGCGATTTACATATGGAAATAGAACAGATAAAAGATGTTATTCCTCACCGTTATCCTTTTTTATTAGTGGATAAGGTTTTAGAAGAAGAGGAAAAGCGTATTGTAGGTTTAAAAAACGTAACGATCAATGAGCCATTTTTCCAAGGTCACTTCCCCGATTATCCTGTAATGCCAGGCGTGTTAATCCTTGAAGCGCTAGCACAAGTAGGAGCAATTTCTGTCTTAGGAATGGAAGAAAATAAAGGAAAAATCGGTTTTTTAGCCGGTGTTGATAAATGCCGGTTCAAACGGCAGGTAAAGCCTGGAGATCAACTGAAATTAGACGTTGAAATTATCCGTATAAAAGGTCCGATTGGAAAAGGAAAAGCCATTGCAACCGTTGACGGCGAAGTAGCATGTGAAGCGGAGATTATGTTTGCAGTAAAATAGGTGAGAATGCTGTAGAACCCATTTACGTAGATGGGTTCTTTTATATGAATAAGCATTTTCAAGGCGCCTGTAGTTTTTGTTCGCAGATAAGAAAGTATAAATCTTTCTTAATCTGCATCAGTGCAACTAAGGCTTCCGCCATTAAGGCTTGCACTCCAGAGCATAAGGGCTTCTAAGAAAGCCAAGTACGCTTACTAAGAATTCCTTTAACGATAAGCCAAGTTTTCTAAGCGAATAAGAATTTATAAGTTGGTTCCCTTTTTTCTTTCAATAAAATATATTTTTTGGTTTAAAACGAACAATCGGGGAAAACTTATATGGAGTACCATTAATTCAAGTATCACTTTACTGAAAATGGTTAAGCTAAAATCGATACAGAACTACTAAAGGAGGAAAAACCCATGAATAGAAAAATGCTTCTAAAATTTGGCGCCCCTGTTTTGACGCTGGCTTTGATTACTGCATGTGGAACTGATGATGAACAAGACCCAGCAGAAGATGATGCACCAATCGAAGATGAATCACCGGTTGAAGAAGATGAAGCTCCATTGAATCCAGATGATGATAATGGCGATAATGGAGGTATGAATGGTGATAATGGCGATAATGGTATGAATGAAGATGATGGTTTAATGGATGAAGAAAATGGTGGAAATGGTGAAAACGGTGGCAACGGTGAAAATGGTAATGATGCAACAAATGAAGATACCATGGATGATGAAGATTAATCTTTAAATTGATTTGAATTCTTTCCATATACCTATTTTGGGCATCAATTACAAAATCCCCTGCAAAACGACAGGGGATTTTACCATTTCAGGAACCATGTTAAATTTTCACATCTAATCGATTTCCAAGAGATGGGTGGGATGCTGGTGTTCCGGTTGATTGCTGTAGCATATCAACTAATTGTTGGCCTTGCTGTTCGGCTAAGCCCTTTACATTACTCATCACGGCTAAGCTTGACTCGGACTTCACCTGATGGTTTGACAAGGCTATAGACATTGCTGCTACATCCATATAACTAGCCTCCAATCTTTTAGCGTTACTTTTATTTCGACATATTAGGGCTATTTATGAACATTTACATAAAGTAATAGATAATTCAAATAACAAATAGTACAATGGTCTTATAAAAGTGTTTTGGAGGGGCGGGGGGATGTTTTGACAGCAGTATATATAATTACGCAACAGACAAAAGCAATCATGACGAAAGATTCATCTTATTACAAAGCACGTATATTAGAAGGGCAGACAGAACGATATTCTATCCACAAACCTGAGCAGATCTTGGACAATAGCTGTTTATTATATGGTTCTACCTTACACGGGAGAAAGGAAGCTGTTAAAGAAATTTTGAAAAGCAGCAGTAAGTTACCTGTCCCTGTGATTCCAGATAAAGGGGTCTACATGCTACCATCCTCATCAACAAAAAATAAAGATTGTATTTGGTTTTCCTATTATCAAATTGATTTTTACGAACAACGAGATGCCAAAACATATGTGGCTTTTAATGACGGTACTGGTATTTATGCAAACGTGTCTAGAAGTGCATTTGATTCGCAATTCAAACGCACCAGTCAAATTATTGCTCATCAACATCGTAGTATTTTTTTTGGGGCAAGACCCTGGACAAGCTTTCAACATACAAGTATTCGATGAGAAACTGCTTGGTCACAATGGTGATCAGAGCGGTTTTTTAAAATTCTTAAGGAGAAACTGTATAATTTAAGTAACTTTTAAGCTGCGTCAGCTCCAGCGCCCAACGTCGACCCACCCACGATGCGCGGGTGCAGCCTCATACGTCGCTAAACGGGTCGCTTACGTTTTTGTTTTCTGACCAAGTAGTCATTCTATCGAATTAATGACATGAAAATTCCACTTGCATTACACAATGTGTAACGATATTATGGATGTTGTGTGAAAGTATAATCGATAATGACTGACTGGTTAGTACAGTTAAATTAAGTGAAACTAATAATGCGAATGGTTCGTAAAAGAAGCAGGTGATTACGATGAATGTGAAGAAAATGAAATTAATTGAATCAGGTATAAAGTTATTTGCGGAAAAAGGCTATCATAAGACATCTATCCAGGAAATTGCTAATGAGGCAGGTGTATCAAAGGGAGCATTTTACTTATACTTCCAATCCAAAGAGGATTTTATTGTAATGGCTTATCAATTTTATAATACACAAATTTCTGAGCGAATAGAGCTTGTTAAAGCAGAACAGCTCCCCGCTAAAGAAAGCCTAGCCAAACAAATTGATGTATTTACGGAGTACATATACAACTATAAAGATTTTATTATCATGCACTTACGTGAAAATATATCATTTGGACAGAATACAGATAAGCTGATTTTGCAAATGAAGATGCAAAATTTCCATTGGATCAGGGAAAATATAAGTGCGATATATGGTGACACCATCAATGGTTTCTTAGTTGATACGATTATTCAATTAGAAGGATTGATGCATGGATACTTCAAATGGATAGTCATTGATGACATTGCGATCGAGGACAAAAAAGTTGGTGGATTCCTTGTGAAACGACTAGATGACATTGTCAAAGGAATGCTTGAACAAGATGATCGTCCGTTAATTACGATGGAAAACATACCTGAAGCTTACTTGGATCTTCAACAGAATCAAGTAAATGAACAAGAGGTATCTAAACTGCTCAGCACTATAAAAACGAAAATAAATCAGTTACAGCTTTCTACTGAAAAACAGCAGCAATTACATGAAGTAGTTGATATTGTACTGCACGAGGTTGTAAAAAATAACCCAAAACTTATTATGATTCAAGGCATGCTTGCACATTTTCAACGAATCCCAGAATTAACAGAGGAGAGCGAGCAAATTGCTAAGCTGTTACATATAGAACTTTTAGATTAAAGCATCTATTATTAGAGAGGAGTTTCAACGATGAACAAAATACGTTTAAGCATAGCAGCAATTATTCTGATGATTTTACTTGTTGCTTGTAATCAAAATGACGAAACAAGCGATGAAGCCGAGGAAAGAATTACGCCTGTTGAAACAGCAGAAGTAACAAAAGGAGATTTAGTAGTTGAGAAATCCGTCTATGGACGTACTGCCCCAAACAGTACAACACCTATAATAGTGCAAAATCCAGGTAAGGTAAATATATTAGAAGTGGAAAACGGGGACATAGTTGAAGAGGACGACTTAATAGCAACCATTCAAAGCCCTGCAGGGAATCAGAATATATATGCCTCAGCAGATGGTGAGATTACTAACTTAAATGCTGAAGAAGGTGCAATGGTGTCTGATTCAGAACCTTTAGCTGTAATAGCGGAACTTGAAACCATTAAATTGCAATTTACGGTGACATCAACCATTCGTGAACTGTTTGAAAAAGAAACGTCTTATCCAGCACTCATAAATGATACAGAATATGAAGCAGAAGTTACGTCTATCAGTACAATGCCTGATGATACAGGGCTATATCCGGTTGAGGCAACAATCGATAATGATGACGGAGATGTATTACCAGGTATGATAGCCGTCATGCAAGTTACCGAGCAACGTATAAACAATACTATTTTAGTGCCAACAGCAGCGATCGTCGAAGAAACAGATGATTCATTTGTGTATATCATTAAAAATGATGAAGCAATAAAAACGCAAGTTACCATAACGGAAACACAATCTGATCAAACAGCTATTGAAGGGGAAGTCAGCGAGGGGGGAGAGGTTGTTATCAATGGCCAACTAACCCTTTCAGATGGTAGCAAGGTGAACGTGAAAGAGGGGAATAATTCTTGAAGCTAGTAAATACATCCGTAAAGCGTCCAGTCGGCGTCATCATGATTGTTCTTGCGGTTATTGCGCTTGGAATCGTTTCGGTGCGCAGTTTGACAATCGATCTTTTTCCAAAAATTGATTTACCAATCGCTGTAGTCGCAACATCTTATCAAGACGCTGCACCACAGGAAATAGAGAATTTAATAAGTAGGCCAATCGAATCATCAGTTAGCTCGGTAGAAGGTATTGAAACCGTGCAATCCCAATCTCAATCCGGAACGTCACTTGTCATGATGATGTTCAATAACGGGGTAGATTTGGACCAAGCATTACTCGATGTTCGTGAAAATATAGATCAAGCAAAAGGGTTCTTACCACAAGGAGCGGGAGAGCCTAGAATAATGCGCTTCAATCCAGATCAACTACCTGTTATGTGGGTTGGTTTAACGGGTGAAGATGCTGCAGCATTAACAGATGTTGCTGACGACCAAATCGTTCCATTTTTTGAACGTCAGGGCGGTGTTGCATCCGTATCTATCGAAGGAGCAAAAGAGCGTGAAATTCAGTTAATACTAAATCAGGCCGCACTCCAGCAATATGGAGTCACCCCACAAACAATAATCCAATCACTTAATAGTACCAATCAGTCCTCTTCAGGTGGTGTCGTGGAAAAAGGTAATAAAGACCTTGAGCTCCGGGTAACAGGGGAATTTGAGTCAATTGAAGCTATTGAACAAACGATTATTCAAACTGGAACTGGGGCTACTGTTCATGTGGAAGATGTTGCATCTGTTGAGGACACGTATAAGGAACCAACATCTCTAACCCTTGTAAACGGGGAGCCGTCTGTTGTGCTATCAATTATGAAAAAGACCGATAGTAATACAGTTGAAGTGGCCAACAATATTAAAGAGGGAATGGATGAGATCAAGGGAGAATTACCAGGTGATGTAAACCTGGATACCATTATCGACACATCTGAATTCGTTCAAATGTCGGTCGACTCCGTTGTCAAAAACATTCTTATTGGTGGCGCAATCTCGGTATTTATTTTACTGTTATTTTTAAAAAGTATTCGTGCAACGATCGTTATCGGTGTATCGATTCCAATTGCGATTATTTCTACATTCACGCTACTGTACTTCACTGGTGAGACATTAAACGTACTAACACTAGGTGGATTAGCTCTCGGACTCGGGATGATGGTCGACAGTTCGATCGTTATCCTGGAAAATATATATTCGTACAGGAAACGTGGATACAATCTGGTGGAATCAGCTATAAAAGGTGCATCCGAACTGGCACCAGCCGTAATTGCTTCTACAACAACTACATTGGTCGTATTCCTGCCAATTGTTTATGTGGAAGGTATTGCATCCGATATGTTTACACCACTTGCCCTAGCTGTATCATTTTCCTTAATTACAGCACTTGTAGTTGCAGTAACATTAGTACCAATGCTTTCATCTAAACTTTTATCCAAAGCGATGGAAGATGAGGAAAAAGGACGCAGGTACTGGTTTAACCGATTATTGGAACGTGTTAAAAGTGCTTATAAGCGTGTGTTAAAAGGTGTATTACGATTCCGTAAAACAACTGTATTCGGAACCATTTTTGCAATTGCCGGAAGTCTGGCATTAACACCATTAATCGGTGCGGAATTTATCCCTTCCTCTGATCAAGGGCAAATAGAAATTCGCGTGGAAACCGCTCCTGGTAGCTCACTTGCTCACACAGAAAGTATCGTTGAAAAAGTGAACACAAGTTTAGGTGATTATGATGAAGAAATAGAAACGAGCTATGTCAGCGTTGGTGGTGGCGGATTTGTTGGAATGGGTGGAAGCGGTAATCAAGCAACCTATACAATGCAGCTTGTCCCAGCAAACGATCGCGATCAGACAACAACAGAAATGGTGCAGCAAATGGATCAGGATTTTCAAGACATCGCTGGCGCTGAAATTACCGTAAGTGCAACAGACAGTGGCATGAATATGGGAAGTCCCGTTCAAATCCAATTAAACGGGCCACAACATGAGGTATTAAATGAAGTAGCGGATCAAGTTATCTCCCAAATTTCGACTGTTGACGGTGTCTATAACCCAGAATCTGGTGCATCAGACGGTGTACCACAGTTAACAATTACAGTGGATCAAGAGAAAGCAGCAGTATATGGCTTGAACGAGGAACAAATCAGGAGCCAGATCCAGCTGCAATTTACAGGGCAAATGGCAACCCAGTACCGTGAAGAAGGTCAGGAAATGGATGTGACATTGTTATATCCAGAAGATGAACGCAGCACGATTAGTGATTTGCAGGATATGAAAGTACAATCACAGTCTGGAGCTGTTATACCACTTGAAGAAGTAGCAGAATTCAAGGAAATGCAAGGACCTGTAACCTTAACAAGGGAAAACCAGCAGCCACAACTGAACGTATCAAGTGATGTTGTCGATCGGGATTTAGCGAGTGTTGTAGCTGATATTGAAACAGAACTTGAAGAGTTAAACATGCCAGAAGGTTATAGCTATACAATTGGCGGGCAAGCACAGGACATGGCAGAGTCATTTTCTGACCTTGCACTAGCCTTAGTGTTCTCCATATTCCTAGTATACGCAGTCATGGCAATCCAGTTTGAGAACTTCCTATTCCCATTCATCATCATGTTCTCCATGCCGGCAACTGTCGTAGGTGTCATGCTAGGGCTATTCGTAACCGGATTGCCGTTAAGCATCCCAGCATTCATTGGGATAATCATGCTCGCCGGAATTGTGGTGAACAACTCGATTGTATTGGTCGATTATATAAATATACTACGGCGAAACGGCATGGACCGATACGAAGCTATATTAGAAGCAGGACAAAGCCGTCTTCGCCCAATCCTAATGACCACCCTAACAACGGTTCTAGCCATGGTACCATTAGCACTAGCTCTAGGCCAAGGTGCCGAAATGCAGCAACCATTAGCTGTAACAATCATCTTCGGCTTAACCATATCAAGTATGTTCACACTATTGTTAATCCCAGTAGTATACACATTCTTTGATGACCTGACTAGAAAAGTTGTAAATCGTAAAAAGAAAGAAGCATAAGTTGATGAAGGCTCCCTGCTACAGCAGGGAGCCTTTTCATGCAAGCGGTGCATGGAATCGCACCGCTTGCAACCCAGGCCGAAAGCTGTGCAACCCAGGCCGAAAGCTGTGCAACCCAGGCCGAAAGCTGTGCAACCCAGGCCGAAAGCTGTGCAACCCAGGCCGAAAGCTGTGCAACCCAGGCCGAAAGCTGTGCAACCCAGGCCAGAAGCTGTGCAACTCAGGCCAGAAGCTGTGCAACTCAGGCCAGAAGCTGTGCAACTCAGGCCAGAAGCTGTGCAACTCAGGCCAGAAGCTGTGCAACTCAGGCCGAAAGCAGTGCAACGCAGGAGAGGGAGATCTAAGCAATTTAGTAAGGAAGATTTTCTGCATCCGCAGAAAATCAATTTTTAAATAAAGTCGCGCATGAACGGGCTGAGGTCGCACAAGAAAGTAAAAAACTCGCGCATCAGTTAGGAAAAGTCGCTCGATATGAGAGGAAGTCGAGCCATAACAGCTAAAAGTCGCGCGATATCCAATAAAAGTCGCGCACCCTACAACACCAGCAAGGAAGATTTTCTGCATCCGCAGAAAATCAACCTCATTTTAACCATTCAATGACTTATCACGTGACAAGTAGGGAATATTATTTTATAAGATTAGTCAGCACGATAGAACGGAGGAGATCAACATGTCGGTATCGCGCATTTTAAGATGGGTTACAGGAGCATTGGAGGCGTTGCTTGGTATCCCATTATTAGGAGGAGCATATATATTAAGTCAAGGATGGACACCACTTTTTTTCATGTTAATATTCCACATCATTACATTAATTTGGAGTAAAAAAGATGACGAAGCAACAGGTGGGAGTATAATTGGGATAATCACCTCATGTATTGGGTGGATCCCGGTCGTCGGAATGGTTATGCATATTATAACTGCAATCGTATTATTTTTCACGGCAGCAAAAGGCACGTAATTATTTCGACAGGGGTATCATGTAGTGGTAAACTATAGTATATTTATTAGTCGAAGTAATGGGGGGATTGTATGTCAACATCACGAATCATGAAATGGATTACGGGTGCGTTTGAGGCGTTTTTAGGCATACCCGGGCTTGGTGGGGCGTTTATCTTAAGTCTTTTTTGGACGCCACTTTTAGTCATGCTCGTATTGCACATTATTACATTAGTACTTACAACAAAAGAAGGTGGAGCATCAACAGGAAGTATTTTAGGTATTGTTACGTCATGTATAGGTTGGATTCCGTTTGTCGGAATGATTATGCATATCATTTCCGCAATCTTTCTTATGATTGACGCGGCTACACCGGATAAAACCGAAAATGCTGTTACGTAATGTCTATTGCCATCATAATTTTTATTCATAGGGGGCTTGTCTTATGACGAGCCTTTCGTTTTACCCGAAAACTTTCGAATAATTTGATTAGCGACTTCTGAAAATACGAGCCCCATCGCAATTCCTCCTGCCAACAGCATAACTTTTGCTGATAGTTGAACACCTGTATAATAGTCGTTTTCTACAAAGTGGCGCATCGCATCATAAGCAATTCCGCCGGGAACAAGTGGGATAATGCCCGAAACGTTGAATATAATGATTGGTGTCTTAAAAACTTTTGCAGAAATTTGACTTAGCGCGGCAACAAGCATCGCACCGAATATCGTTGCAGGTACAACGTCCATCCCTTCTTGTACAAGCATATAATATAAAATCCAACCAAGCATCCCAATCAACCCGCACTGAATAAGTGCTCTTTTTGGAGCGTTAAACAGTATGCCGAACCCTGCTGCAGCTATAAAACTTGTGATTAATTGTGCGAGAATCATCGAACCTCAGTCCTTTCATTATAAAAATTATCCTGACTACATAAATGTAAATATAACAGCAACACCAGCACCAATAGCGAATGCGGTCAAGATTGCATCCACACCTTTGGAGACCCCAGCAACCAAATGCCCTGCCATTAAATCACGAACTGCGTTAGTAATTTGCAAACCAGGGACCAACGGCATGACCGCACCAATAATGATTTTGTCCATCGAATCGCCAATACCATTCGTGATAAAAAGTACCGCAGCAATTCCAATGATAAACGAGGCAAAAAACTCGGCTATGAATTTTATTTCTACCAGACGGGCGACACCTAGCATCCCAGCAAAACCTACTCCACCAGCAATACAAGAGGGTATAAAATCAACCCCACTTCCACCGAACATGATCGTAAAACTTCCACTAACAAACGCCGCTGCTAAAATTTGAACATAGTATGGAAACGAAAAACTTCCCTTATCAATACTGCTTAGTAAAGTGAGTCCCTTGTCCAACTCAACCTCACCAGCTGTGATTTTTCGTGAAATATTGTTTACTTCAGCAATTTTATGTAAATCTGTGGACCGATTGGAAATTCGCATAAAGTTCGTTGCCTCAGAAAAATCAGTGGAAAAATTTATTCCAGTAGGTGTAGCATAACTTTGCGCATTCTGAAGACCAAAAGCAGTTGCTATCCGCGTCATTGTATCTTCTACACGATATGTCTCCGCACCACTTTCAAGCATAATTTTACCCGCTAGCATACATGTTTTTGCAATCAAAACATGATCCCTCATTGCGCTCCACCTACCTTTTATATGTTTATTACAGTCTATATCATATTATAAGGTGTGTAGTGTGTGAATGAAAGGAAAATAAAAAAGTGTCCCTACTTAAGTAGCAACACCTGTCAATAAAGCTAATGTTTATTATATAAAATAGTCTGTGCTATACCAATGAAATAGTCCGATTCGTCAATAATGTGGTCGATCACAACTCGTGCTGTTGGATTTGCAGTGGCTGCTTTACTTTCACTTTTTACCTGTCTACAGAATTGAGTAAAGGCAACACTCTCCTGCAAACAGAAAGTCACAAGCTCAAGTACCTGTTGGTAAAGTTGAGGAGAAAGTTGATTATCACTCCGAACGACAGTCTCCACATACCGTTTCACCTGCTGATGGGTCGTATTAAGTACGTCCTCCCAGCGTTTTAATGCATCCACATATTCCTGTTCCAAATCACTCATGAGTTCCCGCATCACGACCGTGTGCTCTGATTCCTGTTCCTTCCAAAACTCAGCCTCATCCAGCACCCTAAGCGGCATCTGACTCCCATAATAGAACTGCATCTGTCCTGCCTCCCTGAAGAAAATATGTCCTATAAAATGTATGCAAACCACAAGATTATCATGCCAAAAGTTTGGTGCCTGTCACTTCCCGGTTTTAGCGATTTATGTCGAAGAGTATTTCTTTACGAGTATGGGTGGATTGCGCTAATATAAGAGTGAGTAATCACTCACAGGAGGAGGTTTGCGTTATGTCATTTGTTAACTTGGATAGTATTCAACACAGCTATGAGAAAGAGGTTGTATTACAGAAAGTCAACTTACAAATCCCGCGTGGGCAACTGTTTGGGCTGCTTGGCCCATCTGGATCTGGAAAAACCACTTTAGTAAAAATCATGATTGGATTACTGACACCAACTAATGGGAGTGTCCATATCGCCGACACCAAAATGCCCTCACTGAAACAAATGCAGCAAATTGGTTACATGGCCCAAGCGGATGCACTGTATAGTGAACTAACAGCAAAGGAAAATCTGGAGTTCTTCGCAAGCATCTATGGAATTTCAAAAAAGCAACGACAACAACGTGTCGAGGAAGTGGCCAAAGTCGTCAACCTATCCGACCACCTCAACAAAACCCTCGAAAACTACTCAGGCGGAATGAAACGCCGGATGTCCTTAGCGGTTGCACTTCTACATCAACCAGACTTGCTCATTCTAGACGAACCAACTGTCGGAATCGACCCCGTCCTTCGTGCTTCGATTTGGCAGGACCTTAAAAATCTGCAAACGCAAGGAACAACCATCATTATTACAACACACGTCATGGACGAAGCGGAAAAATGTGATAGCTTAGCTTTGCTGCGTGATGGCTATGTAATCGCACAAGGCAGCCCAAGCGACTTGAAAAATAGAAGTGAAACAGAAACGTTGGAACAAGCATTTCTGCATTATGGAAAAAGCAGAATGGAGGTGTAACTGATGCGAATTCGTGCCATTATAAAACGTATCATCCATCAATTCCTGCGCGATAAACGAAGCATAGCCATGATGATGATTGCTCCGTTATTTGTCATGACATTACTATGGCTTGTGTTAGATATGGAGCAGTACGAACCAACGATTGCCGTTACCAATGTACCAAGCCAACTGCAAGACAACCTTCAGGAGCAGGATGCTGAAATTATCGAAATGACACAACATAAAGCCGAACATGCCCTGCAGGAAAAATCAATCGATGCCCATGTTGTATGGAATGATATGAATATGAACATAACAATGGAAGGAAGCGAACCAACTGCTACTTCGGCCGTACAGCGTGTCCTAAATGAATCATCCAAACAACTAAATCCGAATGCATTAGAAATCGAAGTGGACTTTCTCCATGGAACAACTGATTTAAACTTATTTGATAATATTGGTCCTGTCCTGATCGGTTTTTTCGTATTCTTTTTTGTATTTATCATTGGTGGCGTATCGTTTCTGCGCGAACGAACGCAGGGTACACTAGAACGCCTGTTGGCAACTCCTTTAAAACGCTGGGAAATTGTTATTGGATACTTAAGCGGATTTGGTATTTTTATCGTTTTACAATCGATTATTATAGCAGCATTTTCCATCTATGTACTCGACATTTATATGGTCGGATCGTTTGTAGCTGTCCTTATCGTTGCATTCCTGTTAGCGATCACAGCACTTAGTCTGGGGACCCTATTATCGGCTTACGCAAAGAATGAATTTCAAATGATTCAGTTCATTCCGATCGTAATCATCCCACAAGTTTTCTTTGCAGGCCTCTTTCATACAGAGTCCATAGCCTGGCTTGATGCGATTGGGAAAATAATGCCACTATCTTACGGGGCCAATGCATTAAAAGAAATTATGATACGCGGTGAAAACCTATCCAATGTGATGGGTGACATCGGTATTTTAATTGGATTTTCATTTGTATTCATACTGCTGAATATCCTAGCTCTGAAGCGGCACCGAAAGCTATAAATGGGAATCAACGCTTAGGGGGAAATAAACATGTCAGAAATAGATCAAACACCGCTCCATCAAATGGTGGAAACGCTCAGTCAAGAAGAAAATATGACAGCCAAACAAGTAAAAATAATCGAAGCGGCTATCGAAATTATTTCCGAAAAAGGCTACTACAACACATCCACAAGCGAAATAGCCAAACGAGCTGGTGTTGCTGAAGGCACGATTTTCCGCCATTACCGCACCAAAAAAGATCTGCTCATCACAATTGTCACACCGGTTATCACCAGTTTTTCCGCACCCGTTTTCGCTGATAAATTGGTCGATCAAGTGTTTCGGGAAGACTATGAACATTTCGAGGACTTATTATATACATTTATTAAAAATCGCTTTGCATTTGCACAAGCCAATTTACCAATGTTAAAAATTCTGCTGCAGGAATTAGCGTTTCACCCGGAAATCCAATCAACATATAAGGATACTTTTATCGAAAAAGTATATCCCGCATTCAACAAAGCACTTGATTTTTATAAAGAGAAGGGCGATATACAAGACCTTCCAAACGAGACATTAATACGCATGATTATACCACCCATTATCGGATTTATGATTACTCGTTTCATCATTCAACCTGATCGAAAATGGGATGATGAAATGGAAATGAAACAAACAGTCACATTTATTATGAAGGGTATAGGAAGTCTGAAATGAACGTGATTGGAACTACCTATTTCAAAGTCTGTCGAATATAGTTGCTTAAGTACCTATATATTCGGTATAATTTAAGGCAATTACATTGGATTGAAATTTGAAATTACATCATGGAATATCATCACTGACTTGTAGGAGAATTTTATGTTTAATTATACGGATTTAATTATCGCATTTGCAATAGCGCTCGTTTCATCATTCCTACTAACATATCCCGTCAAAAAAATCGCGATTAAGTGGGGCGCAGTTGACTTGCCCAACTACCGAAAAATACATACAAAAGTGACACCAAGGTTAGGTGGACTAGCCATTTTTCTTGGTGTTTTTTTAGGTGCACTTTATTTGCAGCCAAGCCATCCCCATTTACCAGAAATAATGCTCGGTGCAATTGTCATCCTAATCACAGGTGCATTGGATGACCGCTATACAATTCGACCGGTTGTAAAATTGTCCGGTCAACTGATTGCAGCTTCGTTCCTTATTTCATCTGGGCTTATCATTGAACGGATCACCTTACCAATTATTGGAATGGTTGATCTAGGATTTGTAAGTGTGCTCGTTACTGTCTTATGGGTAGTAGGCATTACAAACGCAATCAATTTGATCGATGGGTTGGACGGCCTGGCAACAGGAGTAACAACAATTGCATTAACAAGTATTTTCATCATGTCAATTATTGATGTGCAACTAATGGCCGCATACTTATGTATCGTACTAATTGGTGCGAACCTCGGCTTTTTGTATCACAATTTTTATCCGGCAAAAATATACATGGGGGATACAGGTTCCAATTTCCTTGGGTATATGATCGCAGTCATATCCATCTTAGGATTGTTTAAAAACATAGCGTTATTCAGCTTTGTCATACCTGTTGTCGTCCTAGCAGTCCCAATATTTGATACGCTATTTGCAATTGTCAGAAGGGCATATAATAAAGAAAACATCATGCTCGCCGATAATAAACACATCCATTATCAGCTACTAGCAGCAGGATTCAGTCATCGAAAAACAGTCCTGATTATCTATGGATTCAGCGCCTTATTCGGAATAATGGCCATCCTGTTTTCCAATGCTTCCATGACACTTTCTTTAATCATCACATTCTTCGTGATAGTACTACTACATATCTTCGCCGAACTAGCCGGGCTAGTCATGGGCGGAAAAAAACCAGTCACAGATACAGTAAAACGTTTATTCACAAAAAAGGTACGGAACCAATAAGAGGATTTTCTGCCAAGCAGAAAATCTTTTTTTCATGGGATGGTGCACTGCACCCATCGCAAGACCCCCGCGCGACATCGCAAGAAGCCCGCGCCACATCGCAAGACCCCCGCGCGACACCGCAAGAAGCCCGCGCGCCATCGCAAGAAACTCGCGCGCCATCGCAAGACCCCCGCGCGACATCGCAAGAAACCCGCGCGCCATCGCAAGAAACTCGCGCGCCATCGCAAGACCCCCGCGCGCCATCGCAAGAAACTCGCGCGACATCGTAAGAAACTCGCGCGCCATCGCAAGAATCCCGCGCCACATCGCAAGACCCCCGCGCGACATCACAAGAAGCCCGCGCGCCATCGCAAGAAGCCCGCGCGCCATCGCAAGACCCCCGCGCGCCATCGCAAGAAACTCGCGCGCCATCGCATGAAGCCCGCGCGACATCGCAAGAAACTCGCGCGCCATCGCAAGACCCCCGCGCGACATCCCCTGAAACTCGCACCATGTCCCATGAACCCCGCGCCACCACAACAGAAGTATACATCATTAAGGTTATAAATTATATTACGCATTTTCTTAAAAAAGAAAACTACCATTCCTCTTCCAAAACATCTATTATTCCCAACCGAAAATCTGTTTTTATTCAAAATAGGTCTATCCGCTTAGTAAAAAAGTCGACTTAACCGTTTTAATCAAAAAGGACAGAAAATATAAAACATTCTAACCATGACTTTTGATGCTAGTCCAATTACTAGATTTTGGATAAAATCAATGTAACTGAATAATTAGTCTTAGTTCGTTCAGGGGGAGGGGGACGGTTCGATCATGCAGTTTAAATATTAATAAGGAGGCAATATATGTTTAAGAGAATTGCAGTAATTTTAGTAGTGTTTTTACTTGCTCTCGGAAACACATCATTTGCAATGAATCAATCCTTACCGGAGATTGCACCCAAGAAACCTAACACTATTCCTGAAGAATTAAAAGAAACAGCAGATCCGAATAAAGAACTAAGAGTAATTGTGGAAATGGAAGGTGAGTCTCCTATTGAAAATGCTACGAAGAGAGGCGTTAAATTTGGAGATCTCAGTAAAAAGGAAAAGAAAAATTTTAATAATGCAGCAAAGGCAAAGCAAAAAGCAGTAAAGGATAAAATGAAAGGCAAAAATGTAAATGCAAAATACCATCAAGAGTTTACATCTGTAGTAAATGGGTTCAGTGCAGATGTAAAACAAGGTGATATTGAAAACATCAAGAGTATTTCAGGCGTCAAGACGGTACATGTCGCCAATGAATACCAGCGGCCTGAAGTTGAACCAGATATGACCTACAGTAAAGATTTGGTTGAAGCTCAACAGGCTTGGAGAGATTACGGATATAAAGGTGAAGGTATGGTTGTTGGTGTTATTGACACCGGAATCGATCCTACTCATCGTGACATGGTCCTTTCCGAAAATACCACAGGAGCGTTAACCGAAGAGACCGTTAATGAAACTATCGGTGAGGAAGACTTGCCAGGTCTTTTTTATACCGAAAAAGTTCCTTACGGCTACAACTATATGGATGAAGACCACGAAATCACAGAAAACTTTGCAGGTGCATCGATGCACGGTATGCACGTATCGGGAACGGTTGGAGCAAATGGTGATGAAGCCAATGGTGGTATTACTGGTATAGCACCAGAAGCACAAATACTTGCTTTAAAAGTTTTTGGTAATAATCCGGAAGTACAGACAACCTATGGTGACATTTATATTAAAGCAATTGATGATTCTATTAAACTAGGTGTTGATGTATTGAACATGAGTCTAGGTTCAACAGCTGGTTTTGTGGACGAGGACTCACCAGAGCAACAGGCTGTTTCCCGTGCTGTCGATAACGGCGTGTTAATGTCGATCTCAGCTGGGAACTCTGCATTGTTTGGTGATGGTTACTTCTATCCATATGCATCTAATCCGGATTATGGTGTAAGTGGATCACCAGGTGTATCCTATGACTCTACGCAAGTAGCATCCTATGAAAATTCATTTATGGAAGTGGAAGCGGTTGACTTTGAACTGAATGGTGAAGTAGATTCTGCTGCTTTCCTATCAGCAGGAGAGACCCCGCCACCTACAGATGGATCTTCATATGAGCTTGTAGAAGCAGGGCTTGGAGCACCAGCTGATTTTGAAGGGAAAGATTTTGAAGGGAAATATGCACTTGTTCAACGAGGAGAATATCCTTTTGTCGATAAATCTCTTAACGCACAAGAAGCAGGTGCAGCAGGTATATTCATTTACAATAATACAGACGGACTTGTCAGCATGGCGACAGATCCCGCGATTGTAATTCCACAATTGTTCATGTTAAAAAGTGATGGAGACGCACTTGCTGCAGCATTACTAGATGGACAGACAGTATCCGTAACATTTAACGGTGACTCGACAACGATTGCTAATCCATCAGCAGGACAAATGAGTGCGTTCACATCATGGGGATTAACGCCAAACCTTGATTTCAAACCAGAAATCACCGCACCAGGTGGACAAATTATGTCAACATTAAATAATGATGAATACGGCTTAATGAGTGGTACATCAATGGCTGCTCCTCACGTTTCAGGTGGTGGTGCACTTGTTATGCAACGTATTGATGAAGAATTTGGTTATGAAAATGCAGATCGTGTATTACGAACAAAAAATCTACTAATGAATACATCAGATCAAGTAGATTTCCAAGGCGCACCAGTTTCACCGCGTCGACAAGGTGCTGGTTTAATGCAGCTGCATGCAGCATTATCAACACCAGTAATGGTAACGGAATCAGAAACCAACGAAGCAAAAGTAGCGTTGAAAGAAATTACAGAAAATCAAGTATCATTTGAATTGACAGTTGAAAACTTCACAGATGAAGCTGTTACGTATGATGTGGAGGCGAATGCTCAAACAGATACGCCAGTAAACGCAGGTATCTATGTTACTGCACCCAACTTATTTGGAGCATTAGATCTAGGTGATGTAGCAACCGTCAACGGTGAGTCAGTAAGCTCAGTAGAAGTACCAGCAAACGGTTCAACTACAATCGATGTAACAATTGATGTAAGTGATTGGGATGCATCATTAAAATCATATTTCGAAAACGGATACTGGTTAGAAGGGTTTGTAACATTAACAGATCCATCTGACACCAACCCACAGTTGAATGTTCCATATGTTGGTTTCAAAGGTGGATGGGATGATGCACCAATCTTTGATACACCAATGTGGGATCCAATGACATATTACGGTTACACTGGTGTGGTAACAGATCTTGGCGGAGGAAGTTATGGTTTTCTTGGTGAAGACTTAGCAACTGGTGCAATTGATCCTGAAAAAATTGCATTTTCACCAAATGGAGATGGTACACAAGATGACGCGCTGATGATCTTGTCCTTCCTGAGAAATGCAAAAGAAATGAGCTTCAACGTATTGGATGAAGACGAAAATCTAGTCCGTACATTAACAGAAGAAGAATTCCTTAGAAAAAATTTCTATGATAGTGGATTCGGTCCAATGTATACTTTGAGTGGTGATTGGTCGTGGGATGGAACAATCGAGGGAAAACCAGCACCTGAGGGTCAATACTACTTGCAAGCAGAAGGTGTAATTGATTTTGAAGGAGCAGAAAGTCAGTCATTAGAACTGCCGGTATTACTTGATACTACGGTGCCAGAAGTGGATTCAGAAATTAACCGAAGAGACAGAGAGGTTACTGTAGAAGTGGATGATGGCGATGGGAGCGGAGTTGCTTCTTGGGATGTTTTAGTTGACGGTGAATCAGTTCTGGAATCTCCTTATGTTAACGGAGAAACAAAACATGAATTAACGGATATACACCCAAGCCAACTCGTAACCGTTATTGCAGTAGATTATGCTGGTAATGAAATCGAAGAAGTAGTAATGGGATCACAAGGTAAAGCAAAAGGTAAAAATAAAGACAAAAATAACTAAACAATAATTAAGTCGGCATCCCATATGGGGTGCCGACTTTTAAGTTATTCGGATGGTGCCTGCACCCATCCGAATAAACTCGCGCCAGAACGGAATAAACTCGCGCCAGAACGGAATAAACTCGCGCCAGAACGGAAT